>JADGOQ010000025.1 GCA_017882885.1 Actinomycetales bacterium | reverse complement strand
TCCCGCGTCGGCGGCGCCGCCCAGGTGAAGGCCATGAAGCAGGTGGCGGGCACGCTCAAGATCACCCTCGCCCAGTACCGGTCGATGGAGGCCTTCGCGATGTTCGCCTCGGACCTCGACGCCGCCACACGGCAGCAGTTGACACGCGGGGCGCGCCTGATGCGGTTGCTGCGCCAGCCGCAGTACACGCCCTACGAGGTGGGCTCGCAGGTGGCCGTGATCTGGGCGGGGACCAACGGCTACGTCGACGACGTGGATCTCGAGGACATCACCCGCTTCGAGCTCGAACTCCTCGACCACCTCCGGCGCACCAGCACGGTGCTGGACACCATCAACCAGACGGGGCGGCTCGAGAAGGACACGGAGGAAGCCCTGCGGGAAGCCGTCGAGGCCTTCCGGCGTGGGTTCCTGACCAAGGCCGGCCTCCCGCTCGACGCGACGGCCACGCTGCCCGACGAGGAGCACGAGGTCATCGAGACCCGGGAGCAAATCGTTCGCTCCAAGCGGGGCTGAGCATGGGCGGCAAGCAGCGCGTCTACAAGAACCGGATCAAGTCGACGCAGACCCTGAAGAAGGTGTTCCGCGCGATGGAGCTGATCGCCGCGTCGCGCATCGGCCGGGCGCGCACACGCGCGATCCAGGGGACTCCGTATGCCAACACGCTCGCCAAGGCCGTGTCCGCGGTCGTCAGCCACCTCAGGGCCGAACACCCTCTCCTCAAGGAGCGCCATGACACCAACAGGGTCGCCATCCTGGTCGTGACCTCGGACCGCGGCATGGCCGGCGCCTACAGCGCCAGCGTGCTGCGGGAGGCCGAACACCTGATGGAGTCGCTGGAGTCGGATGGCAAGGTGCCCGTCCTCTACGTGGTCGGACGGCGCGGGGCGTCGTACTTCAACTTCCGCGGCCGGGAGGTCGCGCGGGTCTGGGACGGGCACTCCGACTCCCCGAAGGCCAAGGAAGCAACCGAGATCGCCGATCTGCTCCGTCAGGTGTACCACTCCAGTGGTCCGGACGCCGTCTGCGAGGTGTACACGATCTCAACCCACTTCGTGACGATGGTCCGTCAGGTCGTCGAGGTGCACCGACTCCTCCCGATCGAGGTCATCGACACCGTGCAGGTGCCCGAGACCTCCCCACTGTACCCTCTCGCGGTCGAGAAGCGGCTGAAGGGTGCAGCGGATCCGGAACCCCTCGCACTGTACGAGTTCGAGCCCAACGCCGACGAGGTGCTGGCAGCACTGCTCCCGCTGCACGCCCGTGCCCGGGTCCACAACATGCTGCTGCACGCCGCCGCCTCGGAGCTCGCGTCCCGCCAGCGTGCCATGCACACCGCGACGGACAACGCGGAAGACCTGATTCGCAACTACACCCGGCTGGCGAACTCCGCGCGCCAGGCGGAAATCACCCAGGAGATCTCCGAAATCGTGTCCGGTGCCGACGCGCTGGCTTCGAGCTAGGTTCAAGGGAAGGAAGAGCAATGACTGCCATTGACACCAAGGAGCGGCGCTCGTCCTCGAGCCTCCACGTTGGCCGGGTCGCGCGCGTGATCGGGCCGATCGTGGACATCGAGTTCCCCCCGGACGCCATCCCGGAGATGTACAACGCCCTGAAGACGACGATCGACCTCTCCACCCAGGGTGAGGGCGAGTCGGTGATCGAGATGACCCTCGAGGTGGCGCAGCACCTCGGGGACAACATGGTGCGCGCCATTGCACTCAAGCCGACCGACGGCCTCGTCCGCGGAGCCCGGGTCATCGACACCGGCGGCCCGATCTCGGTTCCGGTCGGCGACGTGACCAAGGGCCACGTGTTCAACGTCACCGGCGACTGCCTCAACCTCAAGGAGGGCGAGGTCCTCGAGATCAAGGAGCGTTGGCCGATCCACCGGAAGCCACCCGCATTCGACCAGCTGGAGTCCAAGACCCAGATGTTCGAGACCGGCATCAAGGTCATCGACCTGCTGACACCGTACGTCCTCGGCGGGAAGATCGGCCTGTTCGGCGGCGCCGGCGTGGGCAAGACCGTGCTCATCCAGGAGATGATCCAACGCGTCGCGCAGGACCACGGCGGCGTTTCGGTCTTCGCCGGCGTGGGGGAGCGGACCCGCGAGGGCAACGACCTCATCGCCGAGATGGAGGACGCCGGGGTGTTCGACAAGACTGCCCTGGTGTTCGGCCAGATGGACGAGCCGCCGGGGACGCGCCTCCGTGTCGCACTCTCCGCGCTCACCATGGCCGAGTACTTCCGCGATGTGCAGCACCAGGACGTGCTGCTCTTCATCGACAACATCTTCCGCTTCACGCAGGCCGGCTCCGAGGTCTCCACGCTGCTCGGGCGCATGCCCTCGGCAGTGGGATACCAGCCGAACCTCGCCGACGAGATGGGCCAGCTCCAGGAGCGGATCACCTCGACTCGCGGGCACTCAATCACCTCGCTGCAGGCGATCTACGTACCCGCTGACGACTACACCGACCCCGCACCGGCCACCACCTTCGCGCACCTCGATGCCACGACCGAACTGTCCCGTGAGATCGCCTCGCGAGGCCTCTACCCCGCGGTGGACCCGCTGGCCTCGACGTCGCGGATCCTGAACCCGGCGTACGTGGGGGAGACCCACTATGCGGTCGCCACACAGGTGAAGACGATCCTGCAGAAGAACAAGGAACTGCAGGACATCATCGCCATCCTCGGTGTGGACGAGCTCTCTGAGGAGGACAAGCTCGCGGTGGCGCGTGCCCGGCGCATACAGCAGTTCCTCTCGCAGAACACCTACATGGCCGAGAAGTTCACGGGGGTGCCGGGCTCGACCGTGCCGCTTGAGGAGACCGTCGAGGCGTTCCGGCGCATCGCCAACGGCGACTTCGACGAGGTGCCAGAGCAGGCGTTCTTCAACATCGGCGGCCTCGAGGACCTCGACCGGAACTGGAAGAGGATCCAGAAGGAGCTGCAGTGAACGTCTGGGTGGTCTCCACCGACGAAACCATGTGGTCAGGGAGGGCGACGTCGGTCGTCGTGCCTGCACTGGAGGGCGACCTGGGAATCCTCCCCGGTCGCCAGCCGGTCCTCGCCGTGCTGCGCCCGGGCAAGGTCCGCATCACGGCGGAGGGCGGCAAGGCGGTCGCGTTCGACGTCGTCGCGGGCTTCGTCTCGTGTGACGACGACGAGATCCAGGTTGTCCTCGACAACACAGGCAAGGGATTCGGGGACTAGCACCGGTGGAATGGGTCTGGGGCGTCGTCGGTTCGCTGATCCTCGTCGCCGGGCTCGTCGCCGTGCTCTACTTCTCCCGCATGAGGTCGATCACGTCCCGGGTGGGGTCGTTCGAGTGCCACCTGCGCGCGGCGGACTCCCCGCGCTGGTACGAGGGGTACGCCTGCTACGGCGCCGACCGGCTCGACTGGTTCCCGGTCGCGTCCCTGGTCCTGCGGCCGAGGTTCAGTTGGCAGCGGGGCGAGATCGAGATCCTCCGGACCGGCTCGCGGACGTCCAGGCACACCCAGCGTGAACTCGTCGATGCCACGGTCAGCGGCGGGGGCCGGGTGTTCCACCTCGTGGTAATGCGGGAGGCCTACTCGGGACTGAGGTCGTGGCTGGAGTCGGCCCCGCCGACCCCCGCCAGCTTCCAGTAGGCTGCCGGTGTGCGAATCGTCGTGGCCACCTGTTCCGTTGAGTACTCCGGCCGGCTGGACGCCCGGCTGGAGCTCGCCACGCGGGTGCTCATGCTCAAGGCGGACGGTTCGGTGCTGGTCCACGCCGACGGCGGCTCGTACAAGCCCCTCAACTGGATGTCCCCGCCCTGCACCATGACGGTGCGCGAACCGGACGAGGAACTGGCCGCCCGGGGGGTGCGCGAGCTCTGGACGGTCCAGCACGCGAAGAGCGACGACCGGCTGGTTGTCCACATCCACGAGGTCCACTCCGACTCGTCGCACGTCCTCGGAGTCGACCCCGGGCTCGTGAAGGACGGGGTGGAGGCCCACCTCCAGAAGCTGCTCGCCGAGCAGGTGGACCTCCTCGGCGCCGGGCACACCCTCATGCGCCGGGAGTTCCCCACTCCGATCGGCCCCGTGGACCTGGTGGTGCGTGACCCGTCCGGTTGCACGGTTGCCGTGGAGGTGAAGCGGCGAGGTGACATCGACGGCGTCGAGCAGCTGACGCGCTACCTCGAGCTCCTCAACCGCGACCCCCTGCTCGCCCCGGTCGCGGGCGTCTTCGCAGCCCAGGAGATCAAGCCGCAGGCGCGGTTGATCGCGCAGGACCGCGGGATCCGCTGCCTCCTCCTCGACTACGACGCGATGAAGGGAACGGACGACCCGCAGTCCCGGTTGTTCTGAGTTGCAAACGGTTTCCGGTGCCGCCCGCCGGTACTGCTAGGTTGGGTCCGCTGTTGGACGACGAAAGGCAATGCATGGCGATGCGCGGGATGGGGGCACTCCCCTTCTACGGCGGTTGCGGTTTCAGGGTCTGGGCGCCCCATGCCCAGGGGGTGTCCGTGATGGGCGACTTCAACGGGTGGTCCGGAGATGCGCACTGGCTGACCCGCGAGGGCGGCGGCCACTGGTACGGCGAGGTCCCCGGCGCGAAGATCGGCGACCAGTACAAGTACGTGCTGTACACCCCCGCGGGCATCTTCGACAAGATCGACCCGTACGCCCGGCAGGTCACGAACTCGGCAGGCAACGGCGTCATCTACGACCACGGCTGGTTCGACTGGCAGGGTGACAACTACCACTGCCCGTCCCACCACGAGCTCGTGATCTACGAGGCGCACGTCGGCTCGTACGTCGGCGGGTGGGAGGGGTCCGTCGGGACCTTCCAGACACTGACGGACAAGCTCGGGCACTTCCAGCACCTCGGCGTCAACGCCGTACAGCTCATGCCCGTGGCGGAATTCGCGGGCGACCGGTCCTGGGGCTACAACCCGGCCAACCCGTTCGCCGTCGAGTCCGCGTACGGTGGCCCGGACGGGCTCAAGGTGTTCGTCCGCGAGGCCCACAAACGTGGCATCGCGGTGATCCTCGATGTGGTGTACAACCACTTCGGCCCCTCGGACCTCGACCTGTGGCAGTTCGACGGCTGGTCGGAGAACGGGCGTGGCGGGGTCTACTTCTACAACGACCACCGCGCGCGCACCCCCTGGGGTGAGACACGCCCGGACTACGGCCGGCGCGAGGTCCGCGACTACATCAGGAACAACGCGCTGATGTGGCTGCGGCACTACCACGTGGACGGATTGCGCTACGACATGACCGCGTACGTGCGCAGTGTGGACGGCACCGGTGACGACCTCCCCGAGGGCTGGACGCTCATGCGGGAGGTCAACGAGGCGATCCGGACCGAGTTCCCCGGTCGCATCATCGTCGCCGAGGACCTGCGCGGAGAGGCGAAGCTCAGCAGCACGGGGTCGGACGGTGCCCTCTTCCACGCGCAGTGGGACCCGATGTTCGTGCATCCGGTGCGCCGGGCCGCGATCCCGCCGCGGGACGAGGACCGCTCCCTCGCCGAGGTTCGCGGCGCGGTCTCCCACTCGTACGGGAACGCGTTCCAGCGGGTGATCTACACCGAGTCCCACGACGAGGTCGCGAACGGGAACGCGCGTGTGCCGCACGAGGTGAACCCCTCGGACCCGACCGGGTGGCACGCCCAGAAGCGCTCCACGCTCGCCGCGAGCCTCGTCTTCACCTCACCCGGGATCCCCATGGTCTTCCAGGGCCAGGAGTTCCTCCAGGGCGGGTGGTTCCGCGACGACGTCCCGCTGGACTGGTACCAGAACGACCGGTTCCAGGGCATCGTCCGCCTCTATCGCGATCTCATCCAACTGCGGCGCAACTTCGAGGACGACACGCGGGGGACTGCGCGGCCATGGGCTCAGGGTCTTCCACGTGAACGAGGCGGCGAACGTGCTGGCGTTCCACCGCTGGGAGTTCGGCGGGCCGCACGACGACGTCGTGGTGGTCGCCAACCTCAGCGCGGAGGCGCGCCACGGCTACACGGTCGGCATGCCCGCCGCGGGCCACTGGCGCCTGAAGTTCAACTCCGATGCGCGCACCTACTCGGAGTTGTTCGGCGGGTTCCCGTCGGCCGACACGCACGCGTGGCCGGAGGAACGGGACGGGCTGCCGGCCCACGCCACGATCGGGATCGGCCCCTACTCCGTGCTCGTCTACTCTCGGGCGTAGGGTTCCCGGCGGCCGGCGCCCGCTGTGGGAGACTGGGGGCATGGTGACGGTGAGGGGTCGCGTCGTCCTGCCCGACGCGATCCTGGACGACGGGGTGGTGCAGGTGCGCGACGGCCTGATCGCCGCCGTCGGGCCGGCGGACACGTTCGCGGCGGACGTCCGGCCCGCCCCCACCGATGACCTGGTCCTGCCCGGGCTGGTGGACCTCCACTGCCACGGCGGCGGCGGCCACTCCTTCCCCGACGCACTCACGCCCGGGGAGGCGCTGGCGGCGGTCGCGGAGCACCGCCGCCACGGGACAACCACCCTGGTGGCGTCGCTCGTGACCGCCCCGGTGGGGGCGTTGCGCGCCTCCACGGCCCTGCTCGCGGACCTGGCGGACGCCGGGGAGATCGCCGGGATCCACTTCGAGGGTCCCTTCATCTCCGCGGGTCACCGCGGCGCGCAGAACCCGGCGGCGATCCGTGAGCCCGATCCCGCCCTGACCGCGGAACTGCTCGCGATCGGCCGCGGCCACGTGGCCACGATGACCATCGCGCCCGAAGCGCCCCGCGCGGTCGAGGTGGCCCGGGTGCTCATCGACGGCGGCGCCCTGCCGTCGTGGGGCCACACCAGCGCCTCCGCTCCCCAGACCCGCGTCACGCTCGCGGAGGTGTGGCCCGCCCTGGACGCCCGTGGGCGGCGCGCCACCGTCACCCACCTGTGCAACGGCATGGCGCCGGTGCACCACCGCGAGCCGGGGCCGATCCTCGAGTTCCTGGCCGCGGCACGGGCGGGGCGCCTGGTCGTCGAGTTGATCGGCGACGGCGTCCACCTGGACCCGGACACCGTCCGCGCCATCCACGACATCGTGGGCCGAGGGAACGCGGTCCTCGTCACGGACGCGATGGCCGCGACGGGCATGGAGGACGGCGATTACGTGCTCGGCAGCCTCGCCGTGAGCGTGCGCGGCGGCGTCGCGCGGCTGACCGAGGGCCAGTCGCTCGCCGGGGGGACCTCCCACCTGCTGGACGTGGTGCGGGTCTCGGTGGCGGGCGGGCTCCCGCTGGTGGACGCCGTCCACATGGCGTCGACGACTCCGGCCGCGGTCCTCGGGCGCGACGACGTCGGCTCGCTCGCCGTCGGCGCCGCGGCGGACATCCTCGTCACCGACCGCGACCTGCGCGTCCGCCGCGTGTTGCGGAAAGGGGTGGACGTCGCATGAACTTCCCGCCGGGATTCCTCCTGGGGGCCGCGACCGCGGCCTACCAGGTTGAGGGCGGCGCCGCCGAGGGCGGCCGTGGCCCGTCCATCTGGGACACCTTCTCCCACACCCCCGGGCGGGTCGCCGGGGGAGACACCGGGGACGTGGCGACCGACCACTACCACCGCTGGCGTTCGGACATCGAGCTCATGCGCGAGCTCGGCCTCGAGGCCTATCGGCTCTCCCTCTCGTGGCCGCGGGTCCAGCCGGCGGGCCGCGGGCCCCTGAACCCCGAGGGTGTGGCCTTCTACCGGGACCTCCTCGACGGGCTCATCGCCGCAGGGATCCGGCCCGTCGTCACCCTGTACCACTGGGACCTCCCGCAGCCCCTGCAGGACGCCGGCGGCTGGGTCAACCGCGCGACCGCAGAGGCCTTCGGCGAGTATGCGCGCGCGATGGCCCGCGAACTCGGCGACCGCGTCTCACTGTGGACCACCCTGAACGAGCCGTGGTGCACGGCGTTCCTCGGGTACGCGTCGGGCGTCCACGCGCCGGGTCACACCGACGGCGCCGAGGCCCTCGCCGCGGCCCACCACCTGAACCTGGCCCACGGTCTCGCGACGATCGCCATCCGCGAGGAGCTGGGGCAGGGAGCGGGTGTCTCCGTGACCCTGAACCTGCACGTCACCCGGCCCGAGGACGAACTGGACTCGACGCACCTCGAGGCGGTGCGCACCATCGACCTGGTGGGCAACCACGTCTTCCTCGGGCCGATGCTCGACGGCTCGTACCCCGCCGACCTCATCGCCGGCACCCGCCACGTCAGCGACTGGTCGTTCGTGCGCCCCGGGGACCTCATGGTCACACGGCAGCGGCTCGACGTGCTCGGGGTCAACTACTACTCGACGCAGACGGTGAGGCCCGGGGACGGCACGGGCGGGAGCGGCGGCCACGGCGACGGGGCGGCGAGCCCCTGGGTGGGCGCCGGCCACGTGGATTTCCTCCCCCCGGCCGGCCCGCTCACGGACATGGGGTGGAACATCGACCCGGAGGGCCTGTTCGACCTCCTCACCGCGCTGGACAACGTGTACCCCGACCTCCCGCTCATGGTCACGGAGAACGGCGCGGCGTTCCCCGACGTCGTGGAGGAGGACGACGGGGTCCCGGCGGTCCACGACCCCAGGAGGCGGGAGTACGTGGCCGCGCACCTGGCGCAGGTGGAAAGGGCCGTCACCGCCGGCGTGGACGTGCGGGGGTACTTCCTCTGGTCCCTCCTTGACAACTTCGAGTGGGCGTACGGGTACACGAAGCGGTTCGGCATCATCCATGTGGACTACGCGACCCAGGAGCGGGTGGTCAAGGACTCCGGCCGCTGGTACGCCGGCGTGATCGCGGCACACCGGGCCTCCCGCGCCGCGTCCGAGGAGGTTGCGACCGACACGCCCCGGCCGGCCGGGTTGCTCACGCGCCTGCTCGGCAGGAGGCGTTGAGTGCGCCGATCCACGAAACGCCCCTACGCAGCGGGGCACGTGCCGCTGGACATGGACCGAATCGGCGCGATGGCACGGTCGGAGGCCGGTCCCGGCGGGGGGAGCTTCACCGTCCGGCAGGTGCGCAACGATGCCAAGTCCTACACCTGCCCGGGCTGCAACCACACGATCGCGGCCGGGCTGACCCACGTGGTGGCGTGGTCCAACGAGCACCTGTTCGGCGCCGACGCGGCGCTGGCCGAGCGACGGCACTGGCACTCCGGCTGCTGGAGGGCCGCAGGGCGGGGTCGCGTGGGCTGATCGGCCGATCGGTCCCCACGGGCGGGGGATTGGTGGGAGTCTGGTCCCATGGGTGACATCGCACTGCACTTCGAAGGGCGCCCGGAGGGCATCCCGCTCGTCCTGCTTCCTGCCTTCCCGCTCGACGGGCGGATGTGGCGCTTCGTGCGCCGGGAGCTGGACGGCTGGGTCATCTCGGTCGACCCCCCCGGTTTCGGCGACTCCGCCCCGGCGCGCACCGTCGTCCAGCACCTCGGCCAGAGCGGGGACCCGTCCCTCGAGACCTACGCCCGTGCCCTGGCGCGTGCACTCGACGCGGTCGGTGCGGAACGCGTGGTGCTCGCGGGCGTGTCCATGGGCGGCTACGTGGCGCTCGCGTTCGCCGAGCTCTTCCCGGAACGTCTCGCGGGCCTCGGTCTGCTCGACACCAAGGCGGAGGCGGACGGGATCGAGCAGCGCGAGGGCCGGCTGCGCATGGCGGCCGCCATCGCCGCGGGAGCCAAGGCTCGGCACGACCTGGCCCCGCTGCTCGACGGCGTGGTCTCGCCAGTCACGAAACGGGATCGCGAGGACCTCTACGAGCGCCTCGCGGACTGGTACGAGCAGGTCCCCGCGTCCGGTATCGTGTGGGCGCAGCGCGCGATGGCCGCGCGCCCGGGCCGGTTGCAGGTACTCAAGGGGCTGACGGTGCCGGCGCTGGTGCTGCGCGGCGCCGACGACTCCCACTCGAGTGCCGAGAGCGCCGAACTCATGGCCGCGGCCCTCGGGACCGAGGTGGTGGAGATCCCCGACGCCGGTCACCTGGCGGCGGTCGAGGCGCCCGTGGCGGTCGCCGCGGCGCTGCGTGACCTGTGGGAGCGGGCGCTGGCCTAGTCCTGGAGTCCCTGCCAGCCCGGCAGGAGGCGTTCCAGCGCGTCCGGGAGGTCGATGGAGTCGCCGTCGCGCCCGCCCGCGCCCAGGACCATCGGCGGGGGGACCCGCTTGAGGTGGATCCCGCGCAGGCGCTCGGCGAAGCCGATCGGGGCGGTGAGGACGTACAGCCCGCCGTCGGTCCCGATGCCCATGGACCGGTCCTGGCGCACGTACCAGCCGGTCACGTCCGAGGACGCGCGGCCTCTGCCGCCATAACCCGTCACCTGGAGGCGCTCGGCCGGCAGCCCCGCCCGCATGGCGGCGGCGGCGAAGGCGTCGAGCAACTGCTGGGCACGGGCGTTCTCGGCCTCCTGGCGCCTCCGCAACCGCGCCGCGTGCTCATCGGCCGCCTCACGGCGCTGTTCGCTCCATTCCGTGTCCACGTCCCCGATTCTAGTGGGCGATACGATCGCGGCATGTGGACACCGGACGGCGCGCGGCTCGCCGATGGCGCGACGAAGCACGAGCAGCTCACCAACGCGATCACCGCCGCGGTGGCGGCGGGGGAGCTGGCGCCGAACGAGCGGCTGCCCACCGTTCGTGCCCTCGCCGAGTCGTTGGCGCTGGCCGCCAACACGGTCGCGCGGTCGTACCGGGAGCTCGAACGTGCCGGCGTCATCGAGACCCGGGGGCGGAATGGGAGCTTCGTCACCGTCCCGGACGTCCAGAGCGCGCTCCGGTCTGCCGCCGCCATGTACGTGTCCGGGGCCCGTGCACTCGGGGTCGGCCGTGAGGCCGCCGTGGACGCCGTCCGGGAGGCCTGGTCCGGCTAGCTGTCCCCGCGGCCCTCCGGTTCGGTGAGGAGCGGGCGCATCTCGTCCAGGTAGCTCGAGATCGACTCCCGCTGGCGGTGCAGCTCGGCCACGTGGGCGTCGGCGTCGCGGCGCGCGGCGTCCGCGGCCGCCAACGCCTCGGAGCGGATCCGATCGGCCTCCGCGCGGGCGCCGGTGAGGAGCTCCTCCGCCTCCGTGCGGGCGCCTTCGATGCGGTCGCTGGCCTGGAGGTCAGCCATGTGGCGGACCTCTTCCGCCCGTTCGATGGCCGAGCGCAGCTGCTCCTCGGCCGCCTGCGCCTCCCGGCGGCCGGCCTCCACGACTGCGCCCGCCGCCTCGCGGGCCTGGGAGAGGCGCTGCCCGTTGTTCTTCTCCGAGAGCTCGCGGGCGAGGGCCAGCTCGCGGTCCAGTGCCGCGCGGATCGTGCGGGACTCCACCACGGCCTGCTCCCGCACGGCCGCGGTCTCGGCGGCGGCCGTGGCGCGCAGCTCGTCGAGCTCCCGGGTGGTGAGGTCGCGCTGCTCCTGGAGGTCGGCGTCGTGGTCCTGCTGCTGTTCGAGGATCTCGCGGTCCACGGCGGCCCGCGCCGCGTTCAGTTCGTTGTCCACCTCGGCCCGCGCCTGCGCGAGCGCGGTCGAGAGCTCGGCACGCTGGCGCTTCGACTCACGCTCGGCGGAGGCGACCAGCTCGTCCGCCTTCACCCGTGCGTCCTCGAGGGTTGTGCTCGCCTGGCGCCGGGCGGCGTCGACGAGGTTGGTGGCGTCGAGGCGGGCGCCGGACAGGATCCGGGCCGCCTCCTGCTCGCTGCGGGCGGTGAGGGCCGCGGACTCCTCGTGGGCCCTCGCCGCGAGGTCGTCGGCGTCGCGCTGGGCGCGCTCGGTGAGGGCCTCCGCCTGTTCCTCGGCGGTGCGGAGCAGCTGCTCCAGGCGCGCACCGAGACCCGCGTACGTGGGCCGTTCCTGCTCGCCGAGCTGGCGCGAGGCCTGCGAGAGCCCGGACTGCAGGCGCACCACCCGTGCGTCCAGCGAGGCCACCTCCCGCCGTGCGCCGGCGAGCGACGCCGTCAGGTCCGCGATCTTCTGGTCCACCTGGGCGCGGTCGTAGCCACGCATGACCACAGGGAATTCCTCGCCACTCACCGTCTGTCTCCTCGTCGTCAGGATGACTCCCAGCCTACCGTCCGGGGGCCCGCGCACTGTGCAACGGGACACAGCAGGCGAAATCCGCGCCGTTTGCACGTAATCTGGCATGTTGAGTACCAAAGAGCGTAAGGAACCCCGTGATCCGACGAATACTCGCGATCGTCCTGGTCGTCCTCGGACTGGTCGCCATCGGTCTTGGCATCGCCTCGGCCACGCTGTGGCGCTCGTCCGACACGGTCAGCGCGTCCGTGGCGCAGCAGCCTGACACACCCGTGGTCCTGGTCCGGCCGGGTGTGCTGGGCATGGTGTCCGGGACCGTCACGGTCACGGCCACCGCCGCGTCCGCCGAGGCCCCGGTCGTCCTCGCCTTCGCGCCCGCCGGCGACGTCGCCGCGTGGGTGGGTCCCGCCGCGCACGTGGACGTGACCGGGCTGTCCTCGTGGACGGAGCTGTCGACCGAGCGTGTCGACGGCGAGCCGACGGCCCCGAACCCCGCGGGCGCCGACCTGTGGACCCGTGAGCTCACGGGCACCGGTGAGGTGAGCGTGGAGCTGACGCCGGACGCCGGCCAGACCACGCTGCTCGTGGCGACCGACGGTACGCAGGCCGCCCCGCGCATCACGCTGGCGTGGCCGGTCGAGTCCGCCGCCCCCTACCTCGTGCCGTTGCTGCTCGGTGGCACCCTGGCGGTTCTCCTCGGCCTTGCGCTCCTCGCCTACGACGCGCTCGTGCGGCGCGAGGTCAGGGCACGCACCGGTGTGCGCGAGTCGCGGGCCACGGCGGACTCGACGGAGACCACCCAGATGCCCGCCGCGACGGCCGCGGTCCTCACCCGCCGCCAGTTGCGCGAGCGGGAACGCGCCCGCCGGGCGTCCGACTCCCGCACCGCGCCGGACGGGCCGGTCGCCACGACAGGCGGAATGGTCGGGGCCGGCATCCTTCCGATGGCGCTCGACCCGGAGAGGCACCGAGCCCTGCGGTACGTCGAGCCCCTGGAGGTCGCCCCACTGCGGTCGCGTACCCCGGCGGCCGGACCGGACGCGGAGGCCACCGAGGACCGGCACGCGGCGGCGGGACCGGCCTCGGGCAGCGCCGTCGTCCCCGGCGTCGAACGCCCGGAGAAGTTCCGCACGCCGGCTGGGGCCGCCCGGGGCAGTGCGATCGTGCCCGGGGTCCCCAACCCGGACGACTTCCGCACCCCAGAGGGGGAGGAGCCGGAACGCACGTCCTGGCGGACGCTGTGGGACTTCGGCACGGACGGCACGGAGGAGGGACGATGACGACATCGATCGGACGGGCGCTGGCCGTGACGGCCGCAATCGCGCTCGCACTCGGCCTCGCGGCCTGCGGTCCTGACGCGCTCCCCGAGCCGTCGGCCGAACCGGCGCCGGAGACGCCCGTCGCCGTCCTGAACGACGAGCAGTTGCAGCGCATCCTGGGGTCGGTGTCCGAGACGCTCGTCGCGGCCGACGCCGCCTCCGCCGCGGACCAGCTGGAGGGCCGCGTGAGCGGCCCGGCCCGGACCATGCGCGAGGCCGAGTACGCGCTGGCCGCCGCCACCGGGGGCGCGAACACCGTGACGCCGCTTGCGACCGACGCGCAGGTTGCCATCGTGGCGGCGACGTCGGAGTGGCCGCGCCTCGCCAACGTGGTGACGACCATCCCCGAGGGAACCAACCTCCCGCTCCTGATCACGCTCGTGCAGGACAACGCGCGGGCGAACTACCAGCTGTGGTCCTGGGTGCGCCTCCTGCCGGGTGTGCAGCTGCCCGCGACCGTCAACCCCACGATCGGCTCCCCGGTCATCGCCGCCGATTCCGACGCGCTGCGGACCACCCCCGCGCTCACTCTGGAGCGTTATGCCGACGTGCTCGGCAAGGGCGACGGGTCCGAGTTCGCCGCGGAGTTCGCGGCGGACGTCTTCCGCACGAAACTTCGCGAGACGTTCACCGCGCTGTCCACCGGCGTCTCCCAGGCGGGGACGGCCGAGCAGACGGCCACCGTGCGGGATGCCGGGGTCCAGTCGCTGGGGACGAATGACGGCGGCGCGATCGTCGTCGGCGCCATCGACCAGACCCTCACGATCAAGCGGACCGTGGCGGACACCACACTCGAGGTCGGTGGGGGACTCACCTATGGCGGCGACGCCCAGGTCAAGGGCACCCTCACGGCGACGTACGTGATCACCGTGGCCTTCCACGTGCCCCCGGCGGGCAGCGACCAGCCCACCCAGGTCCTGGGGGCCGAGCAGGTGCTCACGGGCGTCACGCGCGACGATTCGACCTCACCCGACTGAGACATACGATTGGGTGCATGAACCAACCACTCAATGTGCACGGCGCCGTCGACCTCTCGTCCCTCGCGGCCCCGCGTCGGCCCGCGGGCGCGACGCCCGTTCCCGGCGGCGTCGTCATCGATGTGACGGAGGCCGGGTTCGAGGCCCTGGTCCAGCGCTCGACCACCGTCCCTGTTGTCGTCGACCTCTGGGCCGAATGGTGCCAGCCCTGCAAGACCCTGAGCCCCATCCTCGAGAGGCTCGCCGCGGAGTACGGCGGCCGGTTCCAGCTCGCCAAGGTGGACGTGGACGCCAACCCGCAGATCGCGGCCGCCTTCCAGGTGCAGTCGATCCCCACGGTGGTCGCGCTGCTCGGTGGCCAGCCGGTCCCGCTCTTCCAGGGGGCCTACCCCGAGGCGCAGGTGCGCCAGATACTGGACCAGCTGCTCGCCGTCGCCGCACAGAACGGCATCACGGGCACCGTGCCGCCTGAGGCAGCGACCGAGCCCGAGCCTGAGCCCGAACTCCCGCCGCTGCACGCGGCCGGACTCGCGGCCATCGAGACGGGCGACTACGTGACGGCCGAGGCCGCATACCGCCAGGCGCTCAAGGAGAACCCGGGCGACGCCGAGGCGAAGGCCGCGCTCGCGCAGGTGCTGCTCCTGCAGCGCCTCGAAGGACTGGACCTCGCCGTCGCCGTCGCTGACGCGCGGGATGGCGACCTGGACTCGCAACTGCTCGCCGCCGACGCCGAGCTTGCCACCGGGCTCCTGTCGGCGGCGTTCTCCCGCCTCCTCGCCCTCGTCCGCGCCGGCGGGGAGCTGCGTGAGCCGGCACGGGTGCGCCTCGTGGAGTACTTCGACATCGTCGGACCTGTGCCCGAGGCGGCGCAGGCACGCCGGGCGCTGGCGAGCGCGCTGTACTGAGTCCGGTCGGCCGCCCGACCGGGCATGCGAAAGGGGGCCCCGAGGGGCCCCCTTCAGCGCGTGTGCACTACTCCTCCGGGATGGAACTCTCGTCCGGCACGAGCCAGAGCGCGCCGAGTGGCGGCACGCGCAGGCGCACCGAGAACGGCCGGCCCTGCCACGGGATCTCCTCGGCCTCGACCCGCCCGAGGTTGCCCACACCCGAGCCGCCGTACTCGATGGCGTCCGTGTTGAGCACCTCCAGCCAGGCGCCGCCGTGGGGGAGCCCGACACGGTAGCCCTCGTGCGGGATGCCGGCGAAGTTCACGATGCACACCATGCGCTCCGAGAAGTCCGGCGTCTTGCGCAGGAAGACGATCGTGTTGTGGTCGCCGTCGCCGGCCTCGATCCATTCGAAGCCCTCGTGGGAGAAATCGTCGGCCCAGAGTGCCGGCGAGGCCTTGTAGATCGTGTTCATCCGGGCCACCAGGTCAGCCACGCCCGAGTGCATGGGGTTGTCGAGGTGCCACCAGTCGAGGCCGCGGGACTCGTTCCACTCGGCCTCCTGGGCGAACTCCTGACCCATGAACAGGAGTTGCTTGCCCGGGTGCGACCACTGGTAGGCGAGCAGCGCGCGGACGCCCGCGAGTTGCTGCCACCAGTCACCGGGCATCTTGCGCATGATCGAGCCCTTGCCGTGCACGACCTCGTCGTGCGAGAGGGGCAGGATGAACTGCTCGGAGAACGCGTAGATGAGTGAGAACGTCAGCTCGCCGTGGTGGTAGCGCCTGTTGATCGGCAACTCGGAGAGGTAGCGCAGGGTGTCGTTCATCCACCCCATGTTCCACTTCAGCCCGAACCCCAGGCCCCCGATGTTGGTCGGGGCCGTCACGCCCGGCCATGCGGTGGACTCCTCGGCGATCGTGATCACGCCGGGGACCTTCTTGTACGCGGTGGCGTTGGCCTCCTGCAGGAATGAGATCGCTTCGAGGTTCTCCCGGCCACCGTGGGCGTTGGGCCGCCACTGGCCGTCCTTGCGCGAGTAGTCGAGGTAGAGCATCGACGCGACGGCGTCGACCCGCAGCCCGTCGATGTGGAACTCCTGCAGCCAGTACAGGGCGTTGGCCACGAGGAAGTTGCGCACCTCTCGCCGGCCGAAGTTGAAGATCATGGTGCCCCAGTCGGGGTGCTCGCCACGCAGCGGGTCGGGGTCCTCGTAGAGCGGGGTGCCGTCGAAGCGGGCCAGCGCCCACGCGTCCTTGGGGAAGTGGGCCGGGACCCAGTCGAGGATGATGCCGATGCCGGCCTGGTGGAGCTTGTCGATCAGGTATCGGAAGTCGTCCGGTACGCCCAGGCGTGCCGTTGGCGCGTAGTAGGACGTGACCTGGTAGCCCCACGATCCGGCGAACGGGTGCTCCGCGACGGGCATCAGCTCGACGTGGGTGAAGCCCAGCCGCGAGACGTACTCGACGAGCTCGTCGGCGAGCGCGCGGTAGCCGAGGCCCTGGCGCCACGAGGCGAGGTGGACCTCGTAGATCGACATCGGGGCGGCGTGGGGTTGCGTCTGCGCCCGCTTCTCGAGCCACTCGTCATCGGCCCACGTGTAGGAGGACGCGGTGATCACCGACGCCGTCGACGGCGGCACCTCCGTTGCCTGTGCCATGGGGTCGGCCTTCTCGTGCCACGAGCCGTCCCGCGAGGCGATCTCGAACTTGTAGCGGTGCCCGATCTCCGCGCCCGGGACGAAGATCTCCCACACGCCGGACGCCCCGAGGGAGCGCATCGCCGTGACGGAGCCGTTCCAGGAGTTGAAGTCGCCCTTGACGCGGACGGAACGGGCGTTCGGGGCCCAGACCGCGAAAGACGCGCCGTGGACCTCGCCGAGCTCGCTGGGGTAGGAGCGCAGGTGGGCGCCCAGGACGTTCCACAGCTCCTCGTGCCTGCCCTCCCCGATGAGGTACTGGTCCATCTCGCCGAGACTCGGCAGGAACCGGTACGGGTCGTCGACCGTGCTGGTGATCTCGCCGTAGGTGACACGCACCCGGTAGTCCGGGACCGTGTCGCCCTCGACAACGGCCACCCAGATGCCGTCGCACTCGTGCGAGGCCGGGTAGGACGCCTTCGCGGTCACCACTTCCACCGCGTCGGCCAGGGGCCGAAGGGTCCTGATCGTCACGGCGCCGTCGAAGGTGTGGGGCCCGAGGACCTCGTGGGGGTTGTAGTGGAGGCCACGAGCGACGGTGGTCAGGACGCCTGAGTCAACAGGGAAGTGATCGGTCATAGGGTCTACTCTCCCACTTGTGGTTGTAGTGGTGGACAGGTTTGTGGACCGGAGTGCGGGCAATTTCCGGAGCGGTCATGGCGCGCCGCGGATCGCCGCCGGGCAAAGTCAGAGCAGCAGCCGTTCGACGGCGGCGAGCGGGATGCGGAGCCAGTCGGGGCGGTTCCTCGCCTCGTAGACGGCCTCGTAGAGCGCCTTGTCGAGTTCCAGGGCGGCGAGCAGGGCGGCGTGGTCCCGTGGGTCGCCGGCGGCCCCCGCATAGCCGTCCAGGAACTCACGGCGCACCGAGCCCGCCCATGCCTCGGCGACCGTCCCACCCGCGGAGGCCGCGGCGTAATCGAAGGACCGCAGCATGCCCGCGATGTCGCGCATGGCAAGGTCGGGCAGCCGGCGCTGGGCGAGGGGGCGCAGTGGCTCGCCCTCGAAGTCCAGGAGCACCCACCCGCGCCCGGGCGCATGGATCACCTGGCCGAGGTGATAGTCGCCGTGGACGCGCTGGAGCGGGGGCCACGCTGCCGCTGCGGCCCTCCGGTACACCTCGGCGGCGCGGCCCAGGAGAGGGGAGAGCGCCGGCACGGCGTCCGCCGCGAGTGCCGCGCGCTCGCGCCACTGGCCGAGGAGGTCCGTCCGGTCCCGCTCGCCGGCCTCGCGCGTGCCGAATTCCGTGGCGAGCAGGTGGTGGACCTCGGACGTCGCGGCGCCCAGCGAGGTCGCGTCGAAGGGGGCGCCCGTCCGAAGGCACTCAAGCGCCACCCGCCACGCGTCCTGCGCGCCGGCGATGAACTCCTGAACGACCGCCAGGTCGCCGCTCTCGTCGGATCCGCCGCGACGCCACGATCCCCGGAGCGAGCCGAGGAAGCGGGGCACCCGGAGGGTGCCGGCGCGGGAGAGCGCCTCCTGCAGTTCGATGTCAGGGTTGGAGCCGTCCGCGAGCACTCGGAAGACCTTCGCGATGACGGTGGTGCCGCCGGCTTCATCGGCCACGTCGCAAATGATCGAGGTGTTTGACTGCTCGCCCGACAGCACGCGGGCGGCCAGCAGGCGGAGGCCCGGGCTCGTCCGCCCGAGCAGCCATGCCGCGTACGCGGGGTCGGCGCACCCGTCGTGGACGAGCCCAGCGGTGGTCCGCCCCACGAGGGCGGCCGCGGGGATGTCGGCCGTCCCCGGACGGAGGGTCAACGGGACCTGGTAGACCACCGGGTCCCACCCCGCCTCGTCGCAGACGACGGCGCGGAGAACGCTCACGCCGTCGGCGCGCCCCACCTCCTCGACGTCCAGCGCGGTGATGCGGGGGACGAGGTTCTTGGTGGAGTACCAGCGCTGGCGCGGCATCCACGCGGCCAGCAGGGGCTCGAGGTCCTCGATCACCTCACCACCAGCCAGAAGAAGTCGCGCGCGCCCAGGGTCACCGTGTAGGTCCCGTCCCGGGGGACCACGGGGAACTCGGCGCCGCCGAAGGCGTCCCGGACCGTGGAGCCGGCGAGCCGGGGGAGCGTGATCGTGGTGGCGCGGGCGGTGTTGGCCAGGTTCGCCACGCACAGGACCGTCTCCCCGGCGTTGGTGCGCAGGTACGCGAGGATGGAGTCGTTGCTGGAGTCGAGGATCTCGAAGGTGCCGTTCCCGAACACGGGGTGCTGCCGCCGGACCTCGAGCATGCCCCGGACCCAGTGGAGCAGCGAGGTCGGGGTGGCGAGCTGGGCCTCCACGTTCACGGCCGTGAAGTTGTGGACCAGGGACTGGACCGGGGGGAGGTAGACCTTCCCGGGATCGGCCACCGAGAAGGCGGCGTTGCGGTCGGGGGTCCATTGCATCGGCGTGCGGACGGCCTCCCGGTCGGGCAGCCAGATGTTGTCGCCCATGCCGATCTCGTCGCCGTAGTAGAGGCACGGGCTGCCCGGCAGCGAGAGCAGGAGCGCGTGGGCGAGCTGGATCTCGGCGCGCGAGTTCCCGAGCAGCGTGGCGAGCCGGCGGCGGATTCCGACGTTGGAGCGCATGCGGGAGTCCTCGGCGTACCAGCCGTACATCGCGGCACGTTCCTCGGGCGTGACCATCTCGAGCGTCAACTCGTCGTGGTTCCGCAGGAACGTGCCCCACTGCCCGCCGGCGGGGATCGGCGGCGTGTCGCGGAGGATGTCGCGGATTGCGCGCGCCTTCTGCTCGCGCAGGGCGTAGTAGATGCGCGGCATCACGGGGAAGTGGAAGCACAGGTGGCACTCCGGGTGCCCGTCGGTCCCGAAGTATTCCACCACGTCGCTCGGCCACTGGTTGGCCTCGGCGAGCATGATCGTGCCCGGGAACTCCTCGTCCAGCATCGCACGCAGCGACCTCAGGAAGGCGTGGGTCTGGGGCAGGTTCTCGCAGTTGGTGCCCGCCTCCTCGTAGAGGTAGGGGATCGCATCGAGTCGGAAGCCGTCCACGCCCACCTTGCACCAGTAGCGCACCACGTCGAAGAGGGCGCGGTGCACGTCCGGGTTCTCGAAGTTGAGGTCCGGCTGGTGGGAGAAGAACCGGTGCCAGTAGTACTCGCGGCGCACCGTGTCGAAGGTCCAGTTGGAGACCTCGGTGTCCACGAAGATGATGCGGGCGTCCGAGTACTCGGTGTTGTCGTCCGTCCACACGTAGAAGTCGCCGTACGGGCCGGTCGGGTCCGAGCGGGAGGCCTGGAACCATGGGTGGGCGTCGGAGGTGTGGTTCATTACGAGGTCCACGATCACGCGCATCCCGCGGGAATGCGCCGCCTCCATCAGTTCGGCGAACTCCGCCAGGGTCCCGTACTGGGTGGCGATCGCGGTGTAGTCGGCGACGTCGTAGCCCCCGTCCCGCAGCGGCGACGGGTAGAACGGTGGCAGCCAGAGGCAATCGACACCCAGCCAGGCGAGGTAGTCCAGATGGGTGATGAGCCCGCGCAGGTCTCCCGTCCCGTCGCCGTCGGAGTCGGCGAAGGCGCGCAGCACCACCTCGTAGAACACGGCGGTCTTGAACCACTCCGGGTCCTGCTCCACCGGGGCGCGGCCGTGGGTCCTCACCGCGGCCAGGATCGCGGAGGTGGGAACCGGGATGGGCTGGTGTGTCACAGGGGCCCGACGGACATGACGTGGGCGCTCGAGGCCTGCGGGTCGAGGCGCACCCATGCGGTCGCGTTCCACTGGTGGTCCTGGCCGTTGAGCTCGTCATGCACCCGGAAGGGGCTCGACGGGTCGAGGCCCAGGGCCTCCATGTCGAGGTAGACGAGCGACTCGTGCGTCAGGAACGGGTCGAGGTTCACGACGACGAGGACCACGTCGTCCTCGCCCGTGGGCGAGAACCTGGCCTCGATGCGCTTCGAGTACGCGAGGACGGAGTCGTTCGATGTCGGGTGGACCGTCAGCTGGTGCAACTGCTGCAGCGCCGGGTGCTGATGGCGAATCCGGTTGAGCTCCCCGAGCAGGAGGGTGATCCTGGCGTCGTTCGCACGGTTCCAGTCACGCGGCTTGAACTCGTACTTCTCGTTGTCGATCTGCTCCTCGACGCCGGGCCGCGCGATGTTCTCGATGAACTCGTAGCCGGAGTAGATGCCGTAGGTGGGCGAACCGGTGGCCGCCAGCACGGCGCGCAGCGCGAACGCCGCGGTGCCGCCCTGCTGCATGAATGGGGTGAGGATGTCATGGGTGGTCGGCCAGAAGGCGGGGCGCACCAGGTGGGAGGTCTCCGCCGCCACCTCCTGCAGGTACTCCGCCAGTTCCTGCTTCGTGTTGCGCCATGCGAAGTACGTGTACGACTGGTGGTAGCCCACCGCGCCGAGCGTGCGCATCATGGCGGGACGGGTGAACGCCTCGGCGAGGAACACGACGTCCGGGTGCGCCGCCCGGAACTCCGTGAGGAGCCGCTGCCAGAACTGGAGGGACTTGGTGTGCGGGTTGTCGACGCGGAACAGCGTCACGCCGTGCGACACCCACACCTCCAGCATGTCCCGGATCGCGACGTAGATGCCCTCGGGGTCGTTGTCGAAGTTGAGCGGGTAGATGTCCTGGTACTTCTTGGGCGGGTTCTCCGCGTACGCGATGGTGCCGTCGGCCCGGGTGGTGAACCACTCCGGGTGCTCCGTGACCCAGGGGTGGTCCGGGGAGCACTGCAGCGCGATGTCGAGCGCCACCTCCATGCCGAGCTCGCGGGAGCGGGCGACGAAGGCGTCGAAGTCCTCGAAGGTGCCGAGCTCCGGGTGGATGGCGTCGTGTCCGCCGGCGGGCGAGCCGATGCCGTAGGGCGATCCGGGATCCCCGGGCTTGGCGTGCAGCGAGTTGTTGCGTCCCTTGCGGTTCGTGGTCCCGATGGGGTGGACGGGGGCCAGGTAGAGGACGTCGAAGCCCATCGCCGCGATGCCGTCGAGGCGGGGCATGGCCGTCCGCAACGTGCCGGAGACCCACCGCCCCGACTTCGCGTCGAAGTACGAGCCCTCCGAGCGGGGGAACATCTCGTACCAGGCGCCCGCCTGCGCCAGTCGCCGGTCCACCTGGAGGGGGTAGGCGACGGTCGGGGAGACCATGTCGCGCAGCGGGTCGGCCGCGAGCACGGCGACGACGTCAGCGACCAGTCCGGCGGCGAGCCGATCCCCGGGCTCCAGGGTGCCGTCCGCCAGCGTGGCCGCGGCGGCGCGGAGCACGGCGACGCCGTCGCCCGGCAGTTCACGGTCCGCGGCGCGGTTCAGCAGCCGCGCGCCCTCGGTGAGCATGAGCTCGACGTCGACGCCCGCGTCCACCTTGATGGAGGCGTCGTGGGCCCAGGTCGCGTAGGGGTCGGACCAGCCCTCGATCCGGAACCACCACAGGCCGGGGGAATCCGGGCACAGCCACGCCTCGTACCGGTCGAGCCCCTTCGCGACGTCGCGCATGGGCGCCCAGGAATGGTCGGTGCCGTCCGGGGCCGTGAGGACCGCCGTCGCGGCGACCGCGTCGTGCCCCTCGCGGAACACGGTCGCACGCACCGGGAACGGCTCGCCCACGGCACCCTTGGCGGGCCACGTCCCATCCTCGACGACAGGGAAGACCTCGGTGACCGGGATGCGGCCGATCGCGCGTGCCGGCATCGGGTTGGACTTGGTGCTGGGCCTGAAAGTACTCACACCTGCAAGCTACTAGGCAACCCGCCCCACGCGCAGACGGTCGAGGGGGAATGTTTTGCGGAACACCGCCCGCCCGGTGTGCGGCGGAGGTGGGTCGCCACACGTGCGCCGGTTGCCGCAAGTTCCCGGAACGCCAGTACCGGACCCCTAGACTGTCCAGCGTGAAGGCCATCCGCAGATTCACCGTCAGACCCGTGCTGCCCGAGGCGCTCGCCCCACTCAACGCCCTCGCGCTGAACCTGCGCTGGTCGTGGCACGCCCCCACCAGGGAGCTCTTCGGTTCGCTCGACCCGAGGCTCTGGACCCTCAGCAAGGAGGACCCGACAGCCCTGCTCGGGTTGCTGGGCGTGGAGCGGCTCGACGCGCTCGCGAACGATCCGGCCGTCGTCGCACGGGTCCGGGCGGCCGACGCCGACCTGAAGGCGTACCTGTCCGAGCCGCTGTGGTACCAGGATTCATTCGACAGTGAGGACAAGCCGGACGCCATCGCCTACTTCTCCGCCGAGTTCGGGATCACCGCCGTCCTCCCGCAGTACTCGGGCGGCCTCGGGATCCTCGCGGGAGACCACCTCAAGTCCGCGTCCGACCTGGGCGTGCCGATCATCGGCGTCGGGCTGCTCTACGGCGCGGGCTACTTCAAGCAGTCCCTGACGCGCGACGGCTGGCAGGCGGAGACCTACCCAGTCATCGACCCGGACAACCTGCCGCTCTCGCTGCTCCGCGAGGACGACGGCACCCCGGCCCGCGTGTCCCTGGTACTGCCCGGCTCCCGCACACTGGCTGCGCAGGTGTGGCTGGCCCGCGTGGGTCGCGTCCCGCTCCTGCTGCTCGACTCCAACGTCCCGGAGAACGACGAGACGGCCCGCCACGTCACCGACCGGCTCTACGGTGGCTCCGCCGAACACCGCCTCCAGCAGGAACTTCTCCTCGGCATGGGCGGCGTGAAGGCGGTGCGCCTGTACTCCCGGCTGTCCGGTGCGGCGACCCCGCAGGTGTACCACTGCAACGAGGGCCACGCCGGTTTCCTCGGCATCGAACGGGCGCGGGAGCTCGTCGTGGGGCAGGGCCTCACCTTCGCCCAGGCGCTGGAGTCGGTGAAGGCCGGCACCGTGTTCACCACCCACACGCCCGTCCCCGCCGGAATCGACCGTTTCGACTCCAACATGGTGCGGGCCCACTTCGACGGCGACGCCGCCATCCCGGGCATCGCCGTGGAGGACCTGCTCGCGCTCGGCGCCGAGGACTTCGAGGGGGGCTTCTCCGGCGTCTTCAACATGGCCGTCATGGGCCTGCGCACCTCGAAGCGAGCCAACGGCGTCGCCCAGTTGCACGGGAGGGTTTCCCGGGGGATGTTCCGGGCCATGTGGCCCGGTTTCGACATCGCCGAGGTCCCGATCACGTCGGTCACGAACGGCGTCCACGGGCCGACCTGGACCGACCCGGTGCTCAGCGGACTCGCGGAGCAGCGCTTCACCCCGCAGCAACTCGCGTCCGGCGACGGCTGGATGCTGAGCCCGGAGCAGGGTGGCATCTCCGACGAGGAGCTGTGGGCCGTACGGCGTGTGCTGCGCGAGAAGCTCGTCACGGCCGCCCGCGCGCGTGTGCGCGGCTCGTGGCTGGAACGGGGCGCCTCCCCCGCGGAGCTCGGCTGGACCGAGGACATCCTCGACCCCGACGTGCTCACCATCGGCTTCGCGCGCCGCGTGCCGACCTACAAGCGACTCACCCTGATGCTGAACAACCCGGTGAAGCTCAGGGCGCTCCTCACGGACCCCGAGCGTCCGATCCAGATCCTGGTCGCCGGCAAGTCGCACCCCGCGGACGAGCAGGGAGTCGGGCTGATCCAGCGACTGGTGCAGTTCGCGGACTCGGAGGGGGTGCGGCACCGCATCGCCTTCCTGCCGAACTACGACATCGCGATGGCCCAGACGCTCATGCCCGGCTGCGACGTGTGGCTGAACAACCCGCTGCGCCTGCTCGAGGCGTCCGGGACGTCGGGCATGAAGTGTGCACTGAACGGCGCGCTCAACCTGTCCATCCTCGACGGCTGGTGGGACGAGATGTTCGACGGCCGGAACGGCTGGGCGATCCCGACCGCCGACGGCGTCGAGGACCCGACGCGTCGCGACGACCTGGAGGCCGCGGCACTCTACGACCTCATCGAGAACGTGGTGGCCCGGCGCTTCTACGACCGCGACGCCGATGGCATCCCGCGCCGCTGGATCGAGAACATGCGCCACACCCTCTCCGACCTGGGCCCCAGGGTCCAGGCGACCCGCATGGTGCGGGAATACGTCGAGAGGCTATACACGCCGACCGCCGCCTCGTACCGCCAGATGAACGGCGACTTCGCCGGCGCGAAGGAGCTGGCCGCGTGGAAGGCGAGGATCCGCTCGAACTGGAGGCAGGTCCGCGTGGAGCACGTGGAGTCCGAGGGCGTGTCCGACGAGGTCGCCATCGGGGACAACCTGGCCGTGAACGCCTACGTCACGCTCGGTGACCTCGCGCCGTCCGACGTCGAGGTCCAGCTCGTCCACGGGCGGGTGGCCGAGGACGACAGCATCACCGACTTCCAGATCCTCCCCATCCCGCTGGCCCAGGACCTCGAGGGCGGGCGGTACGCATTCCACCTGGAGCACACGCTGCACGTCTCGGGGCCGTTCGGGTACTCGGTTCGGGTGGTGCCCGCGCACCGGATGCTCGCGGGTTACGCCGAGATGGGACTCGTGGCGAACGCCACGCACTGAACTCCTAATACGTCATGCCCATGGCCGAGTGGACCTCCGAGAGCGTCTCGTCGGCGATCGCGTTCGCCCGCGCGTTCCCCCTCGAGAGGATCGTGCGGAGGTACCCCTCGTCGGAGACGAGGTCCTCGCGGCGTTTGCGGATGGGCGCGAGCAATTCGTTGACCGCTTCGATGACGTAGCGCTTGAGCCCGCCGCCCCCGCCGTCGCCGATCTCGTCGGCGATCTCCCGCGGGTCGCGACCAGTCGACATGGCGGCGATCAGCAGCAGGTTCGAGACTTCCGGCCGCCCGGTCGGGTCCCAGGTGATGGTCCGGTTCGAGTCCGTCACCGCCTTCTTCAGGAGCCGCGCGGTGGTGTCCGCGTCCATCGACAGCTCAATCGCGTTGCCCCGGGACTTGCTCATCTTGGTGCCGTCCGTCCCGAGCACGCTCGTCGCCTCGGACAGGAGGGCCTCCGGGCGCGGGAAGACGGGATGGCCGGCGACCGCGCGGCCGAAGCGCTCGTCGAAGCGCCGTGCGACCACACGCGCCTGCTCCAGGTGGGGCAGCTGGTCCTTCCCCACCGGCACCAGGTTCGCGCGGCAGAAGAGGATGTCGGCGGCCTGGTGCACCGGGTACGTCAGCAGGAGCCCGCTCATCGGGCGGTTGCCGGTGGCCTCGGCCTCGGCCTTCACGGTGGGGTTGCGCCGCAGCTCGGAGTCGGTCACGAGCGCGAGGAACGGCAGCACGAGCTCGTTGAGCGCCGGCACCGCGGAGTGCGTGAAGATCGTTGTGGCGGACGGGTCCAGCCCGACGGCGAGGTAATCGGCCACCAGCGACAGCACCCGCTCGCGGATCGGACCGACGCCGTCGCGGTCGGTGATGACCTGGTAGTCGGCGATCACCACGAGGGTCTCGACCCCGGCGCGCTGCAGCCGGACCCGGTTCTGGAGGGTGCCGAAGTAGTGGCCGAGGTGGAGGTTCCCGGTGGGGCGGTCCCCGGTGAGGATGCGGAACGGCCGCGGGTCCGTGGCGATCTGCCGCTCGATCTCGAGGGACCGTGCCCGCGTGCGCTCCAGGGAGGCGTCCGACGCGGATTCGGCGAGATCGGACTCGAAGACGTCGGGGGATTCGCTGGACACGGTCAGACCTTCCGTTCGGGACATGGAAGCGGCCGCCCGAGGGCGGCCGGACAGGCGGTGGCCACGTCAGGCGGGCCAGCCGTGCAGCTTCATTGGGTTCATCCTAGTTGCCCGTGCTGAGGTAGACCTGCATGCTCAACGCCTCCACGGTCACGGTCTCGCCCGGCGCGAACGTGTCCAGGTCCGACTCGGGGAGCTCCCACTCCGAGTCCCACATCAGGGCATAATTCGGCCCACGCCCCGCGGGAACCGTGACCTCGATGGGGTTGAGTTCCCCGTTGATGACCACCAGGGAGTCGCGGCCATGGGGGGACCCCGAGCGGAGGAGCTGGATGACCCGCTGGTGCGGGTCGTGCCACGTGTGCGACTCCTTCGGGTTGCCGTGGCTGTCGTACCAGGTGAGGTCCGGCAGCTCGTCGTCGCCGATCGGCCGGCCGGACGCGAAACGGGTGGGCCGCAGCGAGGGGTTCTCCCGGCGCAGCCTGATGAGGTAGGCGACGGTGGAGAAGAGGGACTCCTGCCAGGGCGCGAGGTCCCAGTCCACCCAGGAGATCTCGTTGTCCTGGCAGTAGGCGTTGTTGTTGCCGCCCTGGGAGCGCCCGATCTCGTCCCCGCCAAGAAGCATGGGCGTACCCGCGGAGACGAACATGGAGCCGAGCAGGTTGCGGATCGAACGCCGGCGGAGCGGCAGGATCACCCCTCCGGGGTCCGCCTTCGTCAGCATCCCTTCCGAGCCGTGGTTCCACGAGTGGTTGTCGTTGGAGCCGTCGCGGTTCTCCTCGTCGTTGGCCTCGTTGTGCTTGCGGTCGAAGCTCACGAGGTCGAGCATCGTGAAGCCGTCGTGGGAGGTGACGAAGTTGACCGAGGCGAGGGGCGATCGGCCGCCCGGGACCTCGCCGTGGCCGAAGAGATCCGCCGAGCCCGCGAGGCGGTACCCGAGGTCCGCAGGGGACTGGCCGGCGCCACCGCGCGCCTGGGCGGCGGCGTCGGACAGCCAGAACGTGCGCACGGAGTTGCGGAAGCGGTCGTTCCAGTCCGCCATGGGGGCGGGGAACTGGCCGGTGCGCCAGCCGTACGGCCCCAGATCCCACGGCTCCGCGATGAGCTTGGCGTCCCGCAGGATCGGGTCCGTGGTCATCGCGACGAGGAACGCGTGGTAGGGCGTGAAGTGCTCCTGGTGGCGGGCCAGCGTCACGGCCAGGTCGAACCGGAACCCGTCCACACCCACCTCGGCCACCCAGTAGCGCAGCGAGTCCAGTGTCATCTGGACCGCTCGGGTGTGGCGGAAGTCGATCGTGTTGCCGCACCCGGTGTAGTCGAGGTACGAGTTGTCCTCGTCCATCAGGTAATAGGTGGGGTTGTCGAGGCCGCGGAAGGACAGCGACGGGCCGCCCATCCCGCCCTCGCAGGTGTGGTTGTGGACCACGTCGAGGATGACCTCGATCCCGGCCTCGTGGAGCAGGTGGACCATGCCCTTGAACTCCGCGAGGACGGCCTGCCCGCCGGCGGCCTGGGCCTCGGCGGTGGCGTACGAGGGTTCGGGTGCGAAGAAGCCGAGTGTGTTGTACCCCCAGTAATTCGGTTTGCCCTTGCTCGTGAGCCCGGGCTCCGGCATCTTGGCGTGCACCGGCAGCAGTTCGAGCGTCGTGATCCCGAGGCGCGTGAGATGGGAGACGGTGTAGGGGTGGGCGAGCCCGGCGTACGTGCCGCGCAGCCGCTCCGGCACCCCGGGCAGGAGCTTCGTCAGGCCGCGCACGTGCGCCTCGTAGATGACGGTGTGGTCCCACGAGTGCCGCGGGCGGGAGGAGTAGGCGGAGAAGCGCGAGTCGACGACGACGGCGCGCGCGGTGTGGTCCGCCGAGTCGAGTTCCGAGGGGGTGTGGGGGAAGCCGGGTGCGCCGCTGTCCCATTTGTAGTCGTAGATCTCCGGCCCGTGGACCACCGGGCGCTCCAGGGCGAGAGCGTACGGGTCGATCAGCAGTTTCGCCGGGTTGTGGCGCAGTCCCGCCTGGGGGTTCCAGCGCCCCCACACGCGGAACCCGTACTGGGTCCCGGCGCGGACACCCGGGATGTGGCCGTGCCAGATCCCCATGGTGGGGCCCTCGAGGGAGTGGTTGACCTCAATGCCGTCGATGAAGAAGCACACGTCGACGCGCGTGGCGCGAGTCGCGACGACCGCGACGTCGACGCCGTCGCCCACCGGGTGCACCCCCAGGCGGTGCATGTCCGAAGCTGCGGCGAACACGGGCCGCTGAGCAGCTTCCATAAATATCACCATGCTATTAAATCGCATGATTGGCTCCGAACCCCCTACTCGACAGGGCCAGTTGCCATGCTTCCATGAGGGCGGGCACCGCGGGAGCCGCCGCGCTGGCCTCGCGCGGGCCGGAGATGGCACCCTTGGGGGGTGAAGATCGTCGTGTGTGTGAAACAGGTGCCCGACATCCAGTCCGAGCGGAGCATCGCGGACGGACGCATGGTCCGCGGGCAGGACGACGTGCTGAACGAGCTGGACGAGAACGCCCTGGAGGCCGCCGTCACGCTCGCGGAGGATCTCGGCGGCACGGTCACCGCGCTGACCATGGGCCCGGAGGGCGCCGGTGACGCGCTGCGCCGCGCCCTCCAGATGGGCGCCGACGACGCCGTGCACGTGTGCGACGACCGCCTCGCCGGTGCGGACGCCGTCGTGACCGCGCGCGTCCTCGGCGCCGCCGTGCGCCGGATCGCCGGCGACGGGCCGGTGGACCTCGTGGTCACCGGGATGGCAACGATGGACGGGCTGACGTCGATGGTGCCCACCGCCCTGGCCACGGTGCTGGGACTGCCCGCCGTGACCCTGGCCGCGGAGGTTGAGTGCGACGGATCCACCGTCCGTATCACGCGCACGATCGGCGAGGCGACCGAGGTGTACAGCGCGCCACTGCCGGCCCTGCTGTCCGTCACGGACCAGGCGAACGAGCCGCGCATCCCCAACTTCCGCACCATGATGGCGGCGAAGAAGAAGCCGATCGCCACGTGGGACCTCGGTGACCTGGGGCTTGACGACGTCACCCCCGCCGTCGCGGTCGTGCGCGCCGCCCCCCGCCCGCCCCGCCCCGCGGGCACCATCATCACCGACACGGGCGACGGCGGCCGACGCCTGGCCGCGTACCTCCTCGAGAACAGGCTGGTGTGATCGTGCAGACCCTTGTCATCGTCCCGGGCGTCCTCACCACCTCCCACTTCGAGGTCCTCACCGCGGCGCGTTCATTGGGGACCGTCGCGGTGGTCAGCCTCGGAGAGCCCGACGTGGAGGTGCTCGCCCGATTCGGGGTCGACCGCGTCCACGTGCCCGACTTCGATGGCCACCCCCTGGACCCGGCCGTCGTCGCCGACGCCGCGGCCGGTGTGATCCGCGAGTCCCGTCCCGACGCCGTCCTCCTCGCGTCCACGTTCGCCGGCAAGGCGATCGCGGCGCGCCTCGCCGTGCTGTTCGACGGCGGCGCGATCGTCGACGTGACCGGCCTCCGCGTGGACGGCGCCCGGGTGATCGCATCCAAGAGCGTGCTCGCCGGCACCTGGGAGACCGAGTGCGAGGTGACGCGGGGACTGCCGGTGTTCGCGGTCAAGCCGACGTCGTTCGAACCCGTCGAGGCGCCGGGGGGCGCCGTCGCGGTGGTGCGTGTCGCCGCGGAACTGTCCGACGCCGCGCGGGCCGTGACGCTGGAGGCGCGCGTGCCACGCCCGGAGTCGGGGCGGCCCGCCCTCAACGAGGCACGGGTCGTGGTGGCGGGCGGGCGCGGCCTGGACGGCGACTTCTCGCTCGTGGAACAGCTCGCCGACGCGCTCGGGGGCGCGGTGGGCGCCACGCGCGTGGCCACCGACGAGGGCTGGATCGACCACAGCGCCCAGATCGGGCAGACCGGGGTCACCATCGCCCCGAAGCTGTACATCGGCGCCGGCGTCTCCGGCGCCGTGCACCACACGGGCGGGATGCGGGCCGCGGAGGTCATCGTGGCGATCAACACCGACTCCGAGGCGCCGATCTTCGAACTGGCGGACTTCGGCGTGGTGGGTGACGCGGCCGAGGTGCTGGCGCAGGCGATCGAGGCGCTGCGCGAGCGCTGATGCACTACTTGGACCACGCCGCCACCACCACGGTCCGCCCCGAGGCCGCCGCGGCGTACCACGACGAGGTGCTCCGCACCGGCAACGCCTCCTCGGTCCACGCCGCGGGACGCCGCGCGCGGCGCGCTCTCGAGGAGTCCCGCGAGGAGGTCGCGGCGCTGCTGGGTTCCGACCCCGTCGAGGTTGTGTTCACCTCCGGCGGCACGGAGGCGGACAACATGGCCGTCGTGGGGGTCGCCCGTGCGCGGCGGCGGCTCGCTTTCGGGCGAGTGGTGGTGGGCGCCGTCGAGCACCACGCCGTCCTGGACGCCGCGGCCGCGCTGGGGGACGAGGGGTTCGCCGTCGAGGTGCTCCCGGTGGATCCGGCCGGCCGGGTGCGCGCGGACGCGCTCGCGCTGGACGAGACCGCGGCGGTGGTCTCCGTCATGTGGGCCAACAACGAGACCGGCGTGCTGCAGCCGCTCGCCGCCGTGGTGGACCGCGCGCGGGCGGCGGGGGTGCCGGTCCACACGGACGCGGTGCAGGCCGTGGGGCACGTCCCGGTCGACTTCCACGCCGCCGGGGTGGACCTGCTGAGCCTCTCGGGCCACAAGTTCGGGGCGCCGGTCGGCATCGGCGCACTTCTGGTACGCCGCGACACGCCGCTGGCGCCGCTGTCCCATGGCGGTGGCCAGGAGCGCGGGCTGCGGTCCGGGACGCTCAACGTGCCGGGGGCGGTTGCGCTCGCGACGGCGCTGCGGCTCGCAGTCGCCGAGATGGTGGGGGAGGCGACGCGGCTGCGCGCCCTGCGCGACGCGATCACCGGCCACCTGCTGGGTTGTGGCGGGGTGCACGCGAGCGGCGCCGGGCTGCCGGAGGCCGAGCGGTTGCCGTCGATCGCCCACGTCGTGATCGACGACGTCGACGCGGACGCCCTCCTGTTCGGGCTGGACCGGGCCGGGATCGCGGCGTCGTCGGGTTCCGCGTGCCGCGCGGGGGTGCAGGAGGCGTCCCACGTGGTCCTCGCGATGGGGTTCGGTGCGGAACAGAGCCGCGGCGGACTGCGTTGTAGTCTGGGGTGGAGTTCGACCAGCGCCGATGTCGCGGCGTTCGCCGACGCGATCGGCCCCGTGATCAGCCGGGCACGGCTCGCCCACCGCAGGTGACCGGCCCTGAGGAGGGAACATGCAGGTCCTCGCAGCATTGTCCGGCGGGGTGGACTCCGCCGTGGCCGCTGCGCGCGCCGTGGAGGCGGGGCACGACGTCGTCGGCGTCCACATGGCACTCTCCCGGTCGCGGGCGCAACACCGCAACGGGTCTCGGGGCTGCTGCTCCATCGAGGACGCCTCGGACGCGCGGCGTGCCGCGGACGTCCTCGGGATCCCGTACTACGTGTGGGACCTCTCGGAGGAGTTCGAGGAGACCGTCGTGGCCGACTTCCTCGCCGAGTACGCCGCGGGCCGCACGCCCAACCCGTGCGTGCGCTGTAACGAGCACATCAAGTTCTCCGCACTGCTGGACCGCGGTCTCGCACTCGGCTTCGACGCCGTCGCCACCGGCCACTACGCCCGCGTGATCCCCGGCACGCCACCGCAACTGCACCGCTCGCTCGACCCGCTGAAGGACCAGTCCTACGTGCTGGCCGTGATGGGCCGCGAGCGGCTGCAGCGCGCGCTGTTTCCGCTGGGGGACGTGACCTCGAAGGCCCAGGTGCGTGCCGAGGCCGCCGCGCGCGGGCTCGGCGTCTCGGCCAAGGCGGACTCCTACGACATCTGCTTCGTCGCCGACGGCGACACGAAGGGCTTCCTGCGTGCCCGCCTGGGTGCCGCGCCGGGGCCGATCCTGGACGAGACGGGCCGCGAGGTCGGGGAGCATGACGGCGCCTACGCCTACACCGTCGGGCAGCGGCGGGGGCTCGCGCTGTCCCGGCCCGGGCCGGACGGTGCGCCGCGCTACGTCCTCGAGGTGCGCCCGGGATCCAACACCGTGGTCGTCGGGCCGGCCGCGCTGTTGTCCGTCGACGTGATCGAGGGTGCGGACACGGTGTGGCTCGCCGACGACGTCCCCGCCGACCGCCCCACCGCCGCCAGCGTCCAGCTGCGCGCACACGGGGAGCCGCTCGCCGCCGTCGTCCGGCGCGACGGGGAGGCGCTCCACATCGACCTGGACGGGACCACCCGCGGGCTGGCGGCGGGGCAGTCCGCCGTCGTGTACCTCGGCTCGCGCGTGCTCGGCCAGGCGACCATCCGCGCGACGTCCCGGAGCGCCGCGTGATCCTCGACCTGCCGCTCGCACACGCGGGGATCGACCCGGACACATCAGGGCGCACGCGCGAAGGGCTGGTGGGGGAGCTCCTCGACGGGGAGGATACCGTGGTGGTCCTCGTGGACGAGCTGGGTGACCTCGCGGTCGCCGGCTCGCGGCTGGACACGGTGGCGGGTGCCGACTACCTGGAGCTCCACGGGAGCACCCACGTCTACCTGGGGCGCGACGCGGAGGGCAGGGGGCACGTGCTCGCCATCGGGCCGCGCCACGACGGGCATGACTACCACGACCTGCGGACCGTCATGGCGTCGATGCCCGCGGGGGAGCGCGCCGTCGCCGTCCCCGCGCTCGCGATCGCGAACTGGCACCGCCACTCCGCGTTCTGCCCGCGATGCGGCGAGCGGACCGAGGTGGAAGCCGCGGGCTGGGTGCGGCGCTGCCACGGCTGCGGGACGGAGCACTATCCGCGCACCGACCCGGCGGTGATCATGTCCGTGATAGACGGGTCCGACCGGCTGCTGCTCGCCCATGCCTCCCACTTCCCCCGCGGGCGCTATTCGATGGTGGCGGGGTACGTGGAACCGGGGGAGTCCATCGAGCACGCCGTGGTGCGGGAGACGCGCGAGGAGGTCGGCATGGAGGTCGCCGAGGTGATCTACCGCGGGTCCCAGCCATGGCCGTTCCCACGGTCCCTGATGTTCGCCTTCGAGGCGCGTGTCCTCGGGACACCCGAGGCGCAGGTGGACGGGGTCGAGATCACGGACGCGCGGTTCTTCACCCGGGCGGAGCTCGCCGCGGCGGTCGCGGCCGGTGAGGTGGGTCTGCCCGGGGTCGCGTCCGTGGCGTACTCGCTGCTCGAGGCCTGGTACGGCGGTCCGATCCCCGCCCCCGGTCCCTGAGGGGAGCGGGACCTACCGCCCGCCCACCCCGGACCCGCGGGCGCCGTCGATCCGCACCCGCACCTGGGCGAGCGACGGATTGGTAGCCGCCGAGCCATCGGCGAAGAGCACGGTCGGGACGGTCTGGTTGCCGCCGTTGACCGTCTCCACGAAGGCGGCGGCATCCGGCGCCTCCTCGATGTCCACCTCGCGGTAGGCGATTCCCTCCGAGCCGAGCTGGCGCTTCAGGCGGCGGCAGTAGCCGCACCACGACGTGGTGAACATCGTGACGGTGCCGTGGTCCGGGGGCGTGACTGTCTCCCTGGGGCCAGCGTATGGATGTCGGTGGGGCGCTGCACAATGGAGGGTGATGAACGACGACCTCCTCTCCGCGCTCGACGACGACCAGCGGGTCGTGGCGACCAACCTGAACGGCCCGCTGTGCGTCCTCGCGGGCGCGGGCACCGGCAAGACCCGCGCCATCACCTACCGGATCGCGCACGGCGTGCGTTCCGGCGTGTACACCACCCAGGACCTGCTGGCCGTGACGTTCACGGCCCGGGCGGCGGGCGAGTTGCGCTCCCGGCTGCGCGACCTCGGCGCGGGGGCGGTGCAGGCGCGCACGTTCCACTCCGCGGCGCTGCGGCAGCTCTCGTTCTTCTGGCCGCAGGCGATCGGTGGGTCGGTACCCCGGATCCAGGAGCACAAGGCGCCCATCGTCGCCGAGGCCGCGAACAGGCTCGGCGTCGGCGTCGACAAGCTCACGATCCGCGACCTCGCGGCGGAGATCGAGTGGGCCAAGGTGTGCATGATCACGGCGGACGACTACCAGCGCCGCGCCGCCGCGGCCGGCAAGGAGGAGGCCGGCGGGTGCGACCTGGCCACCGTTTCGAACGTCATCCGCATGTACGAGGAGGTCAAGACCGAGCGCAGTGTCATCGACTTCGAGGACGTGCTCCTGCTCATGGTCGGTATCCTCGCGGAGCGCGACGACGTCGCCGCGCAGGTGCGCCGCCAGTACCGGCACTTCGTCGTGGACGAGTACCAGGACGTCTCCGCCCTGCAGCAACGGCTCCTCGACCTGTGGCTGGGCGGCCGCCAGGAGATCTGTGTGGTGGGAGACGTCTCCCAGACGATCTACTCCTTCACCGGCGCGAGCCCGGAACACCTCTCCGGCTTCCCGCGGCGGTACCCGGACGCGGACGTGGTGCGCCTCGTGCGTGACTATCGCTCCACCCCGCAGGTCGTCTCGCTCGCCAACCGCCTCCTCACGTCGCGGACGGGACGCATGAGCGCCGGCGCGGTGACGCTGGAGGCGCAACGACCGTCGTCGGTGCCGGTCCGGTACGAGGCCTACGACGACGACGTCGCTGAGGCCGCGGGTGTGGCGGCCCGGGTGCTGGAACTGGTGGAGCAGGGTGTGCCGCTGCGCGAGATCGCCGTCCTGTACCGGACGAACTCGCAGTCGGAGGTCGTCGAGGACGCGCTGAGCCGCGCGGGCGTCGGCTACCAACTGCGGGGCGGCGAGCGATTCTTCTCGCGGCCGGAGGTCAAGGGCGCGGTCGTCGCGCTGCGCGCGGCCTCGAAGGTGGAGCCTGACGGCGCGATGCCCGACCTCGTCCGGTCCGCGCTCAGTTCGGTGGGGTGGAGCCAGGAACCCCCCGCCGGACGCGGCGCGGTCCGGGAACGCTGGGACTCGCTGAACACGCTCGTCCAACTCGCGGACGACCTCTATGCCCGCCGCGGGGCGAGCCTCGGCGACTTCCGCGACGAGTTGGACGACCGCGCGGCGGCCCAGAACGCCCCCATCGCCGACGGGGTCACCCTCGCCTCCGTGCACGCCGCCAAGGGGCTCGAGTGGGACGCCGTGTTCCTCATCGGGCTGTCCGACGGGCTCGTGCCCATCTCCATGGCGACGACCCCGGAGCAGGTCGCGGAGGAGCGGCGGCTGCTCTACGTGGGTGTCACGCGCACCCGCGAGCACCTGCAACTCTCGTTCGCCCGCGCCCGCACTGCCGGGGGCCGGGGTTCGCGCAAGCACTCGCGCTTCCTGACGGGGATCTGGCCGGAGGAGGAGGCGGCGGTGCGCTCGCCGAGACCGCGCTCCGCCGAGGCCGGGAAGGACGAGCTGGACCCGGCGGACGCCGAACTCTTCGAGAAACTCCGCGAGTGGCGGGCCGAGGAGGCTCGCCGGCAGTCGAAGCCCGCCTACACCATCCTGCACGACACCACCCTGCGCGCGATCGCCACCTCCAAGCCGAAGAACCTGCGCCAGCTGACCCTGCTGCGGGGTATCGGGGCGACCAAGCTGGAGAGCTATGGACCGCACCTGCTCGCCACGGTGGCCGAGTGGACGGCGGCCGCGAAGTGACGGCCGGAATTGGTCCCGGTAATTGTCTGGACACGGCGGCGACCGGCTCACTATGGTGACCGGAGTGGTTTCCACATCGAGGTCTGGAGGAGGTGCTCGCATGTTCCTGCGTATTTCCCTGCCCGGCGGGCGCCTGCGCGGCGCAGCCCTGCCCCCTTCCCCCACCTTGTAGCTCCCGGTCACCAGCCGGGACGGCCCGGCCAGGAGACCATCGTGCATCTCACCGAGATCTCGACACACACCACCCCCTGTCAGGAGACTGACCCCGACCTGTGGTTCGCCGAGGGCACCCTCGAGACCGCGCGCGCCCAGCAGTTGTGCGGCGGGTGCCCGCTGCGGGCGGCCTGTCTCGCGGGCGCCGTCGAACGCGGCGAGCCGTGGGGTGTCTGGGGCGGGGAGATCTTCCTCGACGGCGTCGTCATCGCGGTCAAACGGGGCCGGGGCCGGCCCCGCAAGGCGGCGTGAGCCCGGCGCAGGTACAGTCCGGGTGGACCGCAACCGGCGCGATCGGGATGATCTCCCGGTCCGTGATGCGCCAGCCGCGCGGGGGCTTCCCCGCGAGGTGCCCTGCTGCCGCCCACGCGACGACGGCGGGTGCGAACCCCGCCGTCGCGCCGGCCAGCGGCACCCAGGGCAGGAGGCGCAGCTGGGTCGCGAGTGCCGGCCACGCGTCGTCACCGCCGGCGCGCGCGAGGTCGAGGCACCGGCTGCAGGGCCCCACGCCAGGGGTCACCACCGGCCCGACGCTCACGCCGTCGTCGTCGACGACCACGGGCAGGTGCGCCACGTCGTGCCGCATGAGGGGCGCCACGCGGACGGGGTCCGTGACTCGCGAGTCCGTGAGGATCGCCAGGTGGGGGGCGCGCGCCCCGGGCGCGGGCTCCTCCGGCGTCCCGTCGAGCGGCACCTGGACCACCCGGGTCCCGGCCTCCCCGAGCGCCCGGCCGGCGGCAACCGTCAGGGGGTGCCGGTCGAGCAGCGCGACGACGGCGCCCGCGATCGGGGTCTCCTCCGGCGCCGGGGGAGTGGTGGCCCTCATGACGGCGCGCCACAGGCGGCCCCAGCGGTCCGGGGCGATGCCGCCCTGTTCGAGGGCGGCATCCAGCCACGCCCGCGTGCGGGGCCGCGCGAGGTCGAGGAGGAGTGCCGTCTCGGCGGGGGTGAGGTCGCGGAGGACCACGGCACGCGACGGGCTGGTGCCCACCTGCAGTTCCCCGGGGCGGCGCCACAACACGGGCTGGTTCACACGCATGGCTTCAGGGTGCCAGCACGCCGCCCCGGTCGCTCCGGGGCTGTGGAAAACGTCAGGCCGGCGTGTCCGGCGCCTGCTCGCCGTCGGCCTCGTTCAGCAGCGCCTCGAGGGCATCGTCGAAGTCCTCCGAGGCCGCGGCGCGGGCGGCGGTGAACGCGGTGGGGTCGTCGAGTTCCGCGGCCGAGGGCATGAGGTCCGGGTGGGACCACAGCCGGTCGCGCTCCTCCATGCCGCGCGTCGCCGTGAGGTTGGCCCAGAGTGCGGCGGCGTCCCGCAGCCGGCGGGGCCGCAGCTCGAGCCCCACCAGGTTCTTGAAGGTGTCCTCCGCGGGCCCACCGGCTGCGCGCCGCCTCCGCATCATCTCCGTCAGCGCGACGACGTGGGTGAGCTGCCCCTGCGTCGCCTGGCGCGTCACCTCCTCCACCCAGCCCTCGATCACGGCGAGCGTGGTCTCGAGGTGGGCGAGGGACTGGCGCTGCCCGTCGGAGACGTCCAGGGCGAAGACGCCGGAGCCCATCGCGTCGCGCAACTGCTGCGGATCGGAGGGGTCGATGGCGCGGAACGCCTCCTCCATCGCGGCGGTGTCGATGCTGATCTCGCGGGCGTAGGCCTCGACGATCCCCAGGACGTGCGAACGGAGCCACGGTGCGCCCGAGTAGAGGCGGGCGTGGGCCACCTCACGGACGGCCAGGAACTGCATGACCTCGCTGGACGGCACGTCGAGCCCGTCGCCGAACTCGTCCACGTTGCGGGGGATGAGGGCGACCGCCGCGTCGTCGGTGAGCGGCAGCCCGATGTCCGAGAAGCCGAACGCCTCCCGGGCCAGCGTGGCGACGGCGCTGCCGAGCTGCATCCCGAAGGCGGCCCCGCCGAGGCGCCGCAGGAGGTCGGTGGCGGAGACCCCGGTGAGGCCGAGGCCCTCCACCGTGCCCGTTTCGGCCCGCAGGGTGTCCACGATGGCCTGCACCACCGAGCCGGCCACCGGTTCGGCGAGCCTCTGGAACGTGCCGAGGGTCTTCTCCACCCACGCCGCGCGGGAGAGCCCGGCGCGCGGGCCGCGGCTCGGGCCGAGGGTGGTGACGGGATCGAGCCAGAGGTCGGCCACCTGGAGACTCTGGCGCACGCGCGCCTCCTCCGCTGCGGTCAGGGACGGGTCCCCGCCGGCGTGGACCTGCTGGCGCGCGACGTCGTGAGCGAGCTTCCAGTTGACCGGCCCGTCGCCGGACGCGGCGAGCATCGCCTGCACCTGGTTGACCATCATCATGAGTTGGTCACGGTCCTGGGGAAGTCCGGCTGCCTCACCCATGGCCGCGGGGTCCAGCCCGGCCGCACGCATGGACTCGATGGCCTGCGCGGCTGCGTCGTCGCCCAGCAGGGAGCGCAGGACGTCCTCCCACGATTCGAACTCGTTCGGCATTGCCGTTCCTTCCGTCGAGGACAACCGTAACGAACGCGCGGCTGCCGGGAGTCCCGGTCCGGGGATTCGCTCTGGGCGCACGAGGGCCGGCGCACGCACGTGGGGCACAATGAGCCCTGTGACACCACCGGCGCCCCCCGACCTTCCGATGCTCGACCGCGCCGGCAGGATAGTCGGCGTCGCGGGCGTGGTGCTGGCGCTGCTCCTCGCGGGGATGATGCTGCTCCCCGCGCCGTACGCCGTGCAACGGCCCGGGCCGACCGTGGACACCCTCGGGGAGAGGAACGGCTCGCCGATCATCGCCGTCAGTGGAGCCGAGGAGCACTCCGTGTCCGCCGGTGAGTTGCGGCTCACGACCGTCTCGGTCTCCGGGGGGCCGGACAATCCCGTGAGCACCTTCGACGTGGTGGACGGCTGGTTGCGTGGTGACACCGTGGTCCTGCCGCGCGAGGAGGCCTTCGGGGACGAGCGGGACGCACAGCAGCTCTCCGAGTACCAGAGCGCCCAGATGGCGGCCTCGCAGTCCAATGCTGCGGCCGCGGCCCTCCAGCAGCTCGGCTACACGGTGCCGATGGTGCTGCGGGTGGCGGAGACCGTCGAGGGCTCGAACGCCGCGGGCGTCCTCGTGGTGGATGACGTGCTCACCGCGGTCACCCGCCGCGACACGGGCGAGCGGATCGAGCTCGTGGACTTCCGGGACCTCACCGACTTCATGCGCGCGGTACCGGCCCACACCACCATCGCCATCGAGTACGACCGCGGCGGCGAACCGGGCACGGCGGAATTCGAGACGTCCGCGCGCCCCGAGGGCGACGACCGGCCGGGCTCGGTGCTCGGCGTCTTCATCACCGCGGACCTGTCCCTACCCGTGGACGTGCGGTTCGACCTCGACAACATCGGTGGCCCGTCGGCCGGGACGATGTTCGCGCTCGGCGTCGTCGACATCATGACCCCGGGCGACCTCACGGGTGGGGAGGTCATCGCGGGAACGGGCACCATGAGCGTGGACGGCTACGTCGGCGGCATCGGCGGCATCCGCCAGAAGATGTTCGGGGCGGTGAGAGACGGCGCCGATTGGTTCCTCGCCCCCGTCGACAACTGCGCCGAGGTCGTGGGCCACGAGCCCGCCGGCCTCGAGGTGGTCTCGATCGTCGACCTGGCGCAGGCGGTGGACGCCGTGGAGGCGATTGCGGCGGGCGACACGGCTGACCTCCCCAGGTGCGTGGCCGCCGGCGGCAGCTAGCTGGCGGGTGGCGGCTGGCTGCCGGGTGGCGGCGTCAACGTCGCGCGCACCGCCTCGACCAGGCCGGGGACGGCGTCGGCGGAGGACAACACGAGCGCGTCGTCGTCGTGCGACCGCAGCCGCACGGCGCACCAGCTCTCGCCGCCCCGCAGCACCCCGACCGCGAGCCGCACGTCCTGCCCGGCGTCGGCCCCGAGGAGGCTCTCGACGACGACGGCGGCCCCGTCCACCGTGTCGGGCCACGCCAGCGAGGCGAGGAGGTCCTCCAGCGAGTCGGCGTGCGGGAGGTCCTGCTGCTCGACGGCGGTGAGGTGGTGCGGGTCCGCCGCGGCACGCTCACGGTCGGGCAGCGTGTCGGCGAACCGCGGGTCGCGGAGCGTGGCGGCGCGCGAGTTGACGAGCGCGAAGACGAGGACCGGGCCGTCCCACCCGTACCCGGCCGCGTGTTGCTCGAGCTCGAGGACGGCGGTGGCGAGGGAGCTCTGGGCGGGGTTCTGGGAGCTGGTCACGAGGTCCACATCGTAGCCGAAGTGTGTAAGGCTAGGTTTCTCCCCAAATGACATGGAGGACTTTTCGTGACGTACGCTGACAACCCATCGGCCGACCGCCCGCGGGAGACCCCACCCCCGGCGGCCGGTGTCAAGCCATCCGCGCGCCGCGGGGCCTTCGGTCCCACCGTCGTCGTGCTTCTGATCCTTGCCGGCATCGTGGTCTCCCTGGCGGAGGTCTGGACCGACGTCCTGTGGTTCGACCAACTCGGGTTCACTCGCGTCTTCTGGACGGAGTGGCTCGCGCGTGCGGCGCTCTTCGTGCTCGGGTTCCTCCTCATGGGCGGGGTGGTGGGGCTCAACACGCTGCTCGCCTACCGCGCCCGGCAGACCTACGTGCCGGTGGGGGCGTCCGACCGCAACCTCGAGCAGTACCGCCAGCAACTCGCGCCGCTGCGCAGGGTGGTCTTTGGTGCCGTCGTGGCATTCTCGGGCCTCTTCCTCGGCTCCTCGCTCGCCGCCCAGTGGCGCACGGTCATGCTGTGGCTGAACGCGGTCCCCTTCGGGACCACCGATCCCCAGTTCGAGATGGACGTCGCGTTCTTCGTCTTCACGCTGCCGTTCCTGCGCCTCGTGGTCTCCTCCCTCATGTGGGTGGTGGCCGTCTCGCTCATCGCGTCAACCGCCGTGCACTACCTCTATGGCGCGATCGCCGTCGCTCCGCGGTTCTCCGTGGCGCGGCCGGCGCGCGTACAGATCGCGGTGCTCGCCGCCCTCATGGCGTTCGGTGGGGCCGTGAGCCTCTGGCTGGACCGCTACTCGCTCCTGGTCTCCGAGGGGGACAAGTTCACGGGTGCCGGCTACTCCGCGGTGAACGCATCCATGCCCGGCAAGGCGATCCTCGCGGGCATCGCGGTGGTGGTGGGCGTCCTGTTCCTCGTGGCGGCCGCCCGCGGCAACTGGCGGCTCCCGGTGGTGGGGCTGTCCCTGATGATCGTCTCCTCGATCGTCGTGGGTGGTGCCTACCCCGCGATCGTGCAGCGGTTCCAGGTGGACCCGAACGCCGTCGAGACGGAATCGAAGTACATCCAGCGGAACATCGACGCCACCCTCGCCGCGTACGGCCTCGAGGACGTCGAACGGCAGCGGTACTCCGCGCGGACGGACACCGAGGCGGGCCAGTTGCGGGAGGACAGCGATTCGACGGCGTCGATCCGCCTCCTCGACCCCACGATCGTGGACCAGACGTTCCGCCAGTACCAGCAGAACCGGCAGTACTACGACTTCCCGGACACGCTCTCCGTGGACCGGTACACGATCGACGGCGAGAACCACGACACCGTCATCGCGGTGCGCGAGCTCAACCAGGACGGACTGGGTCCGGACCAGCGCACCTGGGTCAACGACCACACGGTCTACACCCACGGCTACGGGGTCGCGGCCGCCTACGGCAACCGGACGGCCGCCGACGGCCAACCGCAGTTCTTCGAGCGGGGAGTTCCCTCGACCGGCCTCCTGGGGGAGTACGAGCAACGCGTCTACTTCGGCCAGGACTCCGCCAGCTACTCCGTCGTCGGGGCGCCCGAGGGCACCACCCCGTGGGAGTTCGACTACCCCGATGACAACGCCGACAACCAGTACGTGTCCTACACCTTCACCGGCGACGGCGGTCCCTCGGTGGGGAATTTCCTCAACAAGGTGCTCTACGCCATCAAGTTCCAGGCCTTCAACCTCCTCTTCTCCGACCGTGTGACGAGCGAGTCGCAGATCCTCTACGACCGCGACCCACGCCAGCGGGTCGCGGAGGTGGCTCCCTTCCTGACGCTCGACGGGCGGACCTACCCCGCCGTCGTCGACTCGGACGGCAACCCGGACACCCGCAAGGACCTCGTCTGGATCGTGGACGCGTACACGACGTCCAACGACTACCCGTACTCCGCGCGCGAGGCACTGGAGACCGCGACCCTGACGTCGCTCGGCACGCAGGCACAGATGCTGACCCCCGTGAACGAGGTCAACTACCTCCGCAATTCCGTCAAGGCAGTCGTCAACGCCTACGACGGCTCGGTGCGGCTCTACGAGTGGGACACCGAGGACCCGGTCCTGCGGGCCTGGAAGGGCGTGTTCCCGGGCATCATCGAACCGACCTCCGCGATCTCCGGCGACCTCATGAGTCACCTGCGCTACCCGGAGGACCTGTTCAAGGTGCAACGGCAACTGCTCACGCGCTACCACGTCCAGGACGCCGGCTCGTTCTACTCCGGGAACGACTTCTGGGCCAACCCCAACGACCCGGTGGGTGGTGAGGCCGTGCCGCAGCCCCCGTACTACATGACCCTCAAGATGCCCGGGACCGAGAAGGCGACCTTCTCGCTCACCTCGAGCTTCATCCCCGGCGGGCAGTCGGGGCGCCAGATCCTGACGGGATTCCTGGCGGTGGACGCCGACCCCGGGAACACCGCGGGGGTGATCGCCGAGGGCTACGGGACCCTCCGGCTCCTCGAGTTGCCGCGTGACCTCACGGTCCCCGGACCCGGCCAGGTGCAGAACCTCTTCAACGCGAGCCCGACGGTCTCGCAGCAGCTGAACCTGCTCCAGCAGAACGACTCCCAGGTGCTGCGTGGCAACCTGCTGACGCTCCCGGTGGGCGGCGGCCTGCTGTACGTGCAGCCGGTGTACACGCAGTCGGCCCGCGGCACCCAGGTGCCGCTCCTGCACCGCGTGCTCGTGTCATTCGGTGACGAGATCGGCTTCGCACCCACGCTGTCCGAAGCGCTCGACCAGGTGTTCAAGGGTGACTCGGGCGCCCAGACGGCGGATGCCGGCGCCGCGAACCCCCAACCGGGCGACAACGGAGCGGTGGTCGAGACCACCCCGGAGGAGGACCTGCGGGTGGCGCTCGCTGCTGCCGCGCAGGCGATGCGTGACGCCGACGCGGCCCTCGCGAGCGGCGACTGGACCGCGTACGGCAAGGCACAGTCCGACCTCGACGCGGCGCTGAAGGACGCCATCGCCGCCGAGGCCGCGATCACCGGCCAGGTGCCGGTGGACGTCGAGACGGCGCCCGCCGGGGACGGCACGACCGGGACCACCGACGCACCGACCGACGGAGCAACCAACCCGTGAGCCAGGTGTGAGACAACGCACCCTCACCACGGTTTGCCTCGCCGTTCATGCGCGACGTAGAGTGGGGGAGCCGACGCGGGGTGGAGCAGTTCGGTAGCTCGCCGGGCTCATAACCCGGAGGTCGAGGGTTCGAATCCCTCCCCCGCTACAAGAAGGGGCCCGGTCCTGATGGACCGGGCCCCTTGTCATGACCGCGTCTTCTCACGCCCGCTTGGGGCGGTGGATGCCGAACCGGTAGCGCAGCCCGCTGCGCGAGAGCTGCCATGGCTCCCACTCGACCGCGTCGTCGGGGATCTCGGGGGCGTGGACATCGCCGGGGGCGTCCGTGTCGATCTGGGTGATGAGCACCTGGTCGGCGAACGGCAGTGCCTGGCGATAGATCTCGCCGCCGCCGATCACCCACACCTCGTCGTCGGACGCGAGACCCTCCGCGAGCGTGCGCACCACCTCGGCGTCCTCCGGATGGAAGTCCGGGTCCCGGCTCAGCACGATGTTCCGGCGTCCCGGCAGCGGGCGGAACTCCGGCTCCAGGGCCTCCCACGTGGTGCGCCCCATCAGGAGGGTCTTGCCGCGGGTCTTGTCCCTGAAGTACCGCAGGTCCTCAGGCACGTGCCAGGGCATGACGCCGTTGGCGGCGATGACGCGGCCGTTGGCCTGGGCGTAGATCATCGAGATCATCGGGTCACACCGCGATCTCGGCGCGGATGGCGGGATGGTGCTGATAGTCCGCCACCACGACGTCGTCGTACGTGTAGTCGAACAGTGACGGTGCCGGTCGCAGCCGCAGTGTGGGGAACGGGTAGGGATCACGGGACAGTTGCTCCCGCACGGCGTCCAGGTGGTTGGTGTAGATGTGGCAGTCCCCGCCGGTCCAGACGAAGTCCCCCACCTCCAGTCCGGTCTGCTGCGCCACCATGTGCGTCAGCAGGCTGTAGGAGGCGATGTTGAAGGGAACGCCGAGGAAGAGGTCCGCCGAGCGCTGGTAGAGCTGGCACGACAGCCGCCCGTCCGCCACGTAGAACTGGAACAGGGCATGGCACGGCTGGAGCGCCATCCGGTCCAGCTCCGCGACGTTCCAGGCGGAGACCACCATGCGCCGCGAGTCGGGGTTCGACCGGATCGTCTCGAGTACGTTCGCGATCTGGTCGATGTGGCGGCCGTCCGGCGTGGGCCAAGCGCGCCACTGGACGCCGTAGACCGGACCGAGGTCGCCGTCCGCATCCGCCCACTCGTTCCAGATGCGCACGCCGTTGTCCTGCAGCCAGCGGACGTTCGAGTCCCCGCGCAGGAACCACAGCAACTCGTAGGTGATCGACCTCATGTGGACCCGCTTGGTGGTGACGAGTGGGAAGCCGTCGGACAGGTCGTAACGCAACTGGTGGCCGAAGATCGACAGGGTCCCGGTGCCGGTGCGATCCTCCTTCGCGACGCCGTGGTCCATCACGAGGCGGAGGAGGTCCTCGTACCCGGTGTTCATGCCTCGTCCTGGATGACCACGCGGGCCATCCGCGGCACCTGCCCCACCGCCCGCCCGAAGGTCCGCGGGGCAGGCCCGAAGGCTTCGCGGACGCCCTTCGTGACCTCCTTGCCCATGGACTTCCCGCCGGTGTAGCCGATCACGGCGCCGATGCCGAACGGGAAGAGGCGGCCCACCAGCGCTCGGCTCCCCACCTTGGCACCCTTGCGGGCGGCCCGGCGGCGCAGCGACATGTTCACCGCCTTGACGGTGCCGATTGGGAGGCGGGTCAGCAGTGTCCGGCCCCAGTACAGCGACCCGACACCGAGCTGCGTCTGGACGGCGTTGGCGCCCTCCTCGCCCATGAGCGAGGCGAGCAGGAGGCTGCGGCGGCGCTCGACGTCGTCGATGGGCACGCCGTACACATCCGCGACCGCCATCACGTGGATGGCGGCGTCGCGCAGGAAGCTGGCGACCTGGGTGCCGGTGAGGACGAGTGCCGTGCCGGTGCCCACCCCGGGGATTGCAGCGATCATCCCGATGAGCCCGCCGCCCCGCGCGGCCCGGCGGAGGAAGCGCGTCTCAAGGGCCTCGACGATGACGGCCGGCGCGGCATCGGGGTTCTTGCGGCGGACGGCGTCCACGTGGCGGTGGATCCGCGACGACGGTATCGTCACCGCGCGGTCGAGCAGCGGGCCCAGCCTGCCACCCGTGTTCTCGTTCTTCCGTGCCATTTGCTCACCCTCCAGGATCCGAAGCTCGTGGGTTGCTCACGCCTTCAGCGTTCGACCCACAGTGCAATTGTCGTCCACGGCTGCCCCCGCGCGCGCGACGAGAGGCAAACGGTCGCTTTGCTGTGCCATGGCTCGCGCGGCCCGCCCCGGTGACCTACCGTGGTGCGGGTGGCTACCACCCCTTCATCCGTGATCATCGTGCTCTTCGGCGCCACCGGGGACCTTGCCGGGCGCATGGTGATGCCGGCGCTCGTGGAACTCCGGACGCGGGGCCTCATGCTGCGGCACTGGCGGCTCGTCGGGTGCGCGATGGACGCGATCGACGACGCCGCGTTCGTCGGGATCCTGCGTGCATCCCTCGAACGCAACGGCGGCCTCCCCGAGGACTGGGAGGAGCTCGCAACCCACGCGCGGTACGTGGGCGGGGCTTTCGGTGCGGACGACCCCGGGGCACTGCCGGACGTCCTCGCCGAGGTGCGCGGGGAACTCCGTGGGCTGGGCGGCGACGAACCGCTTGTGGTCTTCTTCCTCGCCGTGCCGCCGGTCGCCTTCCCGTCCATCACCGCGGGCCTCGGCCGCCACGGACTGGCGGACGGCGCGCGCGTGGTCTTCGAGAAGCCGTACGGCACCTCGCTGGAGTCCTTCGAGGAACTCGACGCCCTCGTGAAGCGCACGCTCAGGGAGGACCAGGTCTTCCGGATCGACCACTTCCTCGGCAAGGAGGGCGTCCAGACGATCTACACGCTGCGCTTCGCCAACAAGATCTTCGGGGCGCAGTGGGACCGCCACGCGGTTGCCCAGGTCCAGATCGACGTCCCGGAGGACCTGGACGTCGCGAACAGGGCCGCGTTCTACGAGGCGACCGGCGCGTCCCTCGACATGCTGGTGACCCACCTCTTCCAGGTCGCCTCCCAGGTGGCGATGGACACGCCCTACGACATGGCCGACCCGGAGTCCATCCTCTTCGAGCGTGACGCCGTGCTGCACCGCTTCCGCCCGCTCGACCCGGCCAACGACGTCGTGCTCGGGCAGTTCACGGGGTACCGGGACACCGACGGCGTGGAGCCGGACTCCACACAGGACACGTTCGTGGCCGCGCGGCTCTGGGTGGACTCCGACCGCTGGCGAGGGGTCCCGTTCGTCCTGCGCACGGGCAAGATGATGGCGCGCAAGGCGCAGATGATCACCCTCGTGCTACGGCCGGCCGACGGGCCGATGCCCGCCGTCGCGGCGCGGCCCAACACCATCGAGATCAACTTCTCGGGGGCGGGGGAGATCTTTCTCGGCATCACCGTCAAGGCGCCCGGACCCGACGTGAAGCTCTCCTGGGGCCGGGCGATGCTCGACCTCGACGACGTCCCCGGGGGTGAGCCGATCAGCCCCTACGCCTCCCTCATCGACGACGTCATCCACGGCGACCGCTCCCTCTTCACCACCGAGGCTGGGCTGCGGGCCGCCTTCCACGCGTTCGCGCCGCTGCAGGGCGACGCGCGCCCGGAGCCCCTGCCCTACGCACCCGGCAGCTGGGGGCCGGCCGAGGCCGCGCGCCTCGTGGCGCCGTACGGCTGGTTGCTCGAACAGGAGGGGACCATGCCCGCCGCCGACTGGGACGCTGCAGGCCGGGAGGCCACCGGCCGGGAAACCGCCCCCTGACCGCTCAGCGCGAGAGGTACTCCGCGGCCGCCGCCTGCTCGGCGCGCACGACCTCCGTCAGCGCCCCGACGGCGGCCGTCTCCAGCTTCTTGCCGATGAGCGGGACATTGGCGGTCACGTCGCCGTTGTAGTGCCGCTCGCACCCCGACGGTGTCCCGTCCAGCCGGAAGGAGGCCGATGCCCGGGCCGGAAGGCCGTCGAACTCGACGGTCATCGTGCCTGTGGGGGACCGGTCGCCCGCCTTGGGCTGCCACGCCTCGATCAGCGTGAGCTTGAGGGCGGCTGGGACGAACCTGCGATAGTTCGCGGGGATCATCGTCTGCGGCACCACGGCCCGCACGCGGATGCGCGGGGCACCGGGCTCGCCGGTGACGGACTGTTCGAGGACCTCGACCCCGAGCTTCCGGATGCGGAATTCGAGGTATTCGGGGTCCACGAGCATCGCGGTGACGGTGGCCAGGTCGGCCGGGTATTGGACGGTGGCTTCGAACTTCATCAGGTATCCCTCCTGCGCCAAGGGTAGCGTTCCGACGCCGTAGGCTGGGGGGCGTGGCGAATCTGGGCGAGATGCTTCGCATCCACGGGAGTCTGACCCCTCCCGAGTCGGAGTGGTTGCACCTCCTCGTGGTCGACTGGCAGGTGGTCGCCGACCTTTCCTTCTCGGACCTCGTGTTGTGGATCGAGCACGAGGGCGGTTTCATCGCGGTCGCCCACTCCCGGCCCTCGACCGGCGTGACGGTGCACCAGGACGACGTCGTCGGCCAGAAGCTGCCCGCCACCCGGGTGGAACTGATGAAGAAGGCGCTCGCCGAGGGCACGATCCAGCACTCGCAGGAGCCGCGCTGGACCGGCTCGTACGCCGTGCGCGAGGACCTCGTCCCCGTGGTGTGCAACGGCCGGGCCATCGCGGTCCTCGCGCGGGAGGCGAACCTCGGGATCGCGCGGTCGCCCTCGCGGCTCGAGGTCAACTACCTCGCGCTGGCCGATGAGCTGTGCGGGATGATCTCGCGGGGCGAGTTCCCCAGCAAGGCGGCGCCTGCCGCCCGACGTGGTTCGCCGCGCGTCGGCGACGGGATCGTGCGCCTGGACGCCGAGGGTGCGGTCATGTACGCGAGCCCGAACGCCATGAGCGGCTTCCACCGCCTCGGGGTGCCGGGCCCGCTGGTGGGCAAGGTGCTCGCCAGTGGGGTGACCGAGCAGCTCGAGCTGAACTCCGCCGTCGACGAGTCCCTCCCGGTGGTCCTCATGGGCCGGGCCGCGTGGCGGACGGAGGTGGACTCGCACGGTGTCACGCTCTCCCTGCGGGCCATTCCCCTCACGGAGTACGGGCGGCGACGCGGGGCGCTGCTGCTCGTACGCGACGTCTCCGAGATCCGGCTGCGCGAACGCGAGCTGATGACCAAGGACGCGACCATCCGGGAGATCCACCACCGGGTGAAGAACAACCTGCAGACGGTTTCCGCGCTCCTGCGGCTGCAGTCACGCCGCAGCGACTCCGCCGAGACGAAGAGCGCGCTGGCCGAGGCGCAACGCCGGGTCTCGACCATCGCGGTGGTCCACGAGACGCTCTCTCAGACCATCGACGAGACCGTGGACTTCGACGACCTGATCGGCCGGATCCTCTCGATGGCCGCGGACATCGCGACGCCTGAGAAGCGGGTCACCACCCGGTTCGCGGGCAGCTTCGGGATGATCTCGGCGAACGTCGCCACCTCGCTCGCCGTCGTGCTCACGGAACTCGTGGCCAACGCCGTCGAGCACGGGATCGGGAAGCACGGCGGTGAAGTGGTCGTGCGGGCGACTCGCGCGGGGGAGGACCTGACGGTCGAGGTGACCGACGACGGCGACGGGATCAGCGGCAGCGGCCCGGGTTCCGGACTCGGGACGCAGATCGTCAGCACGCTCGTCAAGGCGGAGCTCCGCGGCACGATCAGCTGGGCGGCGGGGGAGTCCGGTGGCACCGTGGTCACCGTGCACGCTCACCTGCGCGACGACGCCGCGAAGGCCACCTGATCGGCGTGATCGGGGACAGCGGCCGGCATGCGAAAGGGGGCACCCGTGGGTGCCCCCTCTCTGGCTCGGGGTCAGCTGGCGCGACGAGCGCGGGCGGTCCGCCGCTTCAGGGCGCGACGCTCGTCCTCGGAGAGGCCACCCCACACGCCGGCGTCCTGACCGGTCTCAAGTGCCCATTTGAGGCAGGTGTCAACCACGGGGCAGCGCTGGCACACGGCCTTGGCCTCCTCGATCTGCACGAGGGCCGGGCCCGTGTTGCCGATCGGGAAGAACAGCTCGGGGTCCTCCGTCAGGCATGCGGCACGATGGCGCCAATCCATCAATTCTCTCCTCCGTGGGTGCACACCAACGTCACAGTCGGCGTTGGTTTGAGCACTGAATGATCTTTGCTGAAATCAAGCTTCACACGGCCTCCACAGGGGCACAAGGGAACCGCGCCAACCGGGGTGGGTGTGCTTGCTCACACCGGGGACTAGGATCTCTTGGTGAGCAACCCCCGGCCGGCGGCGATTCTTGGCGCCGCCGCGATCACCATTGCCATGGCGGGCCTCGTTGCCCTCATCGCCATGTGGGACCTCGCGACCAACCTGGGCGGTATGACCGGCCCACAGATCGGGACGGACGCCTACTACCTCGTGGTGGCCGCACTCCTCATCCCCGCCTCGATGGCGCTGCTCTCGGGGCGCGCATGGCCACGGGCGGTGCTGGCCACGGCGCACCTGCTCCTGGTCCTCTCGATGCTCGCGCTGTCCGGGTTCCTCGGGTGGCTGGCCGCGATCCCGGCGGGCCTGTCAGTCACCGCACTCGCGCTGCTCGCCACCCCGGCGGCGCGTGCGTTCGTCGCCGCCAACCGCCGCCCGGGCTTCCTGTTCGACGACGAGGCCGACTCCTGACGGTGTGAGGCCCCGCGCAAGCCGCAGCGCCCGAGCACGGCCGTCGTGCACCAGGACGCCGTACCCGGGTCCCCCGGGTTCGAGTTCCGCCGCGTAGTCCAGCCCGGGGAGCCGGGCGAAGAGGTCCGGGCGGAGCAGCACCGTGGTTGCTCCGCCGCGCAGTCGCGCGAGCGGCCCCGAGTAGGCCGCGTTCCACGCCGACGGGGTCGTGGTCGCAATGACGGGGCGCTCGGTGTGCGCCCACTGGCCGTCCTGGACTTCCGCCGTCGGGTGTTGCGCGGCGACCAGGCGCGCCGTCGTAGTCCGGCCGCTCCCGGGCGGGCCGATGATCACGACGTCGCCCACGGCCGGGAATCCCACCGCCTCCTCACCATCGCTCCCGAGGAGCACGCGCCCCGGTGATCCCGCTGCCACACCGCGCTGCGGCAGTGGCACGAAACGGTGTGCCGCCGCACCGCCGCCCACGGTGACGTCCGTATCCGTCAGTGCGATCTGCACCGCCGTGGCGCCGGGCAGCAGCACACCTCGGCCCGGCGTCCGCCCGCCCAGGAGCGCCAGTTTGTCGCGCGGGACGCCGCTGAGGAGAGCCGTGGAGTGGTCCGTGCCCGAGAGATGGAGCCGGGTCTGCAGCGGCTCCGCCCAGCGGGAGTGCGCCGAGGCCGGCTGGGCGGCCACCACCACACGCAGCCCGGCACAGCGCGCCGATCGCAGTAGGACGGCCAGCGCGCCGCCGGCCGCGCCGGTCCCGTGCAGCGCGTCGACGGTGTCGATCCACATTTCGACGTCGTCGACCACGAGGGTCCGCCGGTCCGGCGCGGGCCGTGCCGCGTGGTCGAGGAGCCGTGCGACCAGGCGTATCTGGCGCGGGTCGATGACGCCCCCGAACGACGGCGGGGCGGCGTCGAACGCGGGCGCCGGCGCGGCCGAGACCAGCCACACACGGTCGCCCTCGGCCAGGGCGGCTCGCGCCGCCGTGTGGGCCGCCGCCGTCCTCCCCGTCCCCGCCCCGCCGAGCACCAGGAGTCCCTCTGGCCGCAGCGGCGCCACGTGCTGGGTGAGTTCCTCCGGGTGGTCGGCGAGAGCGAACGCCCCGGCCGCAAGAACCGCGGCCGACACGTGTCCGGGTAGCGGCGGCGGCCATGGGGGTGCCGGCAGGTCGGCCGGCCACATCCCGCGCATCCGTTCGACGAGCGCGGCCACCTGCGGGTGCGGTCCGGCCCATGCCACCTGCACCCGGCTGCGGCCGTCGCGGAGCAGGATCGCCCGCCCCGGGATGCTCTCCAGCCCGGCAGCGTCCGGCACCGAGAGCATGTCTAGGGAGTCGGCCGTCTCGGCCACCCGCAGGCAGACGCGCAGCGGCATGTTGGTGCGCAACTCCGGGCTGATCGAGCCGCCGGGACGCTGGGTGGCGGCGATCAGGTGGATCCCGAGCGAGCGGCCCTGGTTGGCGAGGCGGAGGAACTGGTCGAGGAGGTCGGGGTGGTCCGTTGCCAGCGCGCGATACTCGTCGATGACCAGGACGATGACGGGCAGTGGCTCGTCCGCACGCGCGTTGTACTCCGACAGGTCGCGGGCGCCGACCTCGCGCAACCGGCGCTCGCGCAGCCGCAGTTGGGCCCGGAGTGACTCCAGGGCGCGGCGTGTCTCGTCCTCCTCGAGGTCCGTGAGGACGCCGACGCAGTGGGGCAGGTCCCGCAGCGCGTCAAAGGCGGCGCCGCCCTTGAAGTCCACGAGGATCATGTGAAGCAGGGGCGGCGCGTTGCGCACCGCGAGGGCGAGCAGCCAACTCGTCAACAGTTCGCTCTTGCCGGCCCCGCTCATACCGGCCACGAGCGCGTGCGGTCCGTCGCCCGCCAGGTCGACCACCAGCGGCCCGGCGCCACCGACCCCAAGCGGCACCTTGAGGTCGACGGGGCGGCGCGCCCAGCCCGCGGCGATCCCCGGGACCCCGGTGTCCACGAGGTCGGCGAGGTCGACCCTGTCGGGTAGTCCTGCTGCCACGGCACCCGACACCAGGGCGCCGATCCACGCCTCGCTTGCCCGCGCCCATGAGGGTGCGCGCATCACGGGTGCCCACAGCGCGGGCCGGACCGTGTCCCACGTCACCATGGCCGCGGTGCTCGCGGGGCCGGACGACGGGTTGGGGTCGAACACCACCTCCAGGCCTCGGCCGTGTGTCGTGAGCCAGGGGGACGTGACGCGCAGGACGTCCGGGTCGTTGTGGACCGCCAGGAAGCCCGCGAGCCAGATCGCATTGGACCGCGCAGCGGCGCCGGCGAACGACCAGCCTGTCCCGGCGAGGTCGCCGGATCGCAGCGCGGACAGGCAGTTGGGGACCACCGGCCTCGCGTGGAAGGCCCGGCCCTCCCGTGACGCCACGAGGATCTCCGCGGGGCGCGAGCGGCGCACCACCTCGAACTCGCGGGAGCGGGGCAGGGCGGTCGCCACCACGGCCAGGGGCACGAGCACGGTGAACCAGCGCCAGGGCGGCCCCCCGACGGCGAACGGGACCATGGCGCCCGCCATGGCGAGCGGGACCACGAGGGTGGCGAGGCGGGCTCGGCCCCACGTGGTGGCGCGGGCGGGTCGTGGCTCCCGGTCCAGCCGGTAGCGGCCGCCCCCCACCAGCAGCACGGCGCCGGGCCGCACCCGCACCCACCGCGGGCCGAGGCGACGGCGCACGCCGCGACGTTCCACGCGGGTGCCGTTGGCCGACCCGAGGTCGCGGCACCGGACCGCGCCGTGGCCCGTGCGCAGCTCCACGTGGGCGCGGGAGAGGGCGTCGTCCGCGACCGCGATGTCGCCGTCGCGCCCCAGGACGAGCGTCCCGACGACGACCCAGCACATTCCCAGGCTGGGGCCGTCGAGGGCTGTGAGCAGCAGGCGGGAATGGTGGTCGCGGGGCACGATCGCCAGTGAACCAGCCGGCGCGAGGTCGGGGAGCGGCGGTGTGGAAAGTCCCGCGCTATGCGGCCGGCTCGATGAGTGAGGGGTCGTTGTTGCGCACCGTGTTCACCATGGTCGACACCCGGTGGTACCGCAGGGGCGCTCGGGGCGCGCGCAGGATCGCCGCGGCCTCGGCGGTGTCCCGCATGGTCGGGTCCAGCCAGTGGTCCACCTCCGCGGGCCGTAGGGTGACCGGCTCGCGGTCGTGCAGGCCGGCCAGTTCACCGCGTGAGGCGCGGGTGACGATCGAGCAGGTGAGCAACTCGCCGTGCCACAGGGAGTAGAGGCCGGCGAGTGCCAGCGGGGCGCCGTCGTCACCGTGGATGTAGTACGGCGTTTTCGCGCGCCTCCCGGCCGGTGGCGCCTGCCACTCGTAGTACCCCTCAGCCGGTACCACACAGCGCGCGTAGGCCAGCGGGCCGCGGAACGAGGCCTTCTCGGCAACGGTCTCCGAGCGGGCGTTGATGAGGCGTGAGCCCACCGCCGGGTCGCTCGCCCAGCTCGGAACCAAGCCCCAGCGCGCCGCGTCGAGGAGGCGTACCCCCTGCCCGCGCGTCACCTCCTCGCGGATGATCCGGACGGGATCGGTGGGAGCGACGTTCCACGACGGCAGCATCGTCGCGGCGACGGGGCTGACAACGTCGATGGAGAAGATGTCCGCCAGGTCCTGGGCCTGCGTGAAGGAGGCGTAGCGTCCGCACATGCTCCCACCATGCCGTGTGTGGGTGACGCCTGCAAAGATTGGGGCGTGGACCTCAACGCAGCCCGCGAGCGCTGGAACGACCTGGCGACCCTCGTCGACGACGCCCAGTTCAACTACTACGTGCGGGACGCGCCCACGATCTCGGACGCGGAGTACGACGCCGCGATGGTGGAGCTCGAGTCGATCGAGCGCGAGTTCCCCGAGCTGCGCTCCCTCGACTCGCCGACGCAGCGCGTGGGTGGCGGCGTCACCAACGAGTTCGCCCCGGTCACGCACCTCGTCCGGATGATGAGCCTCGACGATGTGTTCTCGCTCGAGGAGCTGCGCCAATGGGCGGCCCGGGTGCACGCCGCGGCGGGGTCGGAGGACATCGGGATGACCTGCGAGCTGAAGGTCGACGGGCTCGCCGTGAACCTCGTGTACGAGCAGGGGCGGCTGGTTCGCGCGGCCACTCGTGGCGACGGCCGCACCGGTGAGGACGTCACGGTCAATGTGCGCACGATCTCCGGGATCCCGCATGCACTCGCGGGTGACTCACATCCGGAGTTGGTCGAGGTGCGCGGCGAGGTGTATTTCCCGGGCGCGGCCTTCGCGGCGCTCAACGAGTCCCTGGTCGCGGCCGGGCGGGCGCCTTTCGCCAACCCCCGGAACGCCGCCGCCGGGTCGCTGCGGCAGAAGGACCCGCGCGTGACGGCCTCGCGGCCGTTGTCGCTGATCGCGCACGGTGTCGGAGCGTTCGTCGCGGGTGGGGCGGCCCCGGAGACCCAGTGGGACCTGTACCGGTCTTTCGGGGAGTGGGGCATCCCCGTCTCCCCGCACACCCGCCTCGCGGGCTCGATGGCCGAGGTCGAGGAGATGATCGCCCACTTCGGGGTCCATCGCCATGACGTCGAGCATGAAATCGACGGGATCGTGGTGAAGGTCAACGACCGCGCGCTCCAGGAGGCGATGGGCGCCACCTCCCGCGCCCCGCGGTGGGCGGCGGCCTTCAAGTACCCACCGGAGGAGGTCAACACCCGACTGCTGGACATCCGCACGCACGTGGGGCGCACGGGCCGGGTCACCCCATTCGGGGTGATGGAGCCGGTCAGGGTGGCGGGATCCACGGTCTCGATGGCCACGCTTCACAACGCCTCGGAGGTCCGGCGCAAGGGGGTGCTCATCGGGGACAAGGTGGTGCTGCGGAAGGCGGGCGACGTCATCCCCGAGATCGTCGCTCCCGTCGTAGCGCTGCGCGACGGCAGCGAGCGGGCGTTCGTCATGCCCGCCGTGTGTCCGTCCTGCGGCACGCCGCTGGCCCCCGCGAAGGAGGCCGACATCGACCTGCGCTGCCCCAACTCCGAGTCCTGCCCCGCGCAGATCACGGAGCGGGTTGCCCACATCGGGTCTCGCGGCGCGCTCGACATCGAGGCGCTGGGGGATGAGTCGGCGCTGGCCCTCACCAACCCCGAGGCGAACCGGGAGTACGTCGTCGGGTGGGACCTGCTGCCGCCGCTCCAGGTCCCGGCGCTGCGCAACGAGGCCGGCCTGTTCGAGCTTCGGGTCGACGACCTTGCGGACGTGCGGGTGTGGCGCGAGAAGAAGAAGGATGGCCGGCCGACGGGCGAGTGGGAACAGCGGCTCTTCTTCTTCAACGCGGAGAAGCGGCGCAAGGACGGCTCGGTCGACACTCCGTCGTCACCGGGGTCGAACACCCTGAAGATGCTCGAGCAGATCGAAGCGGCGAAGTCGCAGCCGCTGTGGCGCTTCCTGGTCGCGCTCTCGATCCGCCACGTCGGCCCGACGGCGGCGCGCGCGCTCGCCGATCGCTACCGTTCGCTGGCGGCGATCGAGGCGGCCTCCCTCGAGGACCTGGCGGGCACCGACGGGGTCGGCCCGGTGATCGCGCGGTCCCTCCGTGAGTGGCTCGACGTCCCATGGCACCAGGCCATCGTCGCGTCGTGGCGCCGGCAAGGGGTGGCCTTCGAGGACGGGTCGACCGAGCCCGCGGCCGGACGGCCGCCGACGCTGGACGGCCTCACCGTCGTCGTCACCGGCTCGCTCGTGGACTTCACACGCGACGGCGCCACGGAGGCGATCGTCGCCCATGGCGGCCGGACGGCGGGTTCGGTGTCGAAGAAGACGGACTTCGTCGTCGTCGGCGAGAAGGCGGGCTCGAAGGGGTCGCGTGCGCGTGAACTCGGCGTCCCGATCCTCGACGAGGACGGCTTCAAGCGCCTGCTGGAGGGCGGCCCGGACGCGGTGCGGACGCCCTGACGCTCTCCCGAATCATGGAAGCGGGTCCTAGAGGAAGAATGCCAGCGGGTGGACCAACCGCTCCACCACGCGCTGGTACCAGGGGCGCGCGGCCCACTCCTCGAGCGTGAGCTCGCGGGAGTTGGTGAGATCGGAGGCGAAGACCTCCTCCATGGCGCTCGCGAAGCCCTCGTCGTAGATCTCGACATTGATCTCGAAGTTCCCGGTGAGGGACAGACGGTCGATGTTGGTGGTCCCGATCGTGGTCCACCTCCCGTCGATCGTGGCTGTCTTCGCGTGCACCATCGCGTGCTGGAAGAGGAAGATCCTGACCCCCCCACGCAGCAGGCGGGCGTAGTCGCCCCGGGAGACCCAGTCGGCCACGACGTGGTTGGAGATCTCGGGGATCAGCACCCTCACCTCCACCCCGCGCTTCACCGCCCGGAGGAGGGAAGCCATGATCTCTTCGTCCGGGATGAAGTACCCCTGGGTGATCGCGATGCGCGAGATCGCGCGCTCGATACCCTCGATGTAAAGGCCGCGGACCGGGAAGAGGAGGCGGTTGGGGAGGTTCAGGGCGGCGCGGATGCGGGCGTCCCATTTGCGGGCGCCGCGGTCCGGGAGCTCTGGGTGGTCCGCGTGCTTGTAGTAGTTCCAGAAGTCGACGAACGCGTTCGTCAGCTCCCAGGCGGCGGGGCCCTCGATGCGCAGGTGGGTGTCACGCCAACTGTCGGCGTAGAGCTTGCCGATGTTGTAGCCACCCACGTACCCGATCCGCTCGTCCACGACCAGGAGCTTGCGGTGGTCGCGCGCGTACGTCCGGGGGGAGAACGGGGAGCGGCCGTTGATCATGCCGAACTCCAGCACCTGCAGTGCCGGGTCGAACGTCTTGAAGGATCGTGGCACCACCAGGTTCGCGAAGGTGTCGTAGATGACGTACACGTCCACGCCGCGGCGGGCGGCGGTCGTGAGTTCCGTCTTGAACCGCTCGCCGACCTCGTCGCCCTTCCAGATGTAGGTCTCGAAGAATATCGAGTCGCGTGCTCCCCGGATGTCGCGCAGCATCGCGTCGTAGAGTTCGTCCCCGTCGGTGTACACGCTGAGCGCGCTCTCGTGGGCGTGGACCACCTCGGGGGCGATGCGCGGGAAGTAGCCACTCGGCGGGTGGCGGCGCTTGCGGACGGCGTCGACTGCGACAAGGACGGCCGCCGCACTGAGCTGGACGAGGGCGGTGCCGAGGAGTGCGTACCCGGCGCCGCGACGCAGCGCACGCGTGTGCTCGGCCATGATGATCATCCCCACAACTTATCCTGCCCTCATGCGCCGGACGGGGTGACTTCGGACCGACTCGGGCCAACTAGAATGCACCCGTGTCCACCATTTCCCGCCATGAGGTCGTTCGCGTCGCCGCGCTGGCGCGCATCGAGCTGACCGAGGCCGAGATCGACCGTCTCGCGGGCGAACTCGCCGTCATCGCCGCCGCCGTGGCCCGCGTCAGCGAGGTCGCGACGCCCGACGTCCCGGCGACCTCCCACCCGATCCCGATGTGGAACGTGATGCGGGACGACGTCCCGGTGGAGCCGTTGCCCGTGGACGAGATCCTCGCCGCGGCGCCGGAGGCGTTCGAGGGCAGGTTCGCGGTACCCCAGATCCTCGGGGAGGACGCGTGACCGAGCTGACACGTCTCACTGCCGCTGCCCTCGCCGCGGCGCTGCGTGCGGGGGAGGTCTCCAGCGTGGAGGCCACGCGTGCGCACCTCGACCGGATGGCCGAGGTCGACGGCGCCTACCACGCCTTCCTGCGCGACAACGCCGCCGACGCGCTCGCCGCGGCCGCCGTCGTCGATGCGGCGCGCATGCGCGGCGAGGACCTCTCCCCGCTCGCGGGAGTTCCGATCGCGGTGAAGGACAACATCGTCACCCGCGGTCTGGAGACCACGGCGGGCTCGCGGATCCTGGCCGGCTGGATCCCGCCGTACGACGCCACGCTCGTCACGAAACTGCGGGCGGCCGGGATGCCCATCCTCGGAAAGACCAACCTCGACGAGTTCGCCATGGGCTCCTCGACGGAGCATTCGGCGTACGGCCCCACCCGAAACCCGTGGGACGTGACCCGCATCCCCGGGGGTTCGGGCGGTGGGTCAGCGGCCGCCGTGGCCTCGCTCCAGGCGCCGCTCGCCGTCGGCTCGGACACGGGCGGGTCCATCCGGCAGCCCGCGGCCGTGACGGGGACGGTGGGTGTCAAGCCCACCTACGGCGGCGTCTCCCGCTACGGCCTCATCGCGCTCGCGTCCTCGCTCGACCAGATTGGGCCGGTGGCGCGGAACGTGGAGGATGCGGCGATTCTGCACGAGGTGATCGGCGGTCACGACCCGCGTGACTCCACCTCGCTTCCCGACGCCGTCGCCCCCTTCGCCGATGCCGCGCGGCACGGTGACGTGCGCGGAATGCGTGTGGGGGTGGTGCGGGAACTCGGCGGCGAAGGCTACCAGGACGGCGTCCGCGCCTCGTTCGAGGCGGCTCTGGACCTGCTGCGCGACGCCGGCGCCGAGGTGGTCGAGGTGTCGTGCCCCTCATTCGACTTCGCGCTGGCCGCGTACTACCTGATCCTGCCCGCCGAGGCGTCGTCCAACCTCGCGCGCTTCGACGGCATGCGATACGGCTTGCGGGTTGAGCCCAAGGACGGCCCGGTGACGGCCGAGCGCGTGATGGCCGCCACCCGCGGCGCCGGTTTCGGGGATGAGGTGAAGCGTCGCATCATCCTCGGCACCCACGCCCTCTCCGCGGGCTACTACGACGCCTACTACGGTTCGGCCCAGAAGGTGCGCACCCTGATACAGCGCGACTTCACGGCCGCCTTCGCCGCCGCCGACGTGCTGGTCTCGCCGACCGCCCCGACGACGGCGTTCCGGTTCGGCGAGAAGATCGACGACCCGCTCGCCATGTACCTCAACGACGTGGCCACGATCCCGGCCAACCTCGCCGGGATCCCGGGGATGTCCCTGCCGTCCGGCGTCAGCGGGGACGGCCTCCCCGTGGGGTTCCAGATCCTTGCTCCCGCCCACGAGGACATCCGGTTGTACCGTGTGGGCGGCGTCCTCGAGCGGGCACTTGAAGCCCGCTGGGGCGGGCCACTCCTCGATGTCCACGGCGTGAACGGAGCTGCGGAATGAGCACCCACATCGTGGACTACGACGAGGCCGTTGACCGCTGGGACCCCGTGCTCGGTCTGGAGGTCCACGTGGAGCTGGGCACGAGGACCAAGATGTTCGACGGCGCCCCTGCGAGCTTCGGTGCTGAGCCCAACACGCAGACAACCCCGGTCTCGCTCGGCCTGCCGGGGGCGCTCCCGGTGGTGAACCGGACCGCCGTGGAGTCTGCCATCCGGATCGGGCTCGCGCTGAACTGCGAGATCGCCGAGTCCTGCCGGTTCGCCCGCAAGAACTACTTCTATCCCGATGTTCCGAAGAACTTCCAGATCTCCCAGTACGACGAGCCGATCGCCCACGACGGCCACCTCGACATCGAACTTGCGGACGGCACGGTCTTCCGCGTGGAGATCGAGCGCGCCCACATGGAGGAGGACACTGGCAAGTCCACGCATGTCGGCGGCGCGACCGGCCGGATCCACGGGGCCGAGTACTCGCTGCTGGACTACAACCGGGCCGGTGTCCCGCTGGTCGAGATCGTCACCAAGCCCATCGTCGGCACCAAGGCGCTGGCCCCGCAGGTGGCCCGCGCTTACGTGACCGCGCTCCGGGATCTGCTGTCCTCGCTGGGCGTCTCGGACGTCCGGATGGACCAGGGCTCGCTGCGCTGTGACGCGAACGTCTCGCTCACCCCGGCCGGGAACCCGGTCTTCGGCACCCGCACCGAGACCAAGAACGTCAACTCGCTGCGCTCGGTGGAACGCGCGGTGCGGTACGAGATCACCCGGCAGGCAGCGCTTCTCGCCACCGGAACCCGGATCGTCCAGGAGACAAGGCATTTCGACGAGTCCACCGGGACCACCTCACCGGGCCGGTCGAAGGAGACCGCTGAGGATTACCGGTATTTCCCGGAGCCGGACCTCGTTCCGCTTGCTCCGGAACGGCAGTGGGTCGAGTCGATCCGGGCCTCGCTGCCCGAGCTGCCGTGGATCCGGCGTGCCCGCATGCAGGCCGATTGGGGGCTGACCGATCTGCAGATGCGGGACTTGCTGGCCTCGGACGCACTCGAGCTGGTGGCCGCGACAGTGGAGGCGGGCGCCTCGCCGGGGGAGGCAGCATCGTGGTGGTCGTCGTATCTGGGTCAGCAGGCCAACGCCCGTGGCATGGCGCTGAACGAGCTGCCGATCACCCCCGCGCAACTGGCCGCGGTGATAGCGAAGATCGCCGACGGGTCGCTGAACACCAAGATCGCCCGGCAGGTCGTCGACGCCGTGCTGGCCGGCGAGGGAGAGCCCGACGAGGTGATCGCCGCGCGCGGGTTGGCCGTGGTGTCCGACGACGGCGCGCTGCAGGCGGCGGTCGATGAGGCACTGGCCGCGCAGCCGGCGGTCGCCGACAAGATCCGGTCCGGCAAGCTGCAGGCGGTCGGCGCGATCGTGGGCGCGGTGATGAAGTCGACCCAGGGTCAGGCCGATGCCGCCAAGGTCAGGCAGCTGGTCCTGAGCACGCTGGGCGTCGAGGGCTGACCTGCGTCAGACCGTCGCGTCCTGCAGAGTGAGCGCGACAGCGAGCATCCTGCAGGAACCATGGGTGCGGAACGTCCATCGGCAGAAAGGCCACCGGCTGTGCGCATCGCCCTCGCTCAGATCGTCAGCAGCATCGATCCCCAGCGGAACCTCGCATTGGTCGCCGACGCCGCCGCACAGGCCGCCAAGGCCGGCGCCCGGATCGTGGTGCTGCCGGAGGCGACCATGTGCTCGTTCGGGGTCGCGTTGGCGCCGGTTGCGCAGCCGCTGGACGGATCGTGGGCGAACGCGGTGCGGGCCATCTCCGAGGTCAATGACATCACCGTGGTGGCCGGCATGTTCACCCCGGCGGCGGGCGGCCGGGTGCGGAACACCTTGCTGGCCACCGGCCGCGGGGTCGAGGCCTCCTACGACAAGATCCACCTGTTCGACGCGTTCGGGTTCC
>JADGOQ010000024.1 GCA_017882885.1 Actinomycetales bacterium | reverse complement strand
CGCCCTCGCGGCGCCGGCCGCCGACGCGCCCGCGGGGGCGGTGTGGGCGCGCGACGTCGTGCGGTGTGACGACCCGGCGCTGGCCACCACCGTAGCCGCGCTGCTCGACGGCGTTGCCCTCGTCGAGGGCCTCGGCGACGCCCGGGCCGCCCTCGCGCGCGACCCCCGCCTCGTCGTCGTGACCCGGGCGGGCGACGTCGTGGCCGCCACGCGCGCGGTCGGCGGTGGCACGGGCCAGTCCAGCGTGTTCGCGCTGCAGGCCGCGGCCGACGAGGCGCGCGCCGACGCCGGCGCGGCGGCCCTCGAGGTGGAGGCCATGCGGTTCGCCCTCGGCCCGGCGCGCGCGGCGCTGGCCTCCGCGCGCGCGGAGGTCGACTCCACCCTGGCGGCGCTCAACGAGTCGGATGCCACCATCGCGGCGGTGGCCGAGCGGCTCGGCAGGCTGGGATCCGTGGTCCGCGGCGCGCGGTCCGAGGCCGAACGGACCGAACCGGTGATCGCCCGGCTCGAGACCGAGTGCGGCGAGCACCGCACCGAGCTCGCGGACCTGGTGACGCGGCTCGAGGTGGCCTCCTCGGAACCCGAGCAGGCCGAGGGCGAGCTGCGTGCCGCCACCACCGCGCGTGACCAGGCCGCGGTCATCGCCCGGGAGGCGCGGCGCGGCGAGACGGACGCCCGCCTCGAGTTGCGCACCCTCGAGGAGCGCGTGACGGCCCTCGCGGGGCGCGCCCAGTCGCTGCAGGCCGCCGCCGACGCCGAACGCGAGGCCCGCCGTCGCGCCGAGGAGCGCGAACGACGCCGTGCCCGCGCCGCGGCCGTTGCCGTCTCGGTGCGCGCGGACGCCGCCGCCGCCCTCACCGCGCTGGAGGCCTCGCTCGCGGCCGCGGCCGACGCGCGGGCCGCCGCCGAGTCCCAGCGCGGGGTGCGCGAGGAGCAGATCGCAACGGCTCGGGCGGCGCTGGACGAGGTCTCCGCCGCCGTCGCGGCGCTCACGGACGAGGCCCATCGCGACGAGGTCCTGTGCGCCGAGCTGCGCCTGCGGGCGGAACAGCTCGCGGAACGTGCCGTCGTGGACCTCGGCATGGACCCGGACGTGCTGGTGGAGGAGTACGGCCCCCACGTGGCCGTCCCGGTGTTCGGGGGCGAGGGGGAGCCGCGGCCGTACGTGCGCGAGGAGCAGGAGAAGCGCCTCGCGAAGGCGACGAGGGACCTGGAACGGCTCGGGAGGGTCAACCCGCTCGCGCTGGAGGAGCACGCCGCGCTCGCGGAACGCCACCAGTTCCTCACCGATCAGCTCGCGGACCTGCGGAAGTCCCGGGCGGACCTCCTCGAGATCGTCCGCGAGATCGACGAGCGCGTGGAGCGGGTGTTCACCGAAGCCTATCTGGACACTGCCACCGCGTTCGAGGAGGTCTTCGCACGCCTCTTCCCCGGCGGGGAGGGCTCGCTGGTGCTCACCGCCCCGGACGAGATGCTCACCACCGGAATCGAGATCGAGGCGCGCCCGGCCGGCAAGAAGGTGAAACGGCTCTCCCTCCTGTCCGGGGGGGAGCGCTCACTCACGGCCGTGGCCCTGCTCGTGGCGATCTTCAAGGCGCGCCCCTCACCGTTCTACGTGATGGACGAGGTGGAGGCCGCGCTGGACGACGTGAACCTCGGCCGTCTCCTGGAGATCTTCCGCGAACTGCGGGAGGACTCCCAGCTGATCATCGTCACCCACCAGAAGCGCACCATGGAGATCGCAGATTCCCTCTACGGGGTGACAATGCGCGGCGACGGCGTGACCACCGTGATCTCGCAACGACTCGGCAAAGAGATCGCCTAGGTGTGCGGGAACTCACCGACACGCCGCGCAACCACGGGTCGCCGTTGCCGGGTCGGTGGCGAACCCTTGTGATAATGGAAGGATGACAGGTTCATTCATCTTCCTTGCCCTCTGCCTTGTCGTCGCCTTCGCCGCGGTTGCACCGCTGCTCCTCCAGCGGCGGCCCGAGGAAGGCTGGACGCGGTGGATCGCCGGCTCCTTCGACGCCTTCCGCAACCGCGACATGGTTGACAAAGGCCAGCCCCTCGACACCAGCCTCGAGCAGCTCTTCCGTGAGTCGGCGGGCGAGGACGTGCCCGGGTACACCACCCTCGACGAGCTGCGGACCTCGCTCACCGACACGTACACCGCCTTCCGGCACTGACAGGCTGGGCCGGAAGGCACGCACGCAGCCACCCGGCTGACCGACCGCCAGCCCGGCTGGCGACGACACCAGGGGAGCACCCATGGAACCCGTTCAACTTGCGATCATCGCCGTGGTCGCCATCCTTCTGGTGGTCGGCCTCGTCGTCGTCACGGCGCGGCGCGGGCGCGGCGCCCAGCTGCCGCCCGACCAGGCCAGCCCGTATCCGGGTGACCTCGGCGCCGAGTCCACCACGGCCACTGCCACGCTGGAGCGGCCCGACCTCGGCGCGGACCTCTTCGGCGCGGACGAGGTGGTCACGCCCACCCTGGAGCGCCCGGAGGCCCCGGCCACCCGCTGGCGGCGCCTGCGGGCCCGCCTCGCACGGTCGGGCGCCCTCGGCAACGCGATCCTCACCGTCCTCTCGCGCGGCAAGCTGGGCGAGTCCGACTGGGAGGAGATCGAGGAGACCCTGCTGTTGGCCGACGTCGGCATGGGGCCGACCACCGAACTCATGGCGATCCTGCGCACCGAGGCGAAGGTGCTGGGGGAGTCCGACCCGGCAGCCCTGCGCGCCGTGCTGCGGCGCGAGCTCGTGAAGCTCGTGGACCCCACCATGGATCGCACCCTCAACATCGCCCCGGTCGTGGGCGACGACGGCGAGCCCCACCCCGCCACGATCCTGGTGGTCGGCGTGAACGGCACCGGCAAGACCACGACCGTGGGCAAGCTGGCCCGCGTGCTGGTCGCGGAGGATCACAGCGTGGTCCTCGGTGCGGCCGACACGTTCCGCGCCGCCGCGGCCGACCAGCTCTCCACGTGGGGAGCACGGGTGGGCGTCGAGGTGGTGCGCTCCGAGAAGGAGGGCGCGGACCCGGCGTCCGTGGCCTTCGACGCCGTGCGCGTGGGCCGGGAGCGGCGCGCCGACGTCGTACTGGTGGACACGGCCGGACGGCTGCAGAACAAGTCCGACCTCATGGACGAACTGGGCAAGATCAAGCGGGTCATGGGCCGGGGCGCACCCGTCCGCGAGGTGCTGCTGGTGCTGGACGCCACCACCGGGCAGAACGGCCTCCGTCAGGCCCAGGTGTTCTCCGAGGTGGTGGATGTGACCGGTCTCGTCCTCACCAAGCTCGACGGCACCGCCAAGGGCGGCATCGTCATCGCCGTGCAGCGCGAGCTCGGCGTGCCGGTGAAGTACGTCGGCCTCGGCGAGGGGGCGGACGACCTCGCCCCGTTCGACGCCGAGGGGTTCGTGGACGCGCTCCTGAGCTGAGACCCTCGACACAATCCGGCGTGGGAAACACGAACGTCACCTGCCCTGGACTTTTGTCACAGACTCGAAACACGCAGGTGCACGTCCCGAAACCTCGATCCTGAAACGTTGTTCCCAGCCAGCCGAGCGTGCTGGAACAGGAGGAACACATGGAACTCGACACCGGAGCAACCGCCTGGATGCTCATGTCCGCGTCGCTGGTTCTGCTCATGACACCAGCACTCGCCTTCTTCTACGGAGGCATGTCCCGGGCCAAATCGGTCCTCAACATGATGATGATGTCGTTCTCGGCGATCGGCGTCATCGTCATCATCTACGTCCTGTGGGGGTGGTCGATGTCGTACGGGGGTGGGGACATCGGCGGCATCATCGGGAACCCGTTCGACCAGTTCGGCCTGCAGGGCACGATCTACGGCGAGGGCGGTGAGTTCCTCATCGATGGCTTCGGCGTCCCGGTCGTGGTCGGCGTCGCCTTCCAGGTGACGTTCGCGATCATCACCACCGCCCTCATCTCCGGCGCGATCGCCGACCGCGTGAAGTTCTCGACGTGGCTCGTCTTCGTCGCCGCCTGGGTCACCCTGTCCTACTTCCCGATGGCCCACATGGTCTGGGGTGGCGGCCTGCTCTCCGGCGCCGGACCGTTCGCCGGGATCGCGGCCCCCATCGACTTCGCGGGCGGCACGGTGGTGCACATCAACGCCGGCATCGCCGGCCTGGTGCTGGCCCTCGTGGTGGGCAAGCGCAAGGGCTTCGGCAGCGAGGTCATGCGGCCGCACAACCTGCCCTTCGTGATGCTCGGCGCGGCGCTGCTGTGGTTCGGGTGGTTCGGCTTCAACGCCGGGTCCGCCTTCACGGCCGACGGCCTCGCGGGCCTCGCCTGGGTCAACACCACGGTCGCCACCGGCGCCTCCATGCTCGGCTGGCTCCTCGTGGAGAGGTTCCGCGACGGGCACGCCACCTCGCTCGGCGCCGCATCGGGCGTCGTTGCCGGGCTCGTGGCCATCACGCCGGCGGCGGGTTCCGTCTCCCCGCTCGGGTCCATCGCCCTCGGCCTCATCGCCGGTGCGCTGTGCGCCCTGGCCGTGAGCCTGAAGTACCGGTTCGGCTACGATGACTCCCTCGACGTCGTCGGCGTCCACCTCGTGGGCGGCCTCACCGGCACCGTCCTGATCGGCTTCCTGTCCACCTCGACGGGCCTCCTGTACGGCGGCGGGTTCAACCAGCTGGCGGTCCAGGTCATCATCGCCGTGGTCGCGATGGCCGTCTCCGGCCTGATCACCTACGTGATCGCCGTCGCGCTGAAGGCCACCATGGGGTGGAGGATCTCCGAGGCGGACGAGGTGTCGGGGATCGACTCGGCGGAGCACCGCGAGACCGCATACGAAGCAATCGGCGCCAACCGCTAAGGAGCGACAGCCATGAAACTCATCACTGCAATCATCCAGCCACACCGCCTCGACGAGGTGAAGGACGCCCTCGAGACCGTCGGTGTCCAGGGAATGACCATCTCGGAGGCCTCCGGCTTCGGTCGGCAGAAGGGTCACACCGAGGTCTACCGCGGTGCGGAGTACAAGGTGGACACCGTCCCCAAGATCCGCCTCGACATCGTCGTGGACGACGTCGACGTGGAGGGCGTCGTGAACGCCATCGGCAGCGCGGCCCAGTCCGGGCGTATCGGTGACGGCAAGATCTGGGTCACCACGGTCGAGGAGATGGTGCGGGTCCGCACCTCCGAGCGAGGAGTCGCGGCCATCTGATGTCCGCCCAATCGGTCCCGGTCCCGCTGGTCTCCACGCTGGGCCGGGACCGATTGGCATGCGAGGCCCCGAGCCCCGCCGAGTATGCCGCAGGCCCGCAGGCGGGGGTCAGCTACCGCCTCCGGCTCGCGGGACTGGTCGACGCCGCACTGCGGGAACTCTTCGACGGCGCCGTGGCAGCCTGCGGCCTCACCGGCACCGGAGTCGCGCTCGCGGTCGTCGGGTCAAACGGCCGGCGTGACGGCGGGCCCTGCTCCGACCTCGACTGCCTGCTGATCCACGACGCCCACACCCTCTCCGCGGCCGACGTCGAGCGGCTCGCGACCGCCCTGTGGTACCCGATCTGGGACGCGGGCCTCAAGCTCGACCACTCGGTGCGCACGCTCGCCCAGTGCCGGCAGATCGCCTCGGCGGACCTGCCGGCCGCCGTCGGGCTGCTCGACATCCGCCACCTCGCGGGCGACCAGATGGTAACCCACCGGGCGGCCAGCGCCGTGCTCGAGGACTGGCGCCGCGCCGCCCGCCGGCGCCTCGGTGAACTCCTCACCTCCGTCAGCAGGCGCGCCGAACGGCACGGCGAGCTCGCCTACCTCATCGAGCCCGACCTGAAGGAGGCCCGCGGGGGACTGCGCGACGCCGTCGTGATCAACGCCCTCGTCGCGTCCTGGCTCACCGACCGCCCTCACGGCGCGCTCGACGACGCCTACCACCATGTGCTCGACGTCCGCGACTGCCTGCAACGCGCCACCCGCCGGCCGAACACGCGCCTCATCCTGCCGGAGCACGACGGCATCGCGGAGGCGCTCGGCATGGACGGCTCGGGCGTGGCCAGTGCCGCCACCGGCGCGGACGAACTGCTCGCCACGAACGCGGAAGCGGCGCGCCTCATCTCGGGCGCCCTCGACGCCACCGTCCGCCGGGCCCGGCAGGCACTGCGCCGCCCCTCCCCGGCCGGGCTGCGCGGCCCGACCCTCATCCGCGGGCGTCGCGCCGCCCCCCGCCTGCGGGCGCTCGGCGACGGGCTCGTGGAGCACGACGGCGAAGTGGTGCTCGCCGTGGGCGCCGACCCCGCCACGGACCCGGGTCTCGCCATGCGGGCCGGGGAGATCTCGGCTCGCACCGGGCTGCCGCTGTCGCCGCCCACGCTGGAGTCCCTGAAGGCGTCCCCCCGCCTCCCCGAGCCGTGGCCGGCGGCGGTGCGGGAGGACTTCCTGGCCATCATCGGCTCGGGGGAGCGGCAGGTGGCCGTGCTGGAGGAGCTCGACCTCGCCGGCCTCCTCACCAGGTGGGTGCCGGAGTGGGCCCTGGTTCGCAACCGCCCCCAGCGCGCCGCGATCCACCGCCACACGGTGGACCGGCACATGGTCGAGGCCTGTGCCACCGCCGGCCCGCTCGCGCGCGGCCTCCCCGAGGCGGACCGCGTGACGCTCCTGCTGGCCGCCCTCTTCCACGACATCGGGAAGGTTCCGGGCGGTGGCGACCACAGCGAGGAGGGCGCCGCCATGGTGTGGCCGATCCTCATTCGGATGGGGTTCGCGGACGTGGCCCCGGACATCGAGCACCTGGTGCGGCACCATCTCATGCTCGCGGACATCGCCACCACCGACGACCCGGCGGACCCGGCGGTGGTCGCGCGGGTCGCGGGCGTCGTCGGCAGCCGGCGCCTGCTGCGCATCCTCGCCGCCCTCACGGAGGCCGACGCCCGGGCCGTGGGGGAGCGGGCCTGGACCGTCTGGAGGGCGCAGCTGGTCGGTGAGCTGGTGGCGCGGGTGGACGCGCACCTGGCGGCGGTCCCGGCCGGAACGTGACCTGCGTCCCCCTCGCCCGGGGGACGAGGTGCGCGGCGTGGGCGTTACCCTTGGAGGTATCGTCCGCCCACGAAAGGCAGGCCCCGCTTGTTCGCCACGCTCTCCGATCGCATCACGGCCTCATTCAGGTCACTGCGCGGCAAGGGTCGTATCACGGCCGAGGACATCGACGAGACGATCTCCCAGATCCGGCGCGCACTCCTCGACGCCGACGTGGCACTGCCCGCCGTCCGGGTCTTCACGGCGAAGGTGCGCGAGCGCGCCGAGGGCGCCGAGCTGTCGCAGGCCCTCAAGCCGGGCCAGCAGATCATCAAGATCGTCAACGAGGAACTCATCGACATCCTCGGGGGCGAGTCCCGCGAGTTGGTGTTCGCCAAGGTCCCGCCGACCGTGATCATGCTCGCGGGTCTCCAGGGCTCCGGCAAGACCACGCTGGCGGGCAAGCTCGGCCTCTGGCTGAAGAACCAGGGCCACACGCCGCTGCTGGTGGCCGCTGACCTCCAGCGACCCAACGCGGTCACCCAGCTGCAGATCGTCGGCGAACAGGCGGGCGTGGCCGTGTGGGCGCCATCCCCGGGCAACGGCGTCGGCGACCCGGTGGAGGTGGCCCGCACCGGTCTGGCCACGGCGCGCACCCGGATGTACGACGTCGTCATCGTCGACACGGCAGGCCGGCTCGGCATCGACACCGAGATGATGACCCAGGCGGCCAACATCCGCGACGCCGTCGACCCGGACGAGATCCTCTTCGTCCTCGACGCCATGATCGGCCAGGACGCGGTCAACACGTCCCTGGCCTTCCAGGAGGGCGTGGGCTTCACGGGCGTGGTCCTCACCAAGCTCGACGGCGACGCCCGCGGTGGCGCCGCGCTGTCCGTCCGCACGGTCACGGGCGAGCCGGTGCTGTTCGCATCGACGGGTGAGAAGCTCTCCGACTTCGAGCGCTTCCACGCTGACCGCATGGCCTCTCGCATCCTCGATATGGGTGACCTCCTCACCCTCATCGAGCAGGCCGAGCGTGCCTTCGACCAGGCCGAGACCGAGAAGATGGCCGCCAAGCTGGCGGGCGAGGGCGAGTTCACGCTCGACGACTTCCTGAGCCAGCTCCAGCAGGTCCGGAAGATGGGCTCGATGAAGAAGATGCTCGGGATGCTCCCGGGCATGGGCCAGATGCGCGAGCAGCTGGAGAACTTCGACGAGCGCGAGGTGGACCGGGTCGAGGCGATCGTGCGGTCGATGACACCGGCCGAGCGGGCGGACGTCAAGCTCCTCAACGGGTCGCGCCGCTCCCGCATCGCGAAGGGCTCGGGCACCACGGTCACCGAGGTGAACCAGCTGGTGGAGCGCTTCGACCAGGCGAAGACCATGATGAAGCACATGGCGAGGGCCGGGGGGGTGCCCGGGATGGGGAACATGCCCGGCATGGGCAAGAAGTCCAAGGGCCGGATGGCGCCCCAGAAGGCCGCGCCGCGCGGGAAGTCCGGTAACCCGGCCAAGCGCGCCCGCCAGGAGGTCGAACTGCAGCAGCGTGCCACGGAGAAGGCGCAGCCGGGGAGCGCCCTGGGGGTGGGCCGGGCACAGCCCGCGTTCGACCCCTCCCAGTTCGAGCTGCCGGCCGGATTCGACAAGTACCTCAGGTGACCGCCCTCCGCCTCACGGGGATCATCCTCGAAGGGCGCGGGCAGGGCGCCACCGAGCATGCCGAGGCGTGGGTGGTGGACGGACGGATCACCTACGTGCCGCCGCCCCGTGGCACGGACATGGAGACGCTGCTGGAGGGCGTCACCCTGCCGGGCCTCGTGGACGTGCACTCCCACATCGGGCTCGGGCCCGCGGGGGCGGTGTCCCACGAGACCGCCGCGGAGCAGGCCGTGACGGACCGGGGGACCGGTGTGCTCCTCATCCGCGACGCCGGGTCACCCTCCGACACCGCGTGGGTCCACGGTCGCGCCGACCTGCCGCGCCTCATCCGGGCCGGCCGTCACCTCGCGCGGCCCCGCCGGTACCTGCCGCACCTCGCCGAGGAACTCGACGACGTCGGGGACCTCCCGGCGGCGATGGCGCGAAACGCCGGCGCCGGCGACGGCTGGGTGAAGGTGGTGGCCGACTGGCTCGACCGCTCGGAGGGCGCCGGCTCGGTGGTGCGTCCGTTGTGGCCCGCCGCCGTCCTGGCCGACGGCGTCGCCGCGGCGCACGAGAACGGCGCGCGCGTCACGGCGCACACCTTCTCCCACGAGGCGATCGACCCGCTGCTCGACGCCGGCGTGGACTGCATCGAGCACGGCACCGGCATGGACCGCGACCAGATCGCCGAGGCCGCCAGGCGCGGCATCCCCGTGACGCCCACGATGCTGCAGGTGGACAACTTCGCGGCCTTCGCCGACGCCGGGGCGGCGAGGTTCCCGCGGTACGCGGAGCAGATGCGGGCGATGTTCCACCGCCGCGACGAGCAACTACGCACGTTCGTGGACGCGGGCGTCCAGCTGCTGCCCGGCTCCGACGCGGGCGGCTCGATTCCCCACGGGGTGCTCCCGCGCGAGCTCGCGCGCTGGGTCGCCGGGGGAGTCCCGCCCGCGCACGTGGTCGCGTTCGCGACGTGGCGAGCGCGCGCGTACCTCGGGGTCGGGGCGCTGGCGGAGGGCGGGAGCGCCGACCTCGTGGTGTATGTGGACGACCCGCGCGACGACGTCAGCGCGCTGGAACGCCCGCGCGCCGTCGTCCTGCGCGGCGCGCGCGTCTGACCTCCGGCCGAGAGCGCACCGGGTACTCGCCGTGTCCCCCTTGACACCTCCTTCCCTCTGTGGTTAGGTAGTGAGGTAACGAACCAAGGAAGGAGGGTCATGGACGCATTCGACGACCGCTCGCCGATCTACCTGCAGATCGCGGAAGGGGTCCGGGGCGCCATCCTCTCGGGGCAACTGGAGGAGGGTGACCAGGTCATGTCGACAACGCAGTACGCGACCACGTACCGCATCAACCCCGCCACCGCGGCGAAGGCCATGGGCGAACTCGTGGAGGAGGGCCTGCTCCACAAGCGCCGGGGGGTGGGCATGTTCGTCGCGCCGGGGGCGCGGGAGCGGTTGCGGGCCGAGAGGCGCGCGAACTTCTTCGCGGACGCCCTCCAGCCGGTGCTCGACGAGGCCATCCTCCTCGGCATCACCACGACCGAGATCGTCAACCACATCAAGGGGGAGAAATGACCACCGCATCCACCACCTCCGGCGCCACGGCGCCGCTCGGGGTGGACATCGCCGGGCTCTCGTACCGCTTCGGTTCCACCGTCGCACTCGCGGACGTGACCTGTGCAGTTCGTCCGGGCACCATCACCGGGCTGGTCGGACGCAACGGCGCCGGCAAGACCACGCTGGCCGCACTTGTCGCCGCGCTGCGACCGGTCCAGACCGGCACCGTCCTGGTGGGAGGCAGGCCGGTGTGGGAGGACCCGGACGTCACGAGCCGCATCTGCCTGATGCGGGACAAGGGCGCCATCGTGGAGGACGAGAGGATCGGCACGAGCCTCCGGATCGCGGCCATGCTCCGCCCGTACTGGGACGGGGAGTACGCCCTGGCGCTGCTGGACCGCTTCGAGGTGCCGGTGCGGCGCAAGCCGCAACAGCTCTCACGGGGCAAACGCTCCGCGCTCGGCGCCGCCGTCGCGCTCGCCTCCCGCTGCGAGCTCACGATCTTCGACGAGGTCTACCTCGGGATGGACGCCGTCGCCCGCCGCATGTTCTACGATGATGGCCGACTACATCGCGCACCCGCGCACCGTCATCCTGTCCTCCCACCTCCTGGACGAGGTCGAGGACCTCATGGAGGACGTCATCGTCCTCGACCGCGGCCGGGTCGTGGCCGCCGGGGACACCGACGCGGTACGACAGGCGCACTCGCGGCCCGGCGAGCTCGCCTCCCTGACCGACGTCCTCATCCAGCTCAGCACCCCTTCGTCCGCCAGGAGCGCATCATGACCACCACGGCCACGCAGACAAGGGTCCTCGCCCGCTGGTTCGCCACGGGTTCCAGCAGGGTCCTCGCCTTCGCCCTCGCCATCGCCACCCTCGTCTCGGTGGCCGTGTGGGCACTTGCCACCGTCCAGGGCTGGACCGTGCCGATCGAACCGGTTGACGGTGAGGGGCAGGTTTTCTTCGAGTTCTCGACGACCGCGTTCGGCATCCCGCTCGCTGCCGTCGGGATCGCGGCATTCGTGCTGTCCATCGTCCAGACCGCGAGCTACACCCGATCCCTCGTCGCCTCCGGCGCCACCCGTGCGAGTGTTGCGGGCGCGACGCTCCTCAACGGGGCGTTGATGGTGGTACTCGTCAACGTGCTCGCCGCAGTGGTCCTCGCCCTCGAGGCGCGGTTCGCCGGTGGCTGGGTCGGCTCCACCTTCGGACTGGCGCCCGGGGCGACCTTCGCCGACGGCGTCCCCGTGCTCGTCCACGCGCTCGGGCAGGTGGCGTTCGCCGTCGTGGCGGGCATGACGATCGCCGCGGTTTTCCTCCGCTGGCCGTGGTGGGTGGGCGTCGGGACGCTCGCGATCGTCCTGTGGGGACTGCCCCTCCTCGCTTTCTGGTTCGAGCCGCTGGCGGCGCTGGGAGCGGCAGCGGTGAGCTGGCCGGGCGCGATGCCGCTGGGGGTGGTGGCGCTCGCCGGAGCGTACTGGGTCGTGATGCGCGGATTGCGGATCCCCTAGCGCACCCCGGGGCGGTGGCCGGGTGGGTGTGGTCCAGGATCACATCCACCCGGACGTGTCCCAGAGCCGGCCGTGTTCGCCCATCGCCGCGGTTTCTGGCAGAATCGGGAAGCGTACTCGGTCCGGCAGGGCCCTCTCACCCGCCGAGGCTGTGTCCCGAGTAGCGGCTCACCCGAAACCCACCGGGCCATGTCGCGCTCAACACCACAGATCAGGAGAGACCACACCAGTGGCAGTCAAGATTCGACTCAAGCGCATGGGCAAGATCCGTGCGCCCTTCTACCGCGTCGTCGTCATGGACTCGCGGACCAAGCGTGACGGTCGCGCCATCGAGGAGATCGGGAAGTACCACCCGACCGAGGACCCGTCCTACATCGAGATCGACGGCCCGCGCGCCCAGTACTGGCTCGGTGTCGGCGCGCAGCCCAGCGAGCAGGTGCTCGCCCTGCTGAAGATCACCGGTGACTGGCAGAAGTTCAAGGGACTCGAGGGCCAGGAGGGCACGCTGCGGACCAAGGTGTCCACGGCGGATGCCGCCGCCGCCGTCAAGGCCACCGAGGACAAGGCCGAACTCGCCAAGGCGAAGGCCGCCGAGACCCGGTCCGCCCAGCAGGCCGCCGCCGCGGTTCCCGTGGCTGACGCGCCAGCTGCCGAGGCCGGGACAACCGACGAGGAAGCCTGATGCTGGCTGACGCGCTGGAGCACCTGGTGCGCGGCATCGTGGACCACCCGGACGATGTCCGGGTGTCCTCCAAGCCCATGCGCCGTGGCGAGCTCCTGGAGGTCCGGGTCCACCCCGAGGACCTCGGTCGCGTCATCGGGCGCTCGGGCCGCACCGCCCGCGCGCTGCGCACCGTGATCAACGCCCTCGCGAAGGGCCCGGTGCGGGTCGACGTCGTCGAGACCGACGCGAGCTGAACCAACCGAGAGGACCCGGCCCCCAGGGGCCGGGTCCTTCGTCATGGCGCCCGCGCCGCCGGGCCGGGAGGGCGGGCGATAATGGGGCCATGCAACTCACCGTCGCCGTCGTGGCGGGCGCCCACGGACTGAAGGGCCACGTCAAGCTGGAGGTCCGCACCGACGACCCCGCCCTGCGCTTCCAGCCGGGCGTGGTGCTGGACACGGACGACCCGGACCACCCGGAGCTGACCATTGCCGAGGTGCGCAGCGCCTCGGGGTCCTGGAATGTGCGCTTCGCCAAGGTCACCGACCGGAGTGGTGCCGAGGCGCTGCGTGGCACCGAGCTCTCCATCGAGACCGAGGAGTGGGAGTCCGACGACGAGGAGTGGTACGACCACGAGATCGTCGGACTGCCGGCCCGCACGCCCGCGGGCGACGACCTCGGCGTCGTGAGCGACGTGGAGCACGGGGCGGCGCAGGACCTGCTGGTGGTCCGCACCCCCGACGGGCGCGAGGTCCGGGTCCCGTTCGTGACGGCGCTGGTCCCCGGCGTCTCGCGTGAGGGCGTGACCATCGACGCGCCCGACGGGCTGTTCGACGACGAGGAGGCGTGATGCGCATCGACGTCGTCACCATCTTCCCCGAGTACCTCGACGCGCTGCGCCTCTCCCTCGTCGGCAAGGCGGCGGCCGGCGGCACGCTCGACCTCGCCGTCCACGACCTGCGGGACTGGACGGAGGACCGGCACCACACGGTCGACGACACGCCGGTCGGCGGCGGCGCCGGCATGGTCATGAAGCCGGACGTGTGGGGGCGCGCGCTCGACGACGTGCTGGCGGCGGAAAGCGGCCCGCGCACCGTGCTCGCCGTCCCGACGCCGTCGGGCACCCCGCTGACGCAGCGGGTCGTGGAGGACCTTGCGACGGCCGACCGCCTCGTGATCGCCTGCGGGCGCTACGAGGGCATCGACGCGCGCGTGGCGGAGCACTACGCCACGCGGTGCGAGGTGCTGGAGTACTCGATCGGCGACTACGTGCTGAACGGCGGGGAGGTGGCCGCGCTCGTGCTGGTCGAGGCCGTGGCGCGCCTCATCCCCGGCGTGCTGGGCAACCCGGACTCGCTGGACGAGGAGTCCCACGGGGCGGCCGGCCTGCTCGAGTACCCGGTGTACACGCGGCCGGTCTCGTGGCGCGGGCTCGACGTGCCGGAGATGCTCCTCTCCGGGCACCACGGTCGCATCGCCCGCTGGCGCCGGGACCGTGCGCTGGAACGCACCGCCCGGCGTCGGCCCGACATGTTCGCCCGCCTCGACGGCGAGCAACTGCTCCGGGAGGACCGCGCGGCGCTCGCGGCCCTTGGTTTCGCCCGCACACCGCAGGGGCCGCGACCCCTGGTCATCCGGGAGGGCCGGCCGTCAGAGGCGGGGGAGCTCTCGGCGCTCGCCGCGGAGACGTTCCCGCTCGCGTGCCCCGAGTACCTTCCCGCCGCGGACATCGCGGAGTTCGTGCGCGCGAACCTCAGCCCCGAGCGCTTCACGGAGTACCTCTCCGATGCCGGCAGGTACCTCGTCCTCGTGGCCGAGCTCGACGGCGAGTTGGCGGGCTACACCCTGTCCGTCCTTCCGTTGACAGCCGGCGAGCCGCCCTACGCGCCCGACGTCGAGCGGGTGGTCCCCCTACGGCCGGTCGCGGAACTCTCGAAGATCTACGTGCGGGAGGACAGGCACGGCAGTGGCCTCTCGCAGGCGCTGATGGACGCCACGGTGGCGGCCCTCGCGCGCCGGACCGTGGAGGGCGCGCCGCTCGCCGGCGTCTGGCTGGGCACCAACGCGAAGAACCGCCGTGCCCGCAGGTTCTACGCGAAGACGGGCTTCACCCACGTGGGCGGGCGGCGGTTCACCGTTGGCGGACGTGTCGAGAACGACGCCGTCTACCTCCGGGCGCTGGTGGCACCGGACTCGTGACGTGTGGCAGACTGGTCCGGCATGCGTCACTGGTGCCAAGCACCAGGAACCCGGTCTGCCGCAGGGGACGGTTTCCATCTCGCGTGACGCGAACACGATCCACGGGCGCTTCCCGCCCCCTGAATCGCGCGTGGCCTGCGGCACGAGCGGAAAGTGAACTGACATGCAGAAGCTGGACCACGTCGATGCCAAGTCGCTACGCGACGACATCCCGGCATTCCGTCCCGGCGACACCGTCAAGGTGCACGTCAAGGTCGTCGAGGGCACCCGCTCCCGCGTCCAGGTATTCCAGGGCGTCGTGATCGCCCGCTCCGGCTCCGGCGTCCGCGAGACCTTCAAGGTCCGCAAGGTCTCCTTCGGGGTGGGTGTGGAGCGCACCTTCCCGGTGCACTCGCCGTCGATCGACCACATCGAGGTCGTCACGCGGGGCGACGTCCGCCGCGCGAAGCTCTACTACCTGCGCAACCTGCGCGGCAAGGCCGCCAAGATCAAGGAGAAGCGGGACAACACCGCGAAGTGATGTCGCTGCCGCCCGGCCCTGTGGGCCGGGCGGTTCTCACTCTCCCACGACCGTTAGGCTGAGCAGGTGAACGATCCAGCACCCGAGGGCATGCCCGAGAGCATCGCCCCGGCCGATCGTCCCCGGATCGCCGACCGCATCCAGCCCGGCACCCAACCACGGCACGACCGGAACAGTGCCGCGGCAGCCCGCCTCGCCTGGTTGCGGGAGACCGTCATGGTGATCGCGATCGCCCTGGCCATCTCGCTCGTGGTCAAGACCTTCCTCGTGCAGGCGTTCTACATCCCCTCCTCGTCCATGGAGGACACGCTCGCCATCAACGACCGCATCCTGGTCAACAAGCTGGTCCCCGCGACGGGCGACATCACCCGGGGCGACGTGGTCGTGTTCACGGACCCGGGGGGCTGGCTGGGCGCGGCGCCGGCCGAGCCGAACGTGGCCAAGCGCGTCATCGTCGACGTCCTCACCTTCATCGGGATCATCCCGCACGACGCCGGGGAGCACCTCATCAAGCGCGTCATCGGCCTCCCGGGCGACGAGGTCAGCTGCTGCACCCTGGACGGGCAGCTCTCCGTGAACGGGACCGCCATCGACGAGCCCTACCTGAAGCCCGGGGTGACGCCGTCGGACTACGACTTCGAGGTGGTCGTGCCGGAGGGCTCCCTCTGGGTGATGGGCGACAACCGCTCGAACTCCGCGGACTCCCGTGCGCACCTGGGCGACCCCGGTGGCGGCTTCGTCCCCCTGGGCAACGTGGTGGGCCGCGCCGTCGTGGTCATGTGGCCCCTCGACCGGATGGGTTCCCTCGGCGGGGGCCAGGACTCCTTCGCCGCGGTCGCCGACCCGCGGTAGGACGACGCCGTGCCGAGCCCGAGCCGCGACCTCGAGCGGAAGCTGCTGCGGCGTCACGCCTGTGTGGTCGGGATCGACGAGGTGGGGCGCGGCGCCCTCGCGGGCCCCGTGAGCGTGGGGGTTGCCGTCGTCCAGCGCTCCACGAGGGCCAGGTTCCCAGAAGGACTGCGTGACTCCAAGCTGCTGACCGCTCCCGCGCGCGAGGGACTCTGCGCGCCGATCCGCTCGTGGGCCGCCGCGTGCACGGTGGGGCACGCGAGCCCTGCCGAGATCGATGCGGTGGGGATCATGGCGGCGCTGCGGCTCGCGGCCGCCCGCGCCGTCGCGCAGGTCCGCGCCGCGGGTTTCGCCCCCACCGCCGTCATCCTCGACGGCAACCACAACTGGCTCCT
>JADGOQ010000023.1 GCA_017882885.1 Actinomycetales bacterium | reverse complement strand
CCGGCCGGGAGCGGCCGGGCCCTTTCCGTTTCCCGGCGGTCGTCCAGGCGGAATGTCAGGGTGTCCCACACTCCCGAATCGCCGCGATGCGCCAGTCGGGCCCACCCCCCACCTCGACTTCCACACAGTGCGGCTGTTGCGCGGGGACCGTCTCCGTGGCGCCGCGCGTGACGCGCACGTGCTCCAACTGGCGCACCTCGAGCCGGGCCGCGAATCCCCGGTACGAGCTCTCCACCAGGTCGAACGAGGCCACCTCAGTCCCGTATCCCGTGAACGCGGTGTCCTCCGCAAGCATCCCTGCGACCAGCGCGGCATCGGTCCGGCCGGCCTCGGCGCCCGGGGTGTACACCGACGCAAGGGCCGTGGCATCCCGTTCCACGAGCACCCGGTCGTGAAGGTCGAGCAGCTCGCGCGTCACCGCCTCGGCGCTTTCCGCCGGCAACGCCGGGAATGCGCGGATGGCGCGGGGCGTCGCTGCGGGGCGGGTGTCCACCGCCACGGTTGCCGAGAGGAGGACGAACCCGCCGATCACGCCCAGCACCGCGAGCAGGGCCGTCACGAGCGTCCACGCCCACCGACCGCGGAGGCGCGGGCGGGGACGGGCCGGCGTCAGCACCGTCTGCCGGGCACCGGCGCGCAGCTGGGCGCCCGCGAGGCTGGCCGCGCCCGGGACGTCGATGTTTCCGGGCGTCCCCAGCACAAATGCCCAGGTGGCGAAGTCCCGGGCGCTGGGCCGCCGCGCCGGGGCGTCCGCGAGGGCGTCCCCCAGGGCGGCGAGCACGCCGCGGTCCTCGCCGCTCGCCCACGACAACGTGCGGGCGAGCGACCAGACGTCCGACGCCGTCGTGGCGTCGCCGTCGTCCAACTCGGGAGGCACATAGCCGGTGTGGCCACGCTCGGCCCCACCGTGGCCCACCACGTCGATGAGGACCGGCCTGCCGTCCGGCCCGATGATGATGTTGGCGGGCGAGACGTCGCCGTGGACCAGCCCCCGTTTGTGCATTGCGGCCAGTGCATCGGCGATGGCACGCCACACGGTGACCACCTCGGGTCCCCGGAGCCATGACCGCGCGTTGACGAGGGTGGCCAGTGAGGGCCCCACCACCAGGTCCATGACGACGGCGGCCTCACCGTCGCCCACCTCCACCATGTCGTGGATGCCGGGCAGGTGGGGGTGGTGCAGGTCCCGCAGCAGGCGGAGGCGGCCGAGCCGAGCGTCCCGGCGCACGATGCTCGCGACCCACGGCCGACCGTCCTGGCCGCGGACGCCGAGCGTGGTGCCAGACGCCCCGAAGCCCACGGGCCCGCTGACCTCGTACCCGCGAATGACCGGTTCTCCCCCCACGCCACCGACGCTAGTGGGAGCCGCCCACAGCGCGCTCCTTCCATCCACAGGACCGGATAGAATCTGACGTCATGTCGAACTCCGCACCCTCACCCACGCCCAAGCCCAAGAAGCGACGTTGGTACAACAACTTCATCGACGCCTACCGGCTCACCGCGGGCGCAGAGCCGTGGGTCGGCTGGGCGATGGCGGGGGGGCTCCTCGCGTCAGCCGGGATCGGTGTGGGGATCGGGTACGCCGTCGGTCACCCCATCTACGTCGGGTTCCTCGGGGCGATGGCCGGCCTCACGGTGGCGATGTTCATCCTCTCGTGGCGCGTCAAGAAGGTCTCCTACGCCCAGATCGAGGGCCAGCCTGGCGCCTCGATCGCGGTGCTCGACCAGATCAAACGCGGGTGGAACATCGAGCAGGAGCCCGTAGCGGTCAACCCGCGCACCCAGGACCTCGTGTTCCGGATGGTGGGGCGGCCGGGCATCGTGCTCCTCTCGGAGGGCCCCTCCTCCCGCGTGAAGAAGATGCTCAAGGACGAGGAGCGCAGGGTGGGGCGCGTGGTCCCGAACGTGCCGGTCCACCTGATCGAGGTGGGGCGCGACGAGGGGCAGGTGTCCCTCACCAAGCTGCAGACGGCGGTGCGCAAGCTGCCCAAGAAACTCACTGGGGAAGAGGTGGCCTCCGTCTCGCACCGCCTGCGCTCGCTCGGCGGGACCCGCCCCCCGATCCCCAAGGGCATCGACCCGATGCGCGCGCGGCCCAACCGCAAGGCGTCGAGGGGCCGTTGACCGGTGTGGCGGACGTCACCGTCCACCCCCTCCCCGTAACACTCCCGTCATGTCAGGGTGACACCGGGGTAACTGCCGGTCGCTACCGTTGGAATGTCCCCGCCTAGAAATGACTGAGGAGCAGTGGATGTTTTCAAATGCCGAAGAGGCCATCGCCTACACACGCCAGGAGGCCGTCGAATTCATCGACGTGCGCTTCTGTGACCTGCCCGGAGTGATGCAGCACTTCAACATTCCCGTTCAAGCGTTCACCGACGACGTGTTCACCGAAGGGCTGATGTTCGATGGCTCGTCGATCCGTGGGTTCCAGGCGATCCACGAGTCCGACATGAAGCTTGTCCCCGACATCACCACGGCGTTCCTCGACCCGTTCCGTGTGGCCAAGACCCTCGTGGTGAACTTCTCCATCGTGGATCCGTTCACGGACGAGGCCTACTCCCGTGACCCCCGCAACATCGCGGCCAAGGCCGAGGCGTACCTGCGGTCCACCGGATTCGCCGACACCGCCTACATCGGGGCCGAGGCCGAGTTCTACATCTTCGACGATGTGCGTTTCCAGACCAACTCCCACTCGAGCTTCTACCACATCGACTCCAAGGAGGCGGCGTGGAACACCGGGCGCGTGGAGGAGGGCGGCAACCTCGGATACAAGACCCGCTACAAGGGCGGCTACTTCCCCGTCTCGCCGTCGGACCAGATGGCGGACCTGCGTGACGAGATGGTGCAGGTGCTGCAGCAGGTCGGCCTCTCCGTGGAGCGCGCCCACCACGAGGTGGGCACCGCCGGTCAGATGGAGATCAACTACCGCTTCAACACGCTGTTGGCCGCGGCCGACGACATGATGAAGTTCAAGTACACGATCAGGAACACGGCGTGGGCGGCCGGCAAGAGCGCCACCTTCATGCCGAAGCCGCTCTTCGGGGACAACGGCTCGGGCATGCACACCCACATCTCGTTGTGGAAGGACGGCCAGCCGCTGTTCGCGGACGAACGCGGCTACGGCGGCCTGTCGGACATGGCCCGCTGGTACATCGGCGGCCTGCTGTCGCACGCCCCGTCGCT
>JADGOQ010000022.1 GCA_017882885.1 Actinomycetales bacterium | reverse complement strand
CTGCCCGCGGCGTTGCGCGGCACCACCTATTACCACCCCACGGCGCACGGCAACGAGCGCCAGATCACAGAGCGGCTGGAGCGCATCCGCCGCATCCTCTCCGGGGACGCCGGCTGAGGAGTGGTAATATTCGTGGGTTGACTGCGCCCCGCGCAGCTCCTGGGGCCTTAGCCCATCGAGGCCGGCCCCACCTCGATACCCATCGAGTGTGACGAAGATCGACAGGAAGAACAGATACACCCATGGCAAATTCCCGTTCGCGCCGCCAGGTGCGCATGTCCCGTGCGCTGGGCATCGCGCTGACCCCAAAGGCGGTCAAGTACTTCGAGAAGCGCCCCTATGGCCCCGGCGAGCACGGCCGCGCCCGCAAGCGCTCCGAGTCCGACTACGCGGTCCGGCTCAAGGAGAAGCAGCGCCTGCGCGCCCAGTACGGCATTCGCGAGGCCCAGCTGCGCCGCACCTTCGACGAGGCCCGCAAGGGTCCGGGCCTCACCGGTGAGAACCTGGTCGAGCTCCTCGAGATGCGCGTCGACGCGGTCGTGCTCCGCTCCGGCTTCGCCCGCACGATGGCGCAGGCCCGCCAGGCGGTGGTCCACCGCCACATCCTCGTGGACGGCCAGCTGGTCGACCGCCCGTCGTTCCGCGTGAAGCCCGGCCAGGTGGTCCAGGTCAAGCCGAAGAGCCAGATCATGGACCCGTTCCAGGTGGCCGCGGCCGGCGCGCACCGCGCGGTGCTCGGGGAGCTCCCCCCCTACCTCGACGTGTCCCTCGAGAAGCTGCGGGCCCAGCTCGTTCGCCGCCCGAAGCGCGAAGAGGTTCCGATCACGTGCGACGTGCAGCTGGTCGTCGAGCACTACTCGCGCTGATCCGCTGACCAAATGCAGCCCTGGGTACCCCGGTGCCCGGGGCTGCGTCATTGGCGGAACTCGCGGGTATTCTTGGCGAGTCAACAAGGAGGATCATGTCCGTCTCCGATATCTCGGGTCTCATCGCCGCGGTGGCCTTCGCCGCCCTGGTCGCCTTCCTCGCCGTCCCGCTGGTCAAGCTGGGCTCGGTTCTCGACGAGGCCCGCGGCTCGCTGCGGCAGCTCACCGAGCACTCCGTGCCCGTGATCGACGACGCTGCCGAGAGCGTGCGGCTGGCAAACGCCCAGTTGGCGAAGGTGGATGACGTCACGACCCCCGCCGCCGAGGCCGCGCAGAACATCTCCGCGATGACCACGCTGGTGGCCGCTACGGTGGCGCGCCCCCTCGTGAAGGTCGCCGCGTTCTCCGAGGCCGTGCGCCGCGTGGTGTTCCGTCGTGCGGAACGGACCCCCTGATGCGTACCCCCCTCCAGGCCTGGCGCGACTTCGCCGCCGAGTTCACCGGGGTGATGCGGGAGCACGAGGCCTACTTGCTCTCCGAACTCGCGCCGTCCGACGAGCAGGTGGCGCGCGCCCGTGGGCGCCGCGCGGCGGCGTCGTTCAACGACTTCCCGGACGACCTGTCCGGCGACCAGGGATCCTTCTGAATGCGCACCAGTGAAATCCGCCGGCGGTGGCTCGACTACTTCGGGAAGCACGGGCACCACCTCGCGCCCTCCGTCCCCCTGGTCTCGCCCGACCCCTCCATCCTCTTCACGATCGCGGGCATGGTCCCCTTCATCCCCTACTTCGTCGGCACCCAGAAGGCCCCGTGGCCGCGGGCCGCCTCCGTGCAGAAGTGCATCCGGACCAACGACATCGACGAGGTGGGCAAGACCACCCGCCACGGCACCTTCTTCCAGATGTGCGGCAACTTCTCGTTCGGCGACTACTTCAAGGAGGGCGCGATCACCTACGCGCTCGACCTGCTCACCTCGCCCCTGGACGACGGCGGTTACGGCCTCGACCGGGATCGCCTGTGGTTCACCATCTGGGAGCACGACGAGGAGGCGAGCTCGATCCTGGACGGTCTGGGCATCGATCCGGGGCGTGTCCAGGGACTGCCGCGAGACGAGATCTTCTGGGACACCGGGCAGCCCGGCCCCGCCGGCCCCTGCTGTGAGATCCACTACGACCGCGGCCCGGAGTTCGGCCCCGACGGCGGCCCGTTGGTGGACACCGGGGGCGACCGCTTCCTCGAGATCTGGAACCTCGTCTTCGACCAGTACCTGCGCGGGGAGGGGAGCGGCAAGGACTACCCGCTGCTCGGCGAGCTCGAGTTCAAGTCGATCGATACGGGACTCGGGCTCGAGCGCCTCGCGTACCTGCTGCAGGGCAAGGGCAGCATGTACGAGATCGACGAGGTGTTCCCCGTCCTCGAGCGGGCCGCGGAACTGGCCGGTGTCACCTACGGCATGGATGAGCCCACGGACGTGCGCCTGCGTATCGTGGCGGACCACGTCCGCTCCGCCCTGATGCTGATCGCCGACGGCGTGCGCCCCGGCAACGACGGCCGCGGCTACGTCCTGCGTCGCCTCATCCGCCGCGCGGTGCGCTCGATGCGGCTGCTGGGTGTCCCGGACCCGGTCATGCCGGACCTGCTGCCGGTGTCGATGTCGGTCATGAGACTCTCCTACCCCGAAATCGAACCGGCGTTCGGCCGCATCGCCGAGATCGCCTACACCGAGGAGGAGATGTTCCGGCGCACGCTGAGCGCGGGGATCACGATCCTCGACAGCGCCATCGCGGGGGCGAAGTCCGCGGGACGCCCGCTGTCCGGACCGGATGCCTTCGCACTCCATGACACCTACGGCTTCCCGATCGATCTCACGCTGGAGATCGCGGCCGAGCAGGGCGTCTCGGTGGACGCGGACGGTTTCCGCTCGCTGATGACGGAACAGAAGGAACGCGCCCGTGCGGACGCACTCGCCAAGAAGTCCGGACACGTGGACACCACCGTTTTCAACGAGTTCCGCGCACGGCTGGGCGGGAACGTCGACTTCGTCGGGTACACCGACACCACCGCCGAGGTGCGCGTGGTCGGCATCCTCGTGGACGGCAAGCCGGTTCCGAGCGTGATCGCACCCGCCGACGTCGAGGTGGTCCTCGATCGGACGCCCTTCTACGCCGAGATGGGCGGCCAGCTCGCGGACCGGGGAACGCTGCGTTTCACCGGCGGCGCGATCGTCGACGTGCTCGACACCCAGGCTCCCGTGAAGGGCATGTCCGTCCACCGTGGGACCCTCACGGAGGGTCAGCTCACGCTTGACGAGACGGGTGTGGCCGCGATCGACGTCGACCGGCGGCGCCAGATCGCCCAGGCGCACACCGCCACCCACATGGTGCACAAGGCGCTGCACGAGTACCTCGGCGAACAGGCCACCCAGGCCGGCTCCGAGAATGCCCCGTCGCGGCTGCGGTTCGACTTCCAGCACGGGTCCTCCGTGTCCCAGGGCCTCATGGACGAGATCGAGGGCCGCGTCAACGCCCGACTCGCGGAGAACCTTCAGGTCACCGACTCGGTGATGGACCTCGAGGAGGCGAAGAAGCTCGGCGCGATGGCCCTCTTCGGGGAGAAGTACGGCAATCGCGTTCGCGTGGTGTCGATCGGCGACGACTGGTCCCGCGAGCTGTGCGCGGGCACCCACGTCCCGCTCACGGGCAACATCGGCCGGGTGAACGTGCTCGGCGAGTCCTCGATCGGGTCCGGAGTGCGCCGCATCGAGGCCCTCGTCGGCGCGGGCGCCTACGCCCACCAGGCCAAGGAGAGCGCAATCGTCTCGCAGGTCTCCCAGCTTGTGGGTGCGCGCCCCGACGAGCTGCCCGAACGGATCTCGCAGATCATGGCCCGCCTGAAGCAGGCCGAGAAGGAGCTGACGCAGGTCCGCACCGCGCAGGTGCTCGGAACCGCGGCGCGGGTGGCGGCCGCCGCCCAGGCGGTCGGCCCGCTGCGGTCGGTGGTCCACGACGCCGGGGAGGTCGCCGGCGCCGACGACCTGCGCACCCTCGCGCTCGACATCCGCTCGCGGTTGGGGGCCGGGGCGGTCGTCGCGGTCCTGGGCGTCTCGGGCGGGCGCCCGCTCGTGGTGGTGGCGACGTCCCCCGAGGCACGTGACCGCGGGCTCACCGCCGGCGCACTCGTCCGGGAGGCCGCGAGCACCCTCGGCGGCGGCGGCGGCGGGCGCGACGACGTCGCGCAGGGCGGCGGCACCCGGCCCGAGGCCGTGCCGGCCGCGGTGGACGCGCTGCGCGCCCGCATCGCACACTCGGCCACGTGAGCTTCCGGCCCGGCACCCGGATCGGGGTGGACGTCGGCACCGTCCGCGTGGGCGTCGCCCGCACGGACGCCGCCGGGATCCTCTCCGTGCCGGTGCGCACCCTGCGCCGCAGTCCCGACGGCGCCGAGTTGACGGTGCTCGCGCGCATCGTGGGGGAGTTCGATCCGATCGAGATCGTGGTCGGGCTGCCGCTCGGGCTCTCAGGCAAGGAAGGCGCCGCGTCGTCCGCGGCGCGCCACTATGCTGGGGCGATCGCCCGGAGGATCCCGGGAGTGCCCATCCGGCTGGTGGATGAGCGCCTCACCACCGTCTCCGCCCACCAGGCGCTGTACGGGGCTGGGCGTGACGGGCGCAAGCACCGCAGCGTCGTCGACCAGGTCGCGGCGACCATGATCCTGGACCAGGCCCTGGCCATCGAGCGCAGCACCGGGGAACCGGCCGGCGAGCTCCTGACAGCGGAGGTGACCGATGAGTGACCTGTTCGAGCCCGGCGCCGGCATCCCTTCCCGGCGTGACGCCCGGCGTGACGCCCGGCGTGCCGCCGAGGTCAGGTCCCGGCGCGCCGCGAAGCGGATCCGCACCGTCATCGCGATCCTTCTGTCACTCCTGCTCCTGGGCGCGGCGGTGGCGATCGCGTGGCCGACCGTGTCCGGGTTCTTCGCGTCTGAACCGCCCCCCGAGGACTACCCCGGGCCGGGGACGGGCGACGTGCTCGTCGAGATCCCCTCCGGTTCCACGGGCGCCGACATCGGCCGCATCCTGGAGGACGCGGGGGTGGTCAAGACCGTCGCGGCGTTCTCCGCCGCCTTCACCGCCAACCCCAACTCCGGGGCGATCCAGGCCGGCAGCTTCTCCCTGATGCGGGAGATGAAGGCGTCCGACGCCGTTGCCGCCCTGCTGGACCCCGCCAACCGGGCCGAACTGACCATCACCGTCCCCGAGGGGTTCATCGCCAAGCAGTTGTATGAGCGCGTCGCCAGCGTGATGGGCATCCCGGTGGAGGACGTGATCGCGGCCGCCTCCGACCCGGTCGCCATCGGCCTCCCGGAGGAGGCGGCCGGGAACCCCGAGGGCTGGTTCGCCCCTGCCACCTACCCGTTCTCGCCGACCGCGACGGCCACGGACGTCCTCGCGACGATGGTGGCGAAGACGGTCGCCAACCTCGAGCAGGCGGGAGTCCCCCGGGACCAGTGGATGCCCGTCCTCATCAAGGCCTCCATCGTGGAGCGGGAGGTCCCGCCGACCTATTACGGCGAGGTCGCCCGGGTCATCGAGAACCGCCTTGGCGATGCGGGCGCCGCTGTCGGCGGACTCCTCCAGATGGACTCGACCGTGCTGTACGGTGTCGGCCAGACCGGCGGCGTGCCCACCCAGGAGCAACTGGACACGGACACGCCCTTCAACACCTACCTCCACCCCGGTCTGCCACCCACGCCCATCGGCTCGCCCTCACTCGAGGCGATCCAGGCCGTGCTGAACCCGCCCGAGGGCGACTGGCTGTTCTTCGTGACGGTGAACCTCGACACGGGCGAGACGAAGTTCGCCTCCACCCTCGAGGAGCACCTGCGGTATGTCGAGGAGTTCCGGACCTGGAGGGACCAGAACGAGGGCTGACCCGCGCGCGTTCGCCGTCCTCGGTGGGCTCGTGTTCGCCGCCGGCGGCTCGGACCCGTGGCAGGTGGCGGCCGGCGCCGGCATGGGCGCGGCGAGCGGTTGGCTGGCCGCGATCGACCTCACGAGCCACCGGTTGCCGAACCGCGTCCTGCTGCCCACGTCCCTTGCCCTCGCAACAACGATCGCGGTGCAGGCCCTGGCGGCGGGCGACGGCGCCGCCGCCAGGGGCGCGGCGGCGGGCGCGCTCGCGATTGCGGCGGCCCTCCTGCTGTTCGCCCTGGTGACGCGCGGCGGCCTCGGGCTGGGCGACGTGAAGTTCGGTGCGCTGCTCGGGATGTGGGCGGGCTGGCTGGCGCTGCTCGCCCCCGTCGTCGTGGTCGCCTCGGCCTTCCTCACGGGCGGCGTCGTCGCGCTGGTGGGCATGGCGCGGGGGACCACCACCCCCTCCACGCGCATCCCGTTCGGGCCGATGCTGGCTATCGGGGGCGCCGTCGCGACGTGGTGGGTGGGCCTGGCCACCTAGCGTTCTCCCGGGCGTGCGCTACCTGGCGCTCGTCCGGGCGTGGCAGGATCGGTGCATGTTCACTTGGCACACCGCGGGCGAGTCCCACGGCCCCGCACTCATCGCCCTCGCGGAGGGCGTCCCGGCCGGTATCGCGATCTCCTCGGACGACTTCCGGGCCGCGCTGGAGCGGCGGCGCCGGGGTCACGGGCGTGGCGCGCGGATGAAGTTCGAGCAGGACGAACTCACCATCCTGTCTGGGGTGCGCCACGGCCGCACGCTCGGGTCGCCCATCGCCGTGATGATCGGCAACACCGAGTGGCCCAAGTGGCAGGAGGTGATGTCGGCCGACCCGGTCGCGTCCACGCCGGAGGGCTCGGCGCGGGGCGCCGCGCTGATGCGCCCACGCCCCGGGCATGCGGACCTCGCGGGCATGCTGAAGTTCGGGCACGCCGAGATCCGCCCGGTCCTGGAGCGGGCGAGCGCGCGGGAGACGGCGGCGCGCGTCGTCGTCGGGACGATCGCGGAGGCCATCCTCGACCAGGTCGCCGGGGTGCGTCTCGTGTCCCACGTGGTGGAGGTGGGCACCGTGAAGCTGCCCGACGACGCCCCCCGCCCGGGCCCGGGCGACACTGGGCGGCTGGACGAGTCCGCCGTCCGCTGCCTGGACCCCGCGGCCGACGCGGCGATGGCCGCCGAGATCGACGCCGCCCACAAGGACGCGGACACCCTCGGCGGCGTGGTGGAGGTGATCGCCTATGGCGTCCCGGTGGGGCTCGGGACGTACGTCAGCGGACCCGAGCGGCTGGATGCGCTCATCGCGGGCGCCCTGATGGGCATCCAGGCGATCAAGGGGGTCGAGATCGGCGCGGGGTTCGAGACCGCGCGGCGTCGCGGCTCGCAGGCCCACGACGAGATGACCCGGGACGGCCGGGTCACCAACCGTGCCGGCGGTATCGAGGGCGGCATGTCCAACGGTTCCCCGATCGTGGCACGGGCCGCACTCAAGCCGATCTCCTCGATCCCGCGCGCGCTGCGCACGGTGGACATGTCCACGGGCGCCGATGCGAAGGCCATCAACCAGCGCTCCGACGTGTGCGCGGTGGCCCCCGCCGCCGTCGTCGCGCAGGCAATGGTCGCGATCGTCCTCGCGGGCGAGTTGCTGAAGAAGACGGGCGGGGACGGCATCGACGAGGTCAGGAGGAACCTGCATGGTTACCTCGCCTCGATCAACCCGGCCGCGAGTCCCATCGTCGGACTGCGATGATCGCGCTCGTCGGTCCGCCGGGTTCGGGGAAGACCACCGTCGGCGCGGCGCTCGCCACCCGGCTCGGCACGGGATTCCGCGACCTCGACGCCGAGGTGGCGGCGCGGTTCGGTGACATCGCCGACATCGTGCTGGCGGAGGGCGCCGTGGCCCTCGCGGCGCGGGAGGCCGAGGTGCTCGGCGACCTGGTGCGCGAGCCGGGGGTCGGCGTGATCGCCGTCGGCTCCGCCGCGCTCGACGACGGCACGGCCGCGGCCGCGCTGGCGGGCGTCACGGTCGTCTACCTCGACGCCGACCTGGCCCACTCCTTCCCGCGGTCTGGGATGAACACGCCCCAACCGCGCGGGCTGGTCAACCCACGACAACTCTGGGCCCGGATGCTGCGGGAGCGGGACACCGTCTACCGTGGGGCCGCCGACCACGTGGTGGCGGTGGGCGACCTCGAGGTCGACGGTGTCGTGGAAGCGGTCGCCGGGGTGTTGCCACCCGTGCGGTAAAGTTGCCTCCGCACAAACCAACCAAGACCGAAGGACTGAATCGGTGGCAACCACGAACGACCTGAAGAACGGCATGGTGCTCAACCTGGACGGCCACCTCTGGACCGTCGTCGAGTTCCAGCACGTCAAGCCGGGGAAGGGACCTGCGTTCGTCCGCACCAAGTTGAAGAACGTCCTCTCGGGCAAGTCCCTCGATCGCACCTTCAACGCCGGCATCAAGGTGGAGACCGCCACCGTCGACAAGCGTGACATGCAGTACCTGTACAAGGATGGCAACGACTTCGTCTTCATGGACGTGGACACCTTCGAGCAGATCCTCGTGCCCGCCGAGACGGTGGGCGGCGGCGCGAACTTCATGCTCGAGTCGCAGCAGGCCCTCGTCGCCACGAACGAGGGCCAGGTGCTCTACGTCGAACTGCCGGCGTCCGTGGTGCTTGAGATCTCCTATACGGAGCCGGGCCTGCAGGGTGACCGCTCCTCGGCAGGCACCAAGCCCGCCACGCTCGAGACCGGGTACGAGATCCAGGTGCCGCTCTTCCTCGAGCAGGGCACCCGGGTCAAGGTGGACACCCGCACCGGCGAGTACCTCGGCCGCGCCAACTGATGGACCCCGAGAAGCAGCACCACCGCACGACGTCGCGCACCAAGGCGCGCCGTCGGGCGGTCGATGTGCTCTTCGAGGCGGACCAGCGGGGAAGGTACAGCCCGCTGGAGCTTTCGGACCTCCTCCAGGAACGGCTGTCCCTGACCGCCGCGCAGACGGCGCTGCCCCAGTACTCCGCGGACATCGTGGACGGGGTGGCCACGCACCTCGACGCGATCGACGAGGTGCTGACCACCTACTCCCAGGGCTGGGCGCTGCACCGGATGCCGGCCGTCGACCGCGCCATCCTCCGCATGGCGGTGTGGGAACTGGTCTTCAACGACGAGGTCGATGACGCCGTCGTGATCTCGGAGGCCGTGAACCTCGCCGCTGACCTCTCGACCGACGGCTCGCCCGCCTTCGTCAACGCCCTCCTCGATCGCCTTCGCGTCCTCGGGGCCGCGATCCGGGAGGAACTGCGAGGAATCTCTCCCTCCGCGTGACCGGCCCCCGCTGGGAAGGGGGTTATGCTGGGCGCGAACCCATTCCTTTAACACCGTCCTGTGAGGCGGACAAGGAGGCACGATCGCCATGTCCCGGCAAGTCCTGAACGATTCGGACATCACCAGATCCCTCAGACGGATCTCCCACGAGATCGTGGAGAAGAACCACGGGGCCGAGGACATCGTCCTCCTCGGCATCCCCAGCAGGGGTGTTCCGCTCGCGCGGCGGATCGCGGCCTACATCACGGAGAACGAGACGGGCGTCGAGGTCGGGTCGCTCGACATCACCCCCTACCGTGACGACCTGCGCAGCCAGCCCATGCGCGCGATGGGTCGGACCGAGATGCCGCTCGGTGGCATCGACGGGAAGACCGTGGTCCTCGTGGACGACGTGCTGTTCTCCGGGCGCACGGTGCGGGCCGCGCTGGACGCGATCACCGACATCGGCCGCCCCCGCCGCATCCAACTCGCGGTGCTCGTGGACCGCGGCCATCGGCAGTTGCCGATCCGGGCCGACTTCGTGGGCAAGAACCTGCCCACGGCCGCCAGCGAGCGGGTGCTGGTGAAGCTCACGGAAACCGACGGCGTGGACGCCGTGGAGATCGAGGACGAGCGATGAAACACCTCCTGTCAGCCGCCGACCTGTCCCTCGCCGAGGCGCTCACCATCCTCGACACCGCGGAGTCGATGGCTCAGACCCAGTCCCGGCAGATGAAGAAGCTGCCCACCCTGCGGGGCCGCTCCGTGGTGAACCTGTTCTTCGAGGACTCGACCCGCACGCGCATCTCCTTCGAGGCCGCCGCCAAGCGACTCTCGGCGGACGTCATCAACTTCTCCGCGAAGGGCTCCTCGGTTTCCAAGGGCGAGTCGCTGAAGGACACGGCGCAGACCCTCAACGCGATGGGGATCGACGCCGTCGTCATCCGGCACCACGCATCCGGCGCACCGCACCGCCTCGCCGAGACGGACTGGATCGACGTACCCATCATCAACGCGGGCGACGGCACCCACCAGCACCCCACGCAGGCGCTCCTGGACGCGTTCACGATGCGGCGCTACCTCTGCGGCGCCCGCGACGGCGCCCCGGCGGCCGACGGCACCACCCTCGAGGGCCTGACCGTGGCCATCGTCGGCGACATCCTCCACTCCCGCGTGGTGCGCTCCAACGTGGACCTGCTGCACACGCTGGGCGCCGAGGTGGTCATCGTCGGCCCGCCCACCCTCATCCCGGTGGGGGCGCAGACCTGGAAGGCCCGCATCAGCTACGACCTCGACGAGGTGATACGCGTCGACCGGCCCGACGCCGTGATGACGCTCCGCGTCCAGCGTGAGCGCATGTCTGGCGCCGGCGGCGGCTACTTCCCGTCCCCGCAGGAGTACACCCGCGCCTACGGGCTCGACGCCGAGCGCCTCGCCGCCCTGCAGGATCACGCGATCGTGATGCACCCCGGACCGATGAACCGCGGGCTGGAGATCTCCGCCGCCGCCGCGGACTCCCCGCGGTCCACCGTGCTGCAGCAGGTGGCCAACGGCGTGTTCGTCCGCATGGCCGTCCTCTACCTCCTCCTCGCCTCGGACGAAGGGCTCGAAGCATGACCTCCTACCTGATCACCGGCGTCGCCCCCCTCGGTGGCGATCCCACGGACATCCTCCTCGCCGACGGCGTCATCGCCGCGATGGGGAGCGATGCGGCCCGCGAGGCACTGGCACGCGACGACGTGGTGACCGTCGCCGGCGCGGGCCTGGTGGCCCTGCCCGGCCTCGTCGACACGCACGCCCACCTGCGCGAGCCGGGCCGGGAGGACGCCGAGACGGTCGAGACCGGTTCGCGCGCGGCGGCGCTCGGCGGATACACCGCGGTGCACGCCATGGCGAACACCGACCCCGTCGCGGACACCGCGGGCGTGGTCGAGCAGGTGTTCCGCCTGGGGCAGGCCGCCGGCTGGGTGGACGTCCACCCGGTGGGTGCGGTCTCCGTGGGGCTGAAGGGGGAGCACCTCGCCGAGTTGGGCGCCATGGCCGGGTCCGCGGCTCGCGTCCGGATGTTCTCCGACGACGGCGCCTGTGTGCACGACCCGGTGCTCATGCGCCGTGCCCTGGAGTACGTCAAGGCGTTCGACGGCGTCATCGCCCAGCACGCCCAGGACCCGAAGCTCACGCAGGGCGCCCAGATGCACGAGGGCGTCGTCTCGTCCGAGCTGGGCCTCACGGGCTGGCCGGCGGTGGCCGAGGAGTCGATCATCGCGCGCGACGTGCTGCTCGCGGAACACGTGGGCTCGCGGCTCCACGTGCTGCACGTCTCGACCGCCGGCTCGGTGGAGATCATCCGGTGGGCGAAGTCGCGCGGGATCGCGGTGACCGCCGAGGTCACGCCGCACCACCTGCGGCTCACCGACGAGTACGTCCGCAGCTACGACCCCGTGTTCAAGGTGAACCCACCGCTGCGGACCGCCGCCGACGTGGAGGCCGTGCGTCAGGGGCTCGCCGACGGCACGATCGACGTGGTGGGTACCGACCACGCCCCCCATGCCGACGAGGACAAGGACTGCGAGTGGGCGGCCGGGGCGAACGGCATGCTCGGCCTCCAGACGGCACTCTCGGTGGTGCAGGAGACCATGGTGGACACCGGGCGGATGTCGTGGGCCGACGTCGCCCGCGTGATGTCCGGGAAGCCGGCCGAGATCGGGCGCGTCGCCGACCAGGGCCGTCCCCTCGCCGTCGGCGAGCCGGCCAACGTCACTCTCGTGGACCCGAACGCCACCCGCACGATCCACCGGGACGAGCTCGCCTCGCGGGCCCGCAACACCCCGTACGCCGGGATGGTGCTCCCGGGCGCGGTCGTGGCGACGTTCCTCCGGGGCCGGGCGACGGTCCTCGACGGGGCGCTCAATCGCTGAACCGACAGGAGACCCCATGACACCGGAGCGGGAGAACGCGGTCCTCGTCCTCGAGGACGGGTACTTCCAGGTGGGCAAGTCCTACGCGGCGCGGGGGCGGACGGTCGGTGAGATCGTCTTCTCCACCGGCATGACCGGCTACCAGGAGACGCTCACCGACCCGTCCTACCACCGGCAGATCGTGGTGATGACCGCGCCCCACATCGGGAACACCGGGGTCAACGACGAGGACCCGGAGTCCGCGCGGGTGTGGGTGGCCGGGTACGTCGTTCGTGACCCCGCCCGGCGGGCCTCCAACTGGCGGTCGCGGCG
>JADGOQ010000021.1 GCA_017882885.1 Actinomycetales bacterium | reverse complement strand
GCCACCGGAGGCGTTGATCTCCGCGATCGTCATCAGGGCGACGTCCTTGAGCGCCGTCTCGGAGATCGCCATCGTTCCTGACAGTGAATGGAGGACGCCGACCTTGATGGTCTCTTCCGCGGGGGTGGCGACGGGAAGCACGAGGACGGCGAGGGCCACGACTGGCCAGAGGAGACTCACGATTCTTTCGCGCATGGCAGCCCCTTCGGAGGCGTGTGGTGGGAAGTGGATGTTTTGAGCACGCTCAAGCGAGAAGCGTGCCAGGCGTTTCGCGAGAGTGGCGGTCGCATACGCTGCACTTCCACGGCTTGGGTGGGCGCCGTCGCGCACGGGCTCCGTCTCACCTGCTTCGTTCGGCGGCAGGCGCTGCCCGGCGTTCGCGCACCGGAAGGCAGCGTGTCCGTCTACCCCGACTGACCTGGGGCGGCGCCGCCGCCGGCGAGGTCCGTCCTCGCGGCGACCACCCCTCGGCACGCCCCGTTGGCGTCACTTATGGTGAATGCCTCGATGGTGCTTCACATCCGGGGAGAGTGAGCGCGGCGGGCGCCCGCGGCTCATCGGCCATCGGGTTGCGAGAGCGACCCACTCCCGCGGCCCCTCCCGCAGGTCACTGTGCAGAGGGACGCGCACACCGAGCATACGCGGGTGAAGTTTCGCTTTCGGGTTCGCCCCCATGTGAAGCAGTTCCCGGCGTGCGCCGGGGCAATAGGATAGGCGCACCTTCCAATGTGAAGGACTTGCCGCGGGGATCGCGGTGGAGGTTACACGCAATGCGATCGTATCCTTTCGACCCGCGCAATGGCTCGGTGCGACTCACCCGCCGCGATCTCCTGAAGCTCGGGCTCGGCGTCGCCGGCGCAGCGGCGATTCCGAGATCTGGGGCTACGACGGAGAGTACCCGGGCCCCGTCATCCGCGGGCACATCGGGACGCCCGACGTCGTACGGCAGGTGAACCACCTCGACGTCGAGACCTCCGTCCACCAGCACGGTGGGCACAACCCGAGCAACTCGGACGGCCTCCCCATTCCGGATCAGCTCATCTTCCCGGGAAGCTTCAAGGACTATTGCTACCCGAACGAGCCGGCCGGCGCGCAGGACGGCGACCCCGACCCGAACGACAACCCCTCCACACTCTGGTACCACGACCACGCCACCGACCTCACCGGGCCGAGCGTCTACCACGGGCTGGCGGCGCTGTACCCCACGACCGACGACCTCGAGGACGGGCTCATCGCCAGAGGCGTGCTTCCCTCGCGGGACGGGGACGTCCTCCTGGACGTGCCGCTCGTGGTGCAGGACCGGCGCTTCAACGCCGACGGCTCGCTCTTCTACGATCCGTTCGAGCACGACGGCTTCCTGGGCGATGTCTTCGTGGTCAACGGGAAGGCACAGCCGTTCTTCAGGGTGCAGCGCCGTAAGTACCGCTTCCGCCTCCTCAACGGATCGAACGCACGCATGTACATGTTCCGCTTCTCGAACGGCCTGCCCTTCCTCCAGGTCGCCGCCGACAGCTGGCTCCTCCCGTTCGCGGCCGCACGCGGCGACCGGATCCTCCTCGGCATGGCGGAGCGGGCCGACGTCGTCGTCGACTTCCGCAACGCGCCGAGCGAGGTCTTCCTCGAGAACATCCTCGTGCAGGACAGCGGCCGCGGGCCCGGCGGCGATCTGAACAACCCCGACGTGCGAATCCCGGGCACGCCGCTCGTGAAGTTCATCGTCGAGGGGAGCCCGGTGGCCAACGACGCCACGGTCCAGGCCGGGACCCTCCTGCGCCCCAACACGCCCATCCGGGCGAACGAGATCGTGGCCAGCCGAAGCTTCGAGTTCAACCGCAGCCAGGGCGCCTGGCAGGTGAATGGCCGGTTCTACGATCCCGAACGAGCGGACGCCACGCCTCGGCGAGGAACGGCCGAGCGCTGGACCCTCAAGAATGGCGGCGGTGGCTGGTGGCACCCCATCCACATCCACCTCGAGGCGCACCAGGTCCAGCGCTTCAACGGCCGTCCGCCCCCCGTCTACAACTCCTTCAAGAAGGACACCACGCTCCTCGGGCCCGGCGACGAGGCCGAGGTGTTCATCCGCTTCCGCGACCGCCCCGGCCCCTTCGTCACCCACTGCCACAACCTCGAGCACGAGGACGACCGCATGATGTTCCGCTGGGACGTGGTGGCGTAGGTGCCGCCGCCCGATCTGGCGCGCGCTGGCGCCCTCCTCGCCCTCCTCGCCTCCGGTTGCCTCCGGCGCGGGGAGGTTCGCTCGGACGCCGCCCCCGACACCGCGGCCGCGGTGGTGGCCGGCTCTCCGCGCCGCTTCCCCAATCCCGTGCTCCTCGACCAGGAGGGCAGGTCGGTGCGCTTCTACGACGACCTGGTGCGGGGCCGGGTGGTGATGGTGAACTTCGGCTACACGCAGTGCAACGGTTCCTGCCCTCTCGGCGTGGCGCAGCTCACGGCGGTGCAGCGCCTGCTCGGCGACCGCTTCGGCCGGGACATCACACTCCTCACGCTCACGCTCGACCCCGAGCACGACACGCCCGAGGTGATGCGCAGCTACCTGGCAGCGCACGCAGGGCGCCCCGGCTGGACGTGGCTCACCGGCCGCCGCGAGGACATCGACGCCATCCGCCGCTTCATCGGCTTCACCGATCGCGAACCACGGCTCGACGCCGACCGCACCCGCCACACCGCATCGGTCCTCATCGGGGACGATCGGACCGGGCGCTGGTCGTCGGTGCCGGCCCTCATCCGGCCGGAGCTGATCGTCGAGGCGGTCCTCCGCACGGCGGGAGAACACCGGGCGCAGCCAGCCGCGACGCAGAAGGTGTGCGCACCCTGATCGCGACGTGCTCCACGGGACCGGAGGCCCGGCCTCGCGGGCCGCGCGCGAGCGCGCGCCGGCAGAGGTAGGACGTTGTCCGACCCGCCGTAGCTCGAGCACCGCATTCGGGTTGAAACACCCTGCGGCGGTGCGCCTCGCCCCTCCGAAGTGGCCGGTTCACCACTGATCCTAACGCGCCGCAAAGAGGACGCGCACACACAGGCGCATAGCAGGCGAGCAAACGACCGCTTGAACGCACGGCCGTATTCCTTTCCCTCGCCCTCCTGTCCCATGAGCAGGTGACAGGACGGTGCAGTTCAACCGGAGAGGAGCCGCAATGAACGCATCAGGTCAGTCGTCATGGGCGCGTGCAGTCCGAGGAATGTACCCGAAGGTACTGGGCATTCTGGTCGTCATTGTCGCCTCGGTCGGATCGGCTTCGGGGGCGGTCGACCCCGGCGTGCGCGGCGGAGGGGCGGGCGCAAGCGGGCCCCTTGCGAACCTCACCGCGCAGGAGCTCGTCTACTTCCAGGCGGGAGCAGAGGCGTTTGCAGAAGTGGATTCGGTGCGCGGCGCCCTCCCTGGCGAGCCTGGCAAGGGGCTCGGCCCCCGCTTCAACTCGAACGGCTGCGCCGGCTGTCATGCCCAGCCGGCCATCGGTGGGACGAGCCCGGCCCTGAACCCGCAGGTCGCCGTCGCGGCGCTGGACGGCGCGCGCAACGCGGTCCCGTGGTTCGTCGTCGCGAACGGCCCCGTGCGCGAGGCGCGGTTCAAGAGGAATCCGGACGGCAGCCCTGACGGCGGTGTGCACGACCTCTTCGTCATCTCCGGCCGGGGCGACGCCGCGAGCTGCTCCATCGCGCAGCCCGACTTCGGGCGGCCAGGAGCTCCGCTGACGGGGCAGGGAGGCAATCCCAACGTCATCTTCCGGATCCCGACGCCGGTCTTCGGCGCCGGGCTGATCGAGGCGATCCAGGACTCGACCATCCTCGACAACGTGCGAGCGGGGGCGGACGCGAAGAAGCGGCACGGCATCTCCGGCCACCCGAACCTCAGCGGCAACGACGGGACCGTCACCCGCTTCGGCTGGAAGGCGCAGAACAAGTCGCTGCGGATGTTTGCCGGGGAGGCCTACAACGTCGAGCAGGGAGTGACCAATCAGCTGTTCCCGCAGGAGCGCGACGAGACCCCGGCCTGCCTCCTCAACGCGACCCCCGAGGACCACCTCGACCTGACCGCGACCACGCCCGAGGCCATCCTGTCCGACCTCGAGCACTTCACCAACTTCATGAGCCTGCTC
>JADGOQ010000020.1 GCA_017882885.1 Actinomycetales bacterium | reverse complement strand
GGGCCCACGTCCACCATCACGGCGGAGTGTGTCCCCGACCGCACCAGCAACGCGGAGCCCTGCCCGACGTCGCACTGGCGGACCGACCACACCCGGCCGGCGCCCGGCCACATGGAGGCGATCGCGACCAGGAGCGCGAGCACAAGCGCCACCACGACGACCACGGGACGAACCCGCCGCACGCGCAGCAGCAGGAGCGCGACCGCCGCGTGGAGCGCGGCCAGCGCGAGGGCGCCCGGAAGCCCTCCAGGCCAGGCGACGGCGCTGTGCGGCAACTGGGAGAACAAGGTCGCAGTGCCGGCGATCCAGCCGGTGAAGACCTCCGCCCCGCGCGCGAGCCACGTCGCCGCCGGCAGTGACACCGGTGCGGCGAGGACCCCGGCGAGCCCCAGTACGGTCGCCGGCGCGACCGCCACGTTCGCGACCGCGTTGGCGAGCACCCCGTACATGGACAGCGACGGGTTGAACAGCACGATGATGGGCGCGCACGCGAGGTGCGCCGCGAGGGGGAGCGCGAGCAGGGTGGCGAGCATCCGGCCCCGGGCGGGCGGCAGGCGCGTACGCGCGAGTGGTCGGGCGATCGCCCGGCCGAGGGCGGGTGCCAGGAGCAGCAGGGCCGCCGTCGCGCTCACTGACAGCGCGAACCCGAACGAGAACGCGAGCCAGGGGTCCACCACCAGCAGCACGACGATCCCCGTGGCGAGCGCAGGGACCGCGCGCGGGGGGCGGCCGCGCGCCATGGCCACGACGGCCGTGCACCCCATCGCCGCGGCGCGGACCACGGAGGCCTCGCTGCCCACGAGCGCCACAAGGCAGCCCAGGGCCACCAGGATGAGGAGGGCACGGGCCCGGGTGGGAGCACGCGCCCCGAGCACGCCGACGATCGCCAGCACCAGCGCGATGTGCGCGCCGGAGACCGCCGTGAGGTGGCCCAGCGAGGTGCGCCGCATCGCCTCGCGGAGGGTGTCGGGGAGCGCGGAGTCGTCCCCGATGGCGATGCCGGGAACCAGCCCGCGGCCCTGGGCGCCCAGCGACCCGGTGGCGCGGACGAAGTCGGCGCGCAGGTGCCCGAACAACGCCGTGACGCCCCGGGGCGGGGCGCGCTCACCCACGCGCGCGTCCACGAGCAGGGCCTGCGCGTCGGAGGAGTCCGCCAGCGCCACGAGCTGGCCCGAAAGCTCCAGCCGCTCGCCGCGCACGACGCCCGTGACCTCCCCCAGTGCGGTGACCCGGGCCGCGGTGCGCCCGCCCACTTCCTGCCCAACCGCGGTACCCCCGGCCGCGGTCCCGCCGTCCGCGATCCACTCCAGCCGCACCGCCACCATGGCCGCGCTCGTCGACCAGGGCCCCAGCTCCCGCGCGTCCTCGAGGGCCACACCGGTCACCACGACGTCCGCCCCCGCTGCCCGGAGATCCTCGAATCCCCCCGCGAGCCGCGCGCCCACCTGGGCACGGGCGCTCACCACGATCGCGACGGCGACGGCCGCGCACAGCAGCACCTGGTGGACGCGGTTCGGCGTCGCCGGTCCCGTTCCGCGGCGGCGCGGGCCCCGGGGTGCCAAGCGCCACGCCAGCAGCATCACCGCGACGGCGGCGGGCGCCAGCCACACACCGGGCGTGAGTGCCAGGGACGCGAACACCCACGCCGTGAGCGCCGCAGGGACGAGACGCAGGTCGTGCGGGGCGTTCACACGGTGGCCATGCCGCGGACCTTGTCGAGGATGGCGGGGCCGATGCCGGGGACGTCGTCGAGGTCCTCCACACTGGAGAACGGGCCGTGGCCCTCGCGCCACGCCACGATCTGCCCGGCAAGCGCGGGACCCACACCGGGCAGTTCCTCCAGCTCGGCCGCCGAGGCGGTGTTGAGGTTCACCCGCCCGCCCCCGGACTGGCCCATGGCGGCGCCGGACTGCGCCGGGGCCTCCTCCCCGGCGACGGGGACGTAGACCTGCTGGGCGTCGGTCAGCACCTGGGCGCGGTTCAGCGCCGACTCGTCCGCGTCCGCGCGCAGCCCGCCGGCGGCCGCGATGGCGTCGTCCACCCGCTCGCCAAGCGGCACCTCATAGACTCCCGGGTTGATGACGGCGCCCGTGACATGCACGGTAACGGAGTCCTGTCCGCCTGCGGACCCGCTCCCCGCGGGGACGGGACCGGCCGCGGCGTTGCCGGAGTCCCCCGTGGCGCCGTCCTCCGCGGACCCATCCAGCGTGTCCTCCTCCGCCGTCACCGCCGCGGACCGGAGCGGGACCACGTCCGTCTCGATCGCGGCCCACGTTCGCATTGCGATGAACCCGCCGAGCGCCACCACGGCCACGGCGAGGGTGGTCGCCGCGGCGCGCGGGAGGGCGAAGCGGGACTCGCGGGTGGCGCGATGCTGCGGGCTCACGTCCCGAACGTAGGAGCGCGCCCGGCCCGGTGCCGCCCGAGGGCGCACCCGCCTGTGGACAGCGCGACGCTGCGCTCAGTTGTGGATGATCCCCCGGGTGCGAGCCACGGCCACGGCCATGGCCCCGGGTCCCGTGTGGGCGGCGAGCACGGCTGACATCGGCGTGACGTCGATGCGGTCCACCACCAGCCCGGCGTCGGTCGCGGCGGCTCGCAGTTGCTCGCCCAGGGCGTCGGCCGCGTCACCAGCGCCAACGTGGTGGACCGCGAAGCTCACCCGGGTGCGCGGCTCACGCGGTCCCGCGCTTGGGGCGCCCGCCGCGGCCAGCGAGCGCTTCATGAGTTGCTGGTGCGCCCGGCGCGTCCCGCGGACCGATTCGAGCAGCCGGATCTCCCCGTTCGTGATGTGCAGGATGGGCTTGATGCCGAGCGCCGCGCCGATGGCCGCCTGCGGCGCCTTCAGGCGGCCGCCGCGCTGCAGGTGCTTGAGGTCCGTCACCGAGAGGAACACGCGCGAGGTGGCCGCACACTCGCGGGCCCGGGCGACGGCCGCGACGGCGTCCGCCCCCTCGGCGAGCGATGCGGCGGCCACGGCGACGGCGTACCCCAGCGCCCCGCCCACCGTGCGTGAGTCGATCACGTCGATCGGGACGCCGCGTGCCTCCGAGATCGGCCCGGCGACGGCCTCGATGGCCGCACAGGTGCCCGACAGCTGCGAGGACAGGTGGACGCAGACGATGCGCTCGGCACCGGCGTCGATGCACTCCTCCAGCACGGCCCCGATCTCGGCGTGCGTCGGCTGCGAGGTGGTGGCGGGGGCGGTCCGCAGCACCTCGGTGATCCGCTCCACCTCAGCCTCGTTGTCGGTGAATTCATGGCCACCCGCGCGCAGGTGGAGCGGGATCACCCGGATGTCGAGTTCGGCCGCGAATGCGGAGGGCAGACACCACGTGGAATCCGTGATCAGTGCGATCCGCTTCGGCCCCATGGGAACAGGCTACGACCCTAGGATCGGGACATGGCTACCGCAGAGGAAATCGCCCAGCTCAAGGCCCAGGCCGCGCAGGCAGCCGCCGAGGCCGCCCAGGCGAAGGCGGAGGCCGCCGCGGCGCTCGCGGCCGCCGCACAGGCCGCGCTGGAGGCCGCGACCGCAGGCACGACGACGTCGCCCGCCGAGGCCCCCGCGCAGCCCCCCGCGCTGCATGCGGCACCGTCGGCCGCCGCCCCACCCGCCCCGCCGGCACCGCCGGCACCTGCCGCGGCCGCTCCGCCGCAGGACTCGCCGCTCGCGGGTTACGCCGCCGCAGTGGCCGCGGGGTACACCTCGGAAGGCGCAGTGCTGCCGCTCGGGGCGCTGCTGGTGGACGGCGCGCCCGAGAAGCGGGCACAGGTGGCCATCCCGCTGCGGATGCTGAACCGGCACGGCCTCGTCGCCGGCGCCACCGGCACGGGCAAGACGCGCACGCTGCAGTTGATGGCGGAGGGGCTCTCGGCGGCGGGCGTTCCCGTGTTCCTCACCGACATCAAGGGCGACCTCACCGGACTCGCCGAGCCGGGGACCCCGTCGGACAAGCTGCTCGCCCGTACGGCGCCGCTGGGTCAGGCATGGACGGCCGCGTCGTTCCCGGTCGAGTTGCTGAGCCTCGGCGGGGCGGGCCGGGGCGTACCGATCCGGACCACGGTCACGGACTTCGGGCCGCTGCTCATGTCCAAGGTCCTCGGGCTGAACGACACCCAGGAATCGTCCCTGTCGCTGATCTTCCACTGGGCGGACCTGCAGGGCCTCGCCCTCCTGGACCTCAAGGACCTGCGCTCCGTGATCTCCTACCACACCAGCGACGAGGGCAAGCAGGAACTCAAGGAGATCGGCGGGATCTCGACCGCTACGGCCGGGGTGATCCTGCGGGAGATCGCGGCCCTCCAGGCCCAGGGCGCCGATCAGTTCTTCGGTGAGCCCGCCTTCAACACCGCTGACCTGATGCGTACCGACGCCCAGGGCAAGGGCATCATCTCCTGTCTCGAGCTGCCGGAACTCTCCGGGCAGCCCGCACTTTTCTCCACGTTCGTGATGTGGCTGCTCGCGGACCTGTTCGGCGAACTCCCCGAGGTCGGGGACCCCGACGAGCCGCGGCTCGTGTTCTTCTTCGACGAGGCCCACCTGCTGTTCACCGATGCCTCCAAGGAGTTCCTCACCCAGGTGATCCAGACCATCCGGCTCATCCGCTCCAAGGGCGTTGGCGTCTTCTTCGTGACCCAGACGCCCAAGGACGTCCCCGCCGACGTGCTCGCCCAGCTGGGCTCACGCGTGCAGCACGCCCTGCGCGCCTACACCCCGATCGACCAGCAACGCCTTGAGCAGTCGGTGAAGACCTTCCCGAACTCGCCCTACGACCTCGAGGAGATCCTCACCTCGCTGGGGACCGGCGAGGCCGTGGTGACGGTGCTGTCCGAGCGGGGTGCGCCGACGCCGGTCGCCGCCACCCGCCTGCGCGCCCCGCGGGCCGCCATGGGACCGGCGCCCGAGGCGACGGTCACGGCCCTCGCGGCCGCCTCGCCCCTGCGCGGGCGCTACGAGACCGCCGTCGACAACGACTCCGCGTACGAGATGCTCACCACCCGCATCGACCAGCAGCGCGCGGCCGCCGAGCAGGCCACCCGGGACGCGGCGCACGCCAAGGAGCTGGAGGAGTTCGAGCGCAAGCGCGTGAAGGACTACGAGGCCTACCAGAAGGAACGTGCCCGGGAGGAGGCAGCCGCAGAGAAGGAACGCGCCCGCGCGAAGGCGTCGCGCCAGAAGACCCTCGACTCGCTCCTCCAGAGCTCCGCCCGTACCATCGGGCGCGAGATCTCCCGCTCGATCTTCGGGACCCGGCGGCGGTAGCGAGCCTCAGGCCGGCACCACGTTGACCAGGTTCGGCGCCCGCACGATCACGGTGCGCACGTCCCGGTCGCCCAGTGCCCGGATGACGCCGGGGGCCCGGAGCGCGAGCGCCTTCAGGTTCTCCCCGGAAATCCCCACGGGCACCTCGAGGCGGCCACGGACCTTGCCGGCCACCTGCAACACGCAGGTGGTGGTCTCCTCCACGAGCATGGCCTCGTCCGCGGCGGGGAATCGCTCCCACGCGAGGGACTCCTCGTGGCCGAGCCGGCTCCACAGCTCCTCGGCGATGTGGGGGGCGAACGGCGCCACCATCAGCACCAGCGGCTCGACGGCGCCGCGCGGCACCGCGTCCAACGCGGTGAGGTGGTTGTTGAGGACGATCAGCTTCGCGATGGCGGTGTTCATGCGCATCGCCGACATCTCCTCGGTGACGTCCGCGATCGTCCGGGCGAGGAGCCGCTCGGTCTCCGTGGCCATCGGGGCGTCCGACACGGTGACCCCGCCCGTGGCCTCGTCCACCACGTTCCGCCACAGCCGCTGCAGGAAGCGCTGCGACCCGACGGCGGCGCGCGTCTCCCACGGCCGCGAGTCGTCAAGCGGGCCCATCGACATCTCATAGACGCGGAACGTGTCCGCGCCGTACGCGCCGTACATGTCGTCCGGCGTCACCATGTTCTTCAGGGACTTGCCCATCTTGCCGTACTCGCGGGTCACGGGCTCGCCCTCGAACGTGAACCCCGAGGCCTCGTCGCCCTCCACCTGCGTGGCCTCCACGTACTGCCCGCGCTCATCCGCGAAGGCGTACGCCTGGATGTAGCCCTGGTTGAACAGCCTGTGGAACGGCTCGGAGGAGCTCAGGTACCCGAGGTCGAAGAGGACCTTGTGCCAGAAGCGCGCGTACAGCAGGTGCAGCACCGCGTGCTCCACGCCGCCCACGTACAGGTCGGTCCCGCCGGACTGCCCCGCGGCCCGCGGCCCCATCCAGTACCGCTCGATCTCGGGGTCGACGAACGCCCCGGTGTTCTCCGGGTCCAGGTAGCGCAGCTCGTACCAGCAGGATCCCGCCCACTGCGGCATCGTGTTTGTGTCGCGGCGGTACCGCTTGACACCGTCGCCCAGGTCGAGGTCCACGTGCACCCACTCGTCCACCCGCCCCAGCGGCGGCTCCGGGTTGGAGGCGGCGTCGTCGGGCGCGAAGGTTCGCGGGGAGAAGTCCGGGACCTCGGGCAGGTCCACCGGCAGCATCGCGTCCGGCACCGTGTGGGCGACGCCGTCCTCCGAGTACACGACCGGGAACGGCTCGCCCCAGTAGCGCTGCCGGGAGAACAGCCAGTCGCGCAGCCGGTACGTGACGGCGCCGTGGCCCAGGCCCCTGTCCTCCAGCCATTGCGTGATCCGGGCCTTCGAGAGCTCCTTGTCCAGCCCGTCGAGGCTCACCTCGTCGTTCGCGGAGTTCACCACGACGCCGTCGCCGGTCCACGCCGCGGCCCGCACGTCGAAGCCGGCGTCGGCCTGGATGGTCTCGACGATGGGCAGGTCATACTTCGTGGCGAACGCGTGGTCGCGCACGTCGTGGGCGGGCACCGCCATGATGGCGCCCGTACCGTAGCCCATCAGCACGTAGTCCGCCACGAACACCGGGATCAGTGCCCCGTTGACCGGGTTGGTCGCGAACAGCCCCGTGAAGACGCCGGTCTTCGGCCGGGTCTCGTCGGTCCGCTCCTCATCCGTCTCGGCCGCCGCGCGCGCCTGGTAGGCGCCGACGGCGTCCACCGGGCTGGCGGCACCGCCCGCCCATGCCGCGCGGGCGCCGTCGGGCCACACCGTCGGGACCAGGGATGTCTCCCCCGAAATCAGGGGGTGTTCGGGGGACACGACCATGAACGTGGCTCCGAACAGCGTGTCGGGCCGGGTGGTGAACACCGTCAGTGGTTCGGCGAGCCCCTCCACGGTGAAGTCCACGTAGGCGCCCTCCGACCGCCCGATCCAGTTGCGCTGCATGAGGCGCACCTTCTCGGGCCAGTCGATGGTGTCCAGGTCGGAGATCAGGCGGTCGGCGTACGCGGTGATCCGCATCTTCCACTGGCTGAGGTTCCGCTTGAACACCGGGTAGTTGCCACGCTCGGAGCGGCCCTCGTTGGTGACCTCCTCGTTCGCCAGCACGGTGCCCAGCCCCGGGCACCAGTTCACGGGCGCGGCGGAGAGGTACGCCAGGCGGAACTGGCCCAGGACGTCGTCGCGCTCCGCCGGCGTGAGGTCGGCCCACGCTCGCCCGCCGGGGACCTCGCGGGCCCCGCTCTCGAACCCGGACACCAGCTCCGCGATCGGGCACGCCCGCCCCGTGCCGCCGTCGCGCCCCAGCGCCTCGGGGTCGTAGAAGGAGTTGAAGACCTGCGAGAAGATCCACTGGGTCCACCGCACGTAGTCGGTGTCCGTGGTGGCGAAGGAGCGGCGCTGGTCGTGTGCCAGCCCGAGGCGCCGCAACTGGCGGCGCATGGTCTCGATGTTCTCCTCGGTGGTCACCCGGGGGTGCTGACCGGTCTGGACGGCGAACTGCTCCGCGGGCAGGCCGAAGGCGTCGTAGCCGAGGGTGTGGAGCACGTTCTTCCCACGCATGCGCTCGAAGCGGCCGACGACGTCGGTGGCGATGTACCCCAGCGGGTGCCCGACGTGCAGTCCCTTGCCGGACGGGTACGGGAACATGTCGAGGAGGTAGAACTTCTCGCGTTGTGAGCGGGGGCCGGCGAGCGGACCCGCCGGGTTGTCCGCCCAGAATGTGCCCTCGGCGTCCCAGCGGTCCTGCCAGACGTTCTCGATCCGCTCCGCGAGTTCCGCGGTGTAGCGGTGGGCGGGGATTGCGTCCTGTGCCATGTTGTCCTCACTTCGTTGCCCCGGGCATGAAAAAACCTCCCGGGCTGGGAGGTTTCGCCGCGCTGCGTGCGCGGCTAGCGAAGGAGCAGTTCGGTCCTCATGGCGCCAAGCGTACCGCACGGCATGATGGGGGCATGAGCACCGTGTTCTCCCTGATCATCGGCGGCGCGATCCCCGGGCTCTTCGCCTGGGCCGACGACGTCTGCGTCGCCTTCGCCACGATCGAGCCCATCACGCCCGGGCACATGCTCGTGGTGCCCCGTGACGAGATCGAGCAGTTCACCGACGCCGACGACGACGTGCTGGCCCACCTCGCCGTCGTCGCCAAGCGGGTGGGCCGGGCGCAGCGGAAGGCGTTCGACGCGCCGCGGGCGGCCGTCATCGTGGCGGGGTTCGAGGTCCCGCACATGCACATCCACGTGCTGCCGGCGTGGAACGAGGCGGCGCTCACCTTCGCGAACGCCCGTTCCGCCCGGCCGGAGGAGCTGGAACGCACCACCGAGATGGTCCGGGGGGCGCTGCGGGACCTCGGCTTCGCCGCCAACGTGCCCGCCGGGATCGGCTCGCCGGAACTGGGCTGAGTTCAGAGCCCGAACACCAGCAGCCACTTGTCCCAGAAGACGACGATCGCCAGCACCAGCAGCACCAGCAGGCTGCCGGTCACGAACAGCCAGCGTTCGGTGACGAGGAACCGCGCGGTCGCGTCCGGGAGGTGCAGGTGGCCGGCCTGGGCCGCACGCCCGAGGAGGTTGAACGCGACGACGATCACCACCACCCAGGTGACGAGGCAGTAGGGGCACAGGGATCCGATGGTCGCCATCGACTGGAAGGCGAACCACGCCACGAAACCGAGCCCCCCGAGCACGACGACGCTCATCAGCTGCCACAGCCACGCCGCCACCCGCGCCCCGGCGGCGAACATGAGCCCCACCCCCAGCAGTGCCCCGAAGGCCGCCACCCCGACGAGCGCGTTCGGCAGGCCGAACAGCACGTGCGCCTGCCAGGTGCCGATGAACGTCCCGCACCCGATCACGGGGTTGATGTCGCAGCCGAGTGACGCGAGCGGGTCCTCGAGCACCTTCATCTCGGTGAGGACCAGTTCGATCGAGGCCCACAACCCGACCAGCGCGCTCACCACGAGCAGCCACGAGAAGGGACGCGGGGCACCGCCGGCGCGCTGGAGACGGGTGGGCCGCGCCTTGTCGAGTTTCGCGAGTTCGATCTCCTCGAGGAGGAGTTCGTCCTCCGTCAGGAGGTCGTCGAGCTCGTCGACGGGGTCGGCGTCTTCTTCCGGAGTTCGTGCCACCCGTCAACTGTAACGGCGCCGTCCGATCCGACGGTGAGGACGGCGAGCTGGACCGGTGCGCCGTCGGCGTCGAAGCGGATCACGGTGAGGTCGGCGGCGGACTGCAGCGTGCCGATGGTCCGGCCGCCCTCGTTGCCGCCGCCGGACGACGACGAAATGTACCGCCAGGTCGACGCCTCGTTCAGCTCGGGTCCCACCCTGCGGTGGAGGTGCCCGGAGAGGGTGATGGCCGCGCACCCGCGGTCCGCCGTCGCGCTGGCGGCCCGCGGGTTGTGGACGAGGAGCACGTCGACGTCGGCGGCCCGGCAGGCCGCGTCCGCCAGCCGCCTCCCCATCGCCGGGATGGTCTCGTCCCGCTCCGACAGGGTCCCGGACGCGACCGCCGTGACCGTGGGGTCGGTGTCACCCAGGATCCGCAGACCCGCGACCTCCACGACCTCACCCCGCAGCACCTGCCAGCCGGCAGCGTCCTCCTGCTGCGCGGTGACGGGCGAGTCGTGGTTGCCGTCCGCGACGACCACGGGAACGCGGACCTCCTGCGCGAAGGCGTCCACGCAGAATGCCTCGGCGGCGGTGCCCGAGACCACGGTGTCACCGCCGTTGAGGACGAATTCGGCGCCGCTGGCCTCCACCAGCGCGCGGACCACGCGCCCCATCGAGACGTTGCAGTGCAGGTCGGTGACGAAGACGGCGGTGGTGAGCACCTTCCCGTCAACCGGGGCGGGCAGGTCCCACCCGGAGCGCGGCGCGGCCGTTGCCACGGCGGGGCCGAAGTCCGCACCCACCCGAGTCGCGAGCCCGTCGTAGAACGCCTCGTTCGCCTCGAAGGCGGCGACAAGCTGGGGTCCGTAGGCATTGGCGAGGTCGGCGAGCCTGCCCGACACCCGCACGCCCTCGAACGGGGTGCCGTCCAGGACCTCCGCCCGCACGGTCCGCGCACCGGGCCGCGTCAGCGCCGGCACCACCACGAGGCTCGCCAGCGCGAGGGCCACCATCCCGATTGCGACGGCGTTCCGCCGGGTCACCGCGAACGCGTCGAGCCCGTCCGGCAGCAGCGAGAGGCCCAGCAGCCCAAGCCCCGCCACGATGGCGGCCCGCCCGAGCGCATCGAAGAGGAGCGCGTCCAGCGCCGCGGTGAGCGCGGCGCGCGGGTGGGAGGCGAGCTGGGCGTAGGCGGCGACGTCGGACCCGAGGCCGTCCAGCGGGTCAGCGGAGCCCGACGCCGGGATCTCGTGGACGGTGACCGTGACACCGAGCGGCGACGCCGGGGAGTCGATGTGGATTGCGCCGAGCGGCCCGAGGTCGATCACCACGGCGCGTGAGAGGTCCACGGTGAACGTGGCGCGGTGCGGGCCGAGCATGGAGTCGGCCTGGGCCGTGAGCACCCCGAAGAGGAGCGCGAGCACGCAGGTGACGAGGGCGAGGAGCAGGCGGCGCAGGACCTCCCCGCGCGAGTCGGGACCTACGCGCCCGTGACCAGCGAGCCGACCCACGATGCGACCGACACGAGGAACACGTTCAGGCCGATCGCGACCGCCACGATGCCCGACCACCGCGGCTGACGGCGGGACGCGAGCGCCACCGAGCCGAGAACGGCCGCCACCACGCCCCCGATGAGCGACAGGAAGAGCAGCACGGACCTCGCCGGGTTCACCGTGTCCGTCTCCACGCCGGGAACCGTGTAGGCGAACGCCACCTGGATCGCCGTCACCGCGACGGCGACCGCGAGCCCGACCCAACCGACGGGGTTGCCCGGCAGGACGGCCTTCCCGACGCCGGCGGGGATGTCAGCGGGGCGCGGCTTGCCCGCGGGCGTGGGGGTGGTGGGAGTGGTGCTCATGACCACATTCCAGCACGTCGCGGCGTGACCGACAACCGCGCCATGCCCTCCTACTGGTAGGAGACGAAGATCGGCGTGGGGTTGACGTTCGACATCGTCTGCTGCGGGGTCAGCATCGTGGGGCTGTCCTCGTCGTAGAAGTTCTTCCAGCCCCAGTACGGCATGTTCGGGGCGTAGCGGTGCAGCACGTTCCAGGTGTCCTGCTTGGCCCCCTGGGCACCCTGACCGTCGACGTGCATCGTGATCGCGAGCTCGGAACGCGAGGTGTCCAGCCGGTCGATGCCCGTGATCATGTCGGTGCGGAAGGAGTGCAGGATGAGCACCTTCTGCGGCAGCCTGTGCTCGCGAGTGAAGTCCGCCAGCCAGGTCACGACCGAGTTGACCTCGTCGATTCCCACGCTGCCGATCTGGCGCAGGTGGACCTGGTCCGGTTCGAGCCGCCACTCCGGGTCGAGCGCGAGACCGACGTGGGGCAGTGCGAGCAACTCCTCGTACCGCTTCGCCTGGGTGAGGAAGTCGGTGCGACCCGGCTGGAGGTCCAGCACCACATAGAGGCCGTTCTCGCCGGCGGCGTCCACGAGGGGGCGGAGCGTGGCGATGTCCGCCTCCGCCGAGTAGTTGCCGTCCGGACCCGCACCCGCCGAGGCGATGGTCGCGATGATCTCGAGCGACGGCACCACCGTCATGTCGGTGAGCGCCTCGTAGGGGGCGGCGTGCTGGCGGGCCCGCTCGATCGTCGCGTCCACTCCCTGCTCCCCCAGCACGCCGAGCGCCGAGGACCCCGGGTGGCCGTAGAGCGCGACGTACAACTTCCCCGGCGCGACGAGCTGGCCGCCGCCGGGCAGCTCCACACCCGTGAGCACCGTTTCGAGTTGCCACTGGAAGTCGTCGTCCGCGGCGAGGTCACCCACGATCAGGACGGCGGCCCCGGGATCGGCGGCGATCGCGCTGACCGCCTCCACCGACCCGCGCGGGTCGCCCTCGACCACGAGCGCCTGGCCTGAGGTCGGGCTCAGCAGGGCACCGACCAGGTCCTGCGTGGCGGCGTCCGCCACCAGGGCGTACGTTCTCGGGCCGGGGTCGGCGGGCGCCTTCAGCAATGTCACGCGGACCGTCGCAAACTCACCGGCGACGTCGTCGGGCAGCGCCACGCCCTGGTTCGCGACGGCGGTCACCCCCAGCCGCTCCGCCTCGGCCCGCACCGCCTCCACCTGGTCGGCGGTGGGCGCGGCCGGGAGCACCACGATCGGCACGCGCAGGCCGGCGACGGCGGCGCTCACCTCGTCGAGTTGCTCGGGTGTGGTGAGGGCTAGGACCGGGGAGGACGCGTACTGGTGCGTGGCCAGGTTCAGGGATAGCTCAGTGTCGTCGGCGCCGTCCACCGCCGCCACCCCGTCGCCGGGCGCGGCGAGCTCGGCGGGAGCGAGAACCGGGGCCGCGAAGACCGCCCTGTCCGGGGCCAGCGGGTTGCCCAGGAACGCCCAGAGCGCACCGGCCAGGACGAGGACGCCGAGAATGGCGCCCAGCAGGATCCCCGTTCGCTTCGTCACCGCCCGCTCCTCACGCCGTCGATGATCCCCCGGATGACCTCGACGGTCTCGTCCGGGCCGCTCGTCTCGATGCAGGCCACCCCGAGAGCCTTCACCGGGTAGTCATTGCCCTTCGGGTCCAGCCGGTCACCCACGAAGAGCATGTCCGCGAGCGGGATACCGGTCTCCTTCGAGAGGGCGACGATCCCGTAGGCCTTGTCCACCCCCGCCCGCGTGATGTCCACGGAGGTGGAACCACCGGCCCGCACCTCGAGGCCGGACAGGTGCGGGGTGAGCGCATCGGCGAGGGCGATCCGCTTCTCGCCGCTGGGGTCCCACGCGCGCTTCGCACCGAGGGGTGCCTCCTGGCCGAGGGCGGAGAAGGTGACCTGCGTGCCGCGGTCCTCGATGACCTCGCCCCAGGTCTCCTCCTCCCAGAGGCCGAGGGCACGGGCCTCGCGGTACACCAACGCCTTCACGTGCTCCCGCTCCTCCTCGGTGAGGAGGTGCTCGTAGACGGAGTTCCACTCGGCGCCGTCGTGGCGCAGGTACCGCGTGCCGCAGGTGGGCATGATGTGCAGCCGGGCCGCTTCCGCCGGGGTGGCATGCAGGTGGGCGAGCACCTGGGTGTCGAACTGCGCCCACTGGCCGCCGGAGATCACGCACACCTCGACGACGTCGAGCAGGTCCCGCAGTGCCGCGGCCACCAGCGGTGGCATCGCCGACTTCGACGGGGCGAGCGTGTCATCCAGATCAAAGGCGACGAGCCGCACCACCATCAGTTCCTCCCGTTTCGGCCCCTACGAATCCGGGGCCGGCCGATAAGATTCCGTACATGACGGATTCTCCCACAGTGGGCCTCGGCACCCACGCCATGCCATGAGGGACCCGGCGGCCTCCGAGGACTTCTGATCACCCACACCGGCAGAGGAGATTGATGATGGCAACACCCCATATCGGAGCGGAACCCGGCGACTTCGCTCCCGCCGTCCTCATGCCAGGGGACCCGAGGCGGGCGCAGCGGATCGCGGAGAAGCTCATGCCGGACGCCAGGCTGGTCACCGACGTGCGCGGCATGCTCGGCTTCACGGGAACCCACCAGGGCAAGCCCCTCAGCGTCATGGGGTCCGGCATGGGCCAGCCCTCCGCGACGATCTACGTGACCGAGCTCTACCGGTTCTTCGACGTGCAACGCGTCATCCGCGTGGGCACCACCGGTGGCATCGCTCACCAGGTGAAGGTGGGCGATGTCATCGTGGCCACCGGTGCGCACACCGACTCATCGATGAACCAGCACCGCATCCCCGGGATCAACTTCTCGGCGGTGGCGTCCTTCGAGCTGGCGCGCGCCGCCGTCGCGGCCGCCGGGGGCGACGACCGCGTCCACCTGGGCACCATCATCTCCCGCGACCACTTCTACCTGGAGGTGCCCGGCCTCACCGAGAACCTCGCGAAGTACGGGGTGCTCGGCGTGGACATGGAGGCGGCCGCCATGTACGGCGTCGCGGCGGAGTTCGGCCGGCAGGCGCTGACGGTCCTGACGGTGTCGGACCACCTGCTCGACCACTCGGCCGACATGACCGCCGCCGAGCGCGAGTCCAACTTCGACCTCGCGCTCTCGCTCGCCGTCGCCGCCGCGCTCAGCGAGTGACAGCCGGTGACCATCTCACCCGGCTGGTACGACGACCCGCGCACGCCGGGCAAGGAGCGCTTCTTCGACGGTCGCGCGTGGACGACACACGTGCGCCACGACGTCCCTGACATCCCCCTGGCCCCGTGGGTGGACCCGTCCCGGCCGGGCGCAGTCGCCGTCGACACCACCCCGCCGAAGTCCTCCAGGTCCCTGGTCCTCTCGGTGGCCGCGGGCGTGCTCGGCGTGGCCCTGGTGACCGGCATCGGCGCCTCGACCACGCTCGGGGCGATCGAGAACACCGGTACGACCGACCCCGGCCCCGTGGTCGCACCGGACCCCGACCAGGGCGGTGAGCCCGTGCTGCCGCTGTACAGCTGCGTGGACGTCGCCGGCACCACGCTGCAGATGGCCCGGGACAACGGCGACCTCGACATCACCGGCTGGGCTTCCGAACCGGTGGTGGTGGAGGACAACCAGCCGATCAGGTCGCTGCCCAACGAGGGCGAGCAGTACCTCGTGATCGGGTGCGTCGCCGGAGGCACGTTCGCCGACGGGCACACCGGCGACGTGGTCATGATCTTCACCGTGGACCACGCCGCGACCGTCTGGGTTGACTACGCCGAGCAGTGAGCCGTCCACATGTGTGGAGGCTGTGGATGTCCTGCAGGGTGATCGGGAGAAGCCGCCCACGGAGGCGGCCACCGTGACAGACTCGCCCTGCACTGAGGAGGTTCCGTGGTTTCCTGCCGTTTCGACCAGACCGTCCCGTTCCCGCGTGACGTGGTCTTCGGCTGGCATGAGCGGCCCGGAGTCCTCCGGAGGCTGACTCCCCCGTTCATGGCCGAGGTGGCGAAGGAGGCCACGGACGGCATCAGGGACGGCTCCCGCGTGGAGCTCCGGCTCCTAGGCGCACCGCCGCCCTTCAACGTCTGGGTGGCCGAGCACTTCGGATACCAGCCCTCGGAGTCCTTCTCGGACCGCGCCGTCCGCGGACCGCTGCCCAACTGGGTGCACCATCATCGTTTCGAGGACCTCACCGACGCGACCCGCGTCCGGGACGACATCACCTTCGACCTCCCGGCGGTCCTGCACGGCCTCGGCGAACCGTACGTGCGCAGCCAGATGCGCCGGATGTTCGACTACCGCCACCGCCAGCTCCTCGACGACCTCTCCTTCGCGGACACCCACCCCGCCGCCCCGATGCGCATTGCCGTGAGCGGCTCCACGGGGCTGATCGGGCGGGAGCTCGTCGCCTTCCTGCGGGCGCTCGGGAACGACGTCGTCCCCATGGTGCGGACACGGGACGCGCGCGCGGGCGCCGTCGCCTGGGACCCGGCCACCGGCTGGGTGGACCGCGACGCGCTCGCGATGGTCGACGCCGTCGTCCACCTGGCGGGCGAGAACATCGGTGGCCGGTTCACGGAGCGCCACAAGCGCGCCATCCGCGATTCGCGGATCGGGCCGACGACGGCGCTCGCGAGGGCGATGGCGGCGATGCAGGGGCCGCGGGTGCTGGTCTGCGCCTCCGCCGTCGGCTACTACGGCGCCGATCGCCAGGATTGGGCGACCGAGACGGACCTGCCCGGTGCGGACTTCCTCGCACAGGTGTGCGTCGACTGGGAGCGCGCGACCGCCCCCGCCGCCGACGCCGGGATCCGCGTGGTCAACGTCCGGACCCCCGGGTTGATGTTGACACCCCGGGGCGGCTCACTCGCGCAGTTGCTGCCGCTCTACCGGGCCGGGCTCGGCGGGCGCCTCGGCGACGGGTGGAAGTGGCAGAGCTGGGTGTCGATCGATGACATCGTGGGGATCTACGCGCACGCGCTGCTGCGCGACTCCGTGCGGGGTCCCCTCAACGCCGTGGCGCCCGTCCCGGTCACGGCCGCGGAGTTCGCCGCCGCGCTCGGGGCGGCCCTGCATCGCCCGGCCCTCCTCCCGACCCCTGCGTTCGGACCGAAACTGCTGCTGGGGTCGCAGGGCGCCGAACAGCTCGCCCTCGCGAGCCACCGGGTGAGCTCGGCGAAGCTCGAGGGCACCGGGTACGAGTTCCGCCAGCCCACCCTCGCAGAGGCGTTCCGCCACGTGCTGGGGGTGCCTGACCGGGGCGACTGATCGCCGCCCCGGTCTGGTTTCGGCGCGGTCGGGCTCCGGCGCGGTCAGCTGACCGGGGTGGCCTGCTCCTGCGCGATCTGCGCGCGGACGTCATCCATGTCCAGTGCCCTGATCGCCTCGATGAGGCGCTCCAGGCCCGCGCCCTGCATCGCGCCGGGCTGGGCGAAGACGCCGATGCCCTCACGGAACGCCATCAGCGTGGGGATCGAGGTGATCCCCATCGCGCCGGCCAGGTTCTGCTCGGCCTCGGTGTCCACCTTGGCGAACACGATGTCGGCGTGCTTGTTCGACGAGTTCTCGAACACGGGCCCGAACATCCGGCACGGGCCACACCACTCGGCCCAGAAGTCGATGAGGACGACGGGGTTGTCCTCGATTGTGCTGACGAAGGTGTCCTCGGTCAGTGCAACGGTACTCATGTCTCTCCTCGGGGGACTGGTTGGCTGTATACCCCCATGGGTATAAACGTACACAAGGTGGGGGTATTCCCGCACCGTCCCCGTGTCCTGCATCACCTCGCAGGGGGCGCCCCGAAATGAAGGAAGCTCCGGCCTGGAGGCTGGGGCTTCCGTTCGCCGCGTCGAGCGGCTCACAGATTCGGTGGAAACTGTGGGCCTGATCGGAGCCTACTCAAACACAAAGCAGCAGGTCAGGACGCTGGAGTCCTTGATCAAGAGCCTTCCCGACCCGTCGGCGCCGTTCCAGGGCCGACACCTGACGAGGCTTACTAGAACAGCGCGCCCGCTTCCGACGGAGCAGGCCGACGAACTCGTCGCTGCGTACGTCGCGGGCGATTCCGTACACGACCTGGCGCAGCGGTTCGGCGTCAGCCGCGAGACCGTCAACCAGATCGTGCGCCGCCGTGGCATCCCGCTCCGCCCGCGGGGCCTCTCCCCTGAGCAGATCGACGAGGCCGTGCGGCTCTACGAGCAGGGCTCGTCACTCGCCGGCATCGGCAAGCGGATGGACGTCGATGCGAGGACGGTGCACCGCAGGCTGGTTGAGCGCGGAGTGCCGATGCGCGACTCGCACGGGCAACACCGATGAACCCGGAACCTTCCGGGGACGCCGTGTGGAGGATTCGCCAGGTCTTGAGGTTGGCGATGGTGCGTTCGATCTGTAGCGGATCGAGTTGACGTCGGTGTTGAATTGCTTCTGCCAGTCGAGGAGTTGTCCGCCGGCTGGTTTGCGGATGGGTGTGAGCATTCCCAGGCCGATGTAGCCCTTGTCGCCGAGGTGGCGCGGGTGGGCCTCCTCGTGCAGGAGTCCGGACTCGCGGACGGCCTTGGCGTCGTGGGTCTTGCCGGGCGCCGGGTCGGACACCCAGGCGAGGTGCCCGGACAGGGTGCAGGCGACCTGGACGTTCAGACCGGTGGTGCGGTGCTTGCCGGACCACAGCTCGGGGTGGTCTGACTGGATATTGCGCCCGATGGGAGCCACCGTTCCGCCGTGGGTTGAGCCAGTGTTCCGGGTTGAGATGAGCCACCGCAACGCTGTCGGAGTGCGCCGTGGCACCGCGGGGCGGACCCCTGAAGCTCGCCCAAGGCTCATTCGTTGGTGTTGGCACCAAGATGCCGACGACGGACCACGACATCAGCGCGAATCCTTCCGCTCATGCCGATGAGCGAGAACCCGTCCGGATCTGCCCAGAGTCGAGCGTCCGTTCAGACCCGAAATCGGGACGGCGGTGAAGGCCAGCCGAGCTCCCGCTTGGACAGCTCAAGCACCGGTCAACGACGGGTGGAGGTGGT
>JADGOQ010000203.1 GCA_017882885.1 Actinomycetales bacterium | reverse complement strand
GCCGCCGACCACGCCGCCGCCGACCACGCCGCCACCCACGACCGCCGCGCCGACGACCCCGGCCCCCACCACGCCCTCGCTCCCGGCGGGGTGGGCCGGCGTGGACTGGGAGGTGCTGCCGACGTCGCGGAACGTCGTCGCCCTGACGTTCGACGGCGGCGCGTCCAACACGGGGGTGGCAACCATCCTGCAGACGCTGGGCAGCTACGGGGTGCGGGCGACGTTCTTCCCCACCGGCCAGTTCGCGCGGGCGTACCCCGACTCCGTGCGGGCGATGGCGGCGGCGGGGCACGACGTCGGCAACCACTCGGACACGCACCCCTACTTCTCCACCTCGACGAACGTGGCGATCCGGGAGCAACTCGCGGCGGCTGAGGCGTCCATCTCGGCGCTGACAGGACGCAGCACGAAGCCGTTGTTCCGCTTCCCGTACGGCGACCGCGGCAGCCTGGACATCAAGGTCGTCAACGGCGAGGGCTACATCCCGTTCCGCTGGACGGTGGACACGCTCGGATGGAAGGGCACAAAACTGGGCGGCATCACGGCGGCGATCGTGTGCGAGCGCGTCATGAACACGGCCCGTGCGGGCCAGATCGTCCTCATGCACGTCGGCGCCAACCCCGACGACGGCACCACCCTGGACGCCGACGCCCTCCCCTGCATCATCCAGGGGTTGCGGGACCGCGGCTACGGCTTTGTGACGCTGCGCGAGTTCACGGGATGAACGGGAGAGCCCCGCACCGGCGAACCGGTGCGGGGCTCCAATCCCAGCCTGACGCCTGCCGGGGCGCGACAGCCCCCGGAGATCAGTCCAGCTTGTCCTTCACATCCTCGACGGCTTCCGCGGCGGCGTCGGCAGCCTGGTCGGCCGCTTCCTCGACAGCTTCCGCTGCGTCCTCGGCCACGACCTCGACCTCGCCGACCTTGCGGTGGGTGACGCGCTCGATCCGGTCCGAGGTGTCCTCGATGGAGTGCTTCACCTTCTCGGCGGTCTCCTTGGCGACCTTCTCCGCTTTGTCGGCGGTCTCCTTGGCGACCTTCTCGGCCTTCTCAGCAGCTTCCTTGGCGGCGACTGTCGCCTTGCCGGCTGCTTCCTTGGCCGCGCTCGTGGCCTTCCCGGCCGCATCCTTCGCGGCATCGGTGGCCTTGTGGGCCGCGCCGGTCGCCTTGTCCGCGAACGAGGCCACGCCCTCGGGCTTCGCGGCGGGCGGGGCGTCGACGTCCTGCCAGTACTCCTCGGCCCACGGGTCCTCCACGGGCTGGGTGCGACGCCACAGCAGGTAGCCGGCGCCGGCGGCGACCGTCCCGACCAGGACCCAGCCGACCGTCTTCATGCATTTGTTTCCAGGGGTCTTGGTGGTCAGGGCCTTCTCCGCGGCGCGGCCCGCGTCCCTGGCCCGCTCCTGCAGTGACTCGTCCTTCGCGGCGGCGACGGCCGCGTCGTGCATGGCGCGCTGGATACGGGGGAGGTAGTCCTCCATGACCTTCGCGTAGGCCTCGTCGACGACGGGGCGGGCCTTCTCGGCGGCCGCCTCCATCTTCGGCGCCGCCACCTTCACGGATTCCTTCCAGGCCTTGTCCACCACGGGGCGTGCCTTGTCCATGACCGGGCGCGCCTTGTCCATGACGGGCAGGACCTTGCCCTTGGCGGTGTCCAGCTTGGGTTCGGCCCAGTGCTTCGCTTCGTCGAGTTTGGGTTCGGCCCAGTGCTTGGCACCCTCGAGGGCCTCGCCGAGCTTCGGCTCCGCCCACTGCTTCGCCTCGTCGAGTTTGGGTTCGGCCCACTTCAGGGCTTCCTTGAGCTTGGGTTCGGCCCAGTCGATGGCCTCCTCCATCTTCGGTGCCGCCCAGTCCCCGGCCTCGTGGGCGAGGAACGCAGCCTTGTCCCCGAGTGTGTGGGCCTGCTCACTGATGACCTGGGAGAGTTCCACGGCCTGGTGGCGCACCTTGTCGACGTCCACGTCTTTGCGCTTGAGCATTTCGTCTCCTTGTGTTGGACGTTCTCACGTGCAGGGGGCACGTGACTGCTGACACTATTTTGCCTCTTATTGACTGTACGTGCCCACGATGCGGACCGCGAGAATTTCGTGCTCCGTGCGCTCTCAGCGAATCCCCCGCCCCACCCCGGATGCCCTCCCGAGTCCATGACAGACTGTGTCCATGAAGGCAACACTGCACACCTCCGCCGGCGACATCGTCGTCACCCTCTTCCCCTACCACGCGCCGAAGACGGTCGCGAACTTCGTGGAACTCGCCTCCGGGGCCCGCGAGTGGACCGACCCCGCCACCGGCAAGCCCATCACCACGCCGCTGTACGACGGCGTCGTCTTCCACCGCGTGATCCCCGGCTTCATGATCCAGGGCGGGGACCCGCTGGGCTCGGGCATGGGCGGCCCCGGCTACACCTTCGATGACGAGATCCACCCGGAGCTCGACTTCCGCGCCCCCTACAAGCTCGCCATGGCCAACGCAGGCAAGCGCGGCGGCCGCGGCACGAACGGCTCCCAGTTCTTCATCACCGTCGGCGCCACCACATGGCTGCAGGGCAAGCACTCGATCTTCGGTGAGGTCGCCGACGACGCCTCCCGCGCCGTCGTCGATGCCATCGCCGCCGCGCCCACCGGCCGCAACGACCGGCCGGCGACCGACGTGGTGATCAACTCGGTGACCGTCGAAGAGTAGTCGCGTGTCATACGGGGACACCGGCATCCAGAGCCCACCCGTCTGCCCCCGCCACCCGGGGGTGGTCTCCTACGTGCGGTGCCAGCGGTGCGGGCGGCCAACCTGCCCCACCTGCCAGCGGCCGGCGCCCGTGGGGATCCAGTGCGTCGACTGCGTGAATGCGGCGAAGCGCAACGTCCGCGGGGCGACGACGATCGCCGGAGGCCGGCCGGTGCACGGCCGGCCCACCGTCACCATGACCCTGATCGGGTTGTGCGTCGCCGCCTACGTCCTCCAGATGCTCGTGCCGGGCTTCACGAACAGCCTGATCTTCGCGCCGTCGATCGGGCGGGTGGAGCCGTGGCGCTTCCTGACAACGGCATTCCTCCACGGCGGGCTCATGCACCTCGCGTTCAACATGTACGCGCTGTGGATCGTCGGCCCCACCCTCGAAACGGTGCTGGGCCGGTGGCGCTACCTCGCGCTCTACCTGGTCTCGGCGCTGGGCGGCTCGGTGGCCGTGCTGCTGCTGGCGTCGCCCACCAGCGTGTACTGGAACGCGGGAACCGTGGGGGCGTCCGGCGCGGTGTTCGGCCTGTTCGGGGCGCTGGGCCTCACCATGCGGCGCCTCAAGCGCAGTGATTCGCAGATCCTCGTGCTGATCGCCATCAACTTCGTGCTTGGCTTCGTCATAGCGAACGTGTCGTGGCAAGCACACCTCGGGGGGCTGCTTGCGGGCGGCATCCTCTCGGCCGCGTACCTCTTCGCGCCGCGCAATTCGCGCACCCCGATCGCCCTGGCCGCCACGGCGCTCGTGCCGCTGGCGCTGGTCGCCGCGGCCGTGCTCAAGTACGCCGCGATCCCGTTCTGAAACGCCGCGGCCGGTCCCGCGGCGCCCTCCCGCAAGGTGTGACCTGAATTACACCTGTGTAGTTATCCCCAGGGTTACCCACACCTGTGAATAACATCGGTGTAACTTCTCAGCGCCACCTCATTGTCATGAGGAACCCGGCCATGATCATGCCGAAGCCGATCGCGAGGTTCCAGTTGCCGATCCCGGGGATCGGGATGCTGCCGCGGAAGAGGTAGGTGACCACCACCCACACGAGGCCCAGCACCATCAACGTGCTGAGGGTCGGCGCCCACCACGTGGGGCTGGGAGCCTGCACGACCTCACGCTTGACAAAGGCCGGCTCGGCCGGCTTCTTGCGCTTCCGGGACTCGGGCATGTGTTTCTCTCCTCGACGCGAGGACCGCTCGCGCTCGCACTTGTGTCTGGCCTTAGCTTAGTGTTGCAGGAACGTGCGGTGGTCAAGGTGGTCGGGAGCGATGGCGCAGCAGAGGAGGCCCGAGTGGTGGCACCCACGCGCGTCGTCGATCGCCCTGGTCGTCGTGGCGACGGCGGCGGGTGTCCTCTTCGCGACGAGCGCCCGCCTCTTCAGCGCGGACGACCGCGAGACACCCACCGACATCGCGGACCTCGTCCGGATCGAGTCCAGGCGGCTGGACCAGCTCGAGGCCGACGTCGCCGAATTGCGGGCGGAGCGGGACAAACTCGTCGAGGCCAGTGACATGGTTCTGCCCACCACCTCGGAGGACGTGCTCGCCGCGGCGGCGGGAACATCGCTCAAGGGGCCGGGACTCCGCGTCGAACTGTGGGACGCCCCCGCGGTGTCCGTGGAGAACACGTCCTATGACGTCAACGACCTCGTGGTGCACCAGCAGGACATCGAGGCGGTGATGAACGCCCTGTGGGCGGGGGGCGCCGAGGGCATGACCGTGCAGGGCCAGCGCCTGACGATGACGTCGTCGGTGCGCTGCGTCGGCAACGTCCTCCTGCTGCACGGGCGGCAGTACTCACCGCCCTACGTCATCGAGGCGATCGGCAACGAGGACCGGATGCGGGCGGCCCTCGACGCCTCCGACGAGGTGCAGGTCTACATCCAGTACGTCGAGGCGGTCCGACTCGGCTGGCGGGTCACCGGGCTCGAGTCCACCACGATGCCCGCCTACACGGGCCCCCTCACGCTGACCCACGCCCAGGTGATCGCGGGGGTGTCGTGACAGGCCCGTCCACGGAGGAGATGTCCATGTCTGATGAAGTGAACTCCGGCGCCACACCGGACGAGCGGCGGCGCCCGCTGCGGATCCTCGTGATCGACAACTACGACTCGTTCGTCCACACGATCGTCGGCTACCTCCAGCAACTGGGGGCGGAGACGGTCGTGGTGCGCAACGACGTCGTCCCCGACACCCTGGACGGCTTCGACGGCGTGCTCGTCTCGCCCGGCCCCGGCACCCCCAAGGAGGCCGGCGCCTCCATCGAGGTGATCGAGAAGTGCGCCGCGCTCCGCCTCCCCATGCTGGGGGTGTGCCTCGGCCACCAAGCGCTCGGGGAGGTGTTCGGTGGGCTCGTGACGCACGCGCCCACCCTCATGCACGGCAAGACCTCGATGATCGAGCACGACGGCACCGGCATCTTCGCGGGCCTGCCCTCGCCGCTGCGCGCCACCCGCTACCACTCGCTCGCGGTGGAGCCGGGCACGATCTCGGACGAACTCGTGCCCAACGCCCACGCGGACGGCCTCATCATGGCGATGCACCACCGCGACCTGCCGCTCCACGCCGTCCAGTTCCACCCCGAGTCCGTGCTCACCGAGGGCGGCCACCGCATGTTCGCCAACTGGCTGGCCATCTGCGGCGACGACGACGCCCCCGCCCGCGCCGTGGGGCTCGCGCCGCTCGTCGTCGAGTAGGGGGAGCCGGGCCGGCGCCGCCCTCAGCGGTGGCCGGCCTCGAGCGCCAGTTCGAGCTCGAAGCGCACCTGGGGGTCCTCGAGGGTGTCCCCGAACAGCTCGCGCAACTGTGCGACCCGGTAGCCGACCGTCTGGGGGTGGATGCCCAGTTCGGCCGCCATCGGCGCGCGCTGGCCCCAGTGGCGCAGGTGGGACCGCAACGTCTCGGACAGGCGCTCGCGTTGTGCGGGCCGCAGCCCGGGGAGGGGAGCGAGCCGCCGGCCCGCCACTTCGGCGATCACGGTTGGCTCGGACCCGAGCACGATCCTTGCGAGGTGTTCGTCCGCCCACAACGGCGGGTCGTCCGGACACTCCGGGAACGCGGCCGCGGCGAGCACCGCCATCCGCAGCGAGTCCTTGGCCCTGTCCCAGCCCACCGCCGGCCCGACGACGGCGTGCCGCCCCCGCAGCGCCACGCCCAGGCGCGCCCGCTCGGCCCCGGCCTGCCACGCCGGCACGAGCGCGATCACCTCTGTTTCGCGATCGACCACGAGCGCGGCCAACCCGAGGCGGAGCCGCAGCCCGTCCGCGCGCTCGCGCGGAACCGTCACGACGGCGAGCCGCTGCGGCAGCACCCAGTCCGCAATGGCCGCCGCCCGGCGCACGGCACCCTCGTCGGCCCGGCCCTGCAGCAGCAGGTCCAGCAGCGCGGTGCGCCGCCGGTCGACCTGGCCGGCGCGTTCCGACTGCGCGTTCGCGTACGCGGCCGCGCTCACCGCGGAGAGCTCGTCGATGTAGGCCAGGATCGACTCGCCGAGGTTTACCACGACGGCGAGGCCGAGGCCCTGCCGCACCGAGATCCTGGACAACTCGCGGAAGGTCACGCGCGCCGCCATCCGGTACGCCCCCAGCAGCGCGTCCATCGAGCGCCCCTGGTGGAACTCCCCGCTCCCGAGGACGGCGAGGATCTCGCGGTTCTCGTCCGAGAGCGCGGGGAGGGTGGTGCCTGGCAACTCCAGGAAGCGCACGAGGGCCGCGGTCACGCCGGGGTGCAACCCGATCCCGTAGCTGGCGCTTGTGGGGCGGGCGTACGCCGGGACCTGCCGCGGCACGACGTCGATGATCGCATCGACCACCTGGGGGACGAAAGGCCGGATCAGGTCGCTGACCTCGCGCGGGAGCGCGAGCCACGGGGGATCGTGGGTGTCCCCGAGCGCGGAGGAGGCGGTCCGGTCATCGGGACTTGTGCGGTCAGCCATGGGGGCATCCTGCCAGACTTTGTCTCGTCACGACAGTTTCGCGGGCGGGATGTGGGTCCCGGCCACGAGAGGATATCCGCACTCACGCATACGCTTGGACAATGAACCAGCGCCGCCTGTTGGCTCGGGCCGCCTCGGTGTTCACGACGCCCCTCGCCCCCGAGGACTTCCTCGCCCTCTTCAACCCCGTGTTCTCCGCCCGGCAGTTGCGCGGCGTCGTCACCCGGGTGGTCCCCGAGACGGCCACCTCCGCCACCATCCACTTCCGGCCGGGGCGCGGCTGGGAGGCCCACCGCGCCGGCCAGTGGGCGCGCATCGGCGTGGAGATCGACGGCGTCCGCCACTGGCGCTCGTACTCGCTGAGTGCCGCGGCGGGGGCGGACCCGGCCATCACCGTGACCGACATGGGCGTGATCTCCGGGGCGCTGGTCCACCACACCCGGCCGGGCGACATCCTGTTCCTCGCGCCCCCCCAGGGCGATTTCGTCCTCCCCGAGCACCCGCGGCCCCTGCTGATGCTCACCGCGGGCAGCGGCATCACCCCCGTCATGTCGATGATCCGCACGCTGGTCCCGCGGCGCCGGGACGCCGACGTGGTCCTCATCCACACCGCCCACGCCCGCGAGGAGAGCCTCTTCTTCGAGGAGCTGCTCGAGCTCGCGGACCAGTTCCCGAGCCTGCGCCTGGTGCACCGCTTCACCTCCGAGTCCGGACGGCTGGACCTCTCGAGCCCTGCGGGGGACCTGGACGGGCTCTGCCCGGACTGGCGGGACCGCGCCGCCTACGCCTGCGGGCCCGAGGAATTCGTCGACGCCGCCGAGCGGCTGTGGGCCGCTGCCCGCCCCACATGGCCCGGCCACGACGGGGCGCCCGCCCTCACCATCGAACGCTTCAGCGTCACCCGCCTGGGCGGGGACGGCACCGGCGGCGGCCTCGTGACCTTCGAGGCCTCCGACCGCGAGATCGAGGCCGATGGCGAAACCTCCCTCCTCGACCTCGGGGAGGACGCCGGGATCCTCATGCCCAGCGGGTGCCGCATGGGCATCTGCCACAGCTGCCTCACCCCGCTGCGTGCCGGCCAGGTCCGCGACCTCCACACCGGCGAGATCCACGGCGAGCCCGGCGAGCTCATCCAGACGTGCGTCTCGGCCGCCGCCGGACCCGTCAACCTCGACCGCTGACCCACCCCAGACCGACCCACCTCCAAGGAGACCGACACCATGACCACCACACTCGAAGCCGTCGCCCCGACGGCGCCCCCACCCCCGGCCCCCCGGCCGGCGACGAGGCCCGGCGCGCTCGCCGTCGCCGGCCACCCCGGCCTCCGGCCTCCCGCCGCCGCGCACCTCACCGACGACCAGGTGGCGGAACTCGGCCGCGAACTCGACGCGATCCGCGACGACGTCCTGGCCCGCCGGGGCGCCTCCGATGCGGCGTACATCCGGCGGGTCATCCGGGTCCAGCGCGGCCTGGAGCTCGCGGGTCGTGCCGCGCTCCTGGGCAGCCGGAACCGGTACGCCTGGGTGGCGGGCACCACCATGCTCTCCTTCTCGAAGATCCTCGAGAACATGGAGATCGGGCACAACGTGCTGCACGCGCAGTGGGACTGGATGCACGACCCGGACATCCACTCCACCACCTGGGAGTGGGATTTCGTGACCCCGGCGCGATCCTGGCAGCACACCCACAACGACCTGCACCACCGCTGGACCAACGTGGTGGGCCGGGACCGGGACGTGGGCTACAACCTGCTGCGGATGGACGAGAACCAGCCGTGGAAACCCTTCAACCTCGGCAACCCCCTGTGGAACGCGCTCCTGGCGCCGGTGTTCGAGTGGGGCATCGCCCTCTACGACCTGGAACTCCCGGAGTACAAGGAGGGCACGAAGTCCAGGGAGGCCCTCGTCCGGGACCTGAAGGCGCTGGGGCGCAAGGCCCTCAGGCAGTTCAGCAAGGACTACGTCGCCACCCCGGTTGCCGCGATGGTCACGGGGTCCGGCAGGCGAGCGCTCTACGGGACGCTGACCGCGAACGCGGTCCGGAACGTGTGGGCGCACGCCGTGATCTTCTGCGGCCACTTCCCCGAGGGGGCTGACACGTTCACCGAAGAGATGGTGGAGGGCGAGACGCGCGGCGACTGGTACGTGCGCCAGATGATCGGCTCGTCCAACATCTCCGGCTCACCGTTCATGCACCTGATGACCGGCAACCTCTCGCACCAGGTGGAGCACCACCTGTTCCCGGACCTGCCGTCCAACCGGTACCACGAGGTGGCGCCGCTGGTGCGGGAGATCTGCGCGCGGTACGGCCTGCCCTACAACACGGGGCCGCTGCCGAAGCAGGTGGCCTCCACGTGGGCGAAGGTGTTCCGGCTGGCGCTGCCGTAGCTCAGGGCTTCCCCGGCGGCGCCGTCTCGGCCGGAGGGGTGGTTGCCGGAGGGGTGGTTGCCGGTGGCGTTGTTGCCGGCGGCGTTGTGGGTGGCGGCGTTGTGGGTGGCGGCGTCGTCTCCACCGGGCCGGTGGACACCACGATGCTGACCGTGGAGCCGACGTCGAGAGTCCCGGCGCCGGGCTCCTGGCTCACGACGTTGCCCGCGGGCTGGTCGTTGGAGGCCGCGGAGTCGAGGCGGAGGGTGAGGCCCAACTCGTTCTGGAGGTAGTTGGTTGCCTCGGCCTCGGACTGGCCGATGACGCTCAGCACCTGCACCCTCCCCGTGGCGATGTACAGCACCACGCTGTCGCCCTTCTTGGCGGGCTCGCCCGCGGCGGGGTCGGTGCGCAGCGCAACGTTGCGTTGGATACGGGGCGCGTCCTCGGTCTCCACGCTGCTTACGAACAGCCCGGCGTCGGTCAGCACCTTCTGGGCCTGCGCCTGGGTCATGTTCTCCACGGGCGGGATGGTGAACTCCTCCGGTCCGGAGGAGAAGTACACGTCGACGGTGGTGCCGACCTCGACCTCCTGGAGGGCGGCCGGGTCCGACCGAACGGCGAGGCCTGCCGCGATGTCCGCGTTGGCCTCCTCGCCGGCGTAGTTGAACTTGAGGAGGTCCCCGTCCTCGATCGCCGCGGCGGCGGCGGCCTGGTCCAGGCTGGTCACGTCGGGCACGGGCACCATCTCGGCGCCGGTGTTGTCCCGGTTCATCACCATCCAGGCGATCCCGATCGCGGCGGCGAGGCCGACGAGGGCCAGCAGCCAGACCCACCAGCGCGAACCCTTCTCCGAATCGTCGGAGAGTGGGCGGGCCGGCGGGATGGTCGTCGTCGCGTGGCTCACCCGCGTGGCGTCGGCCGGCGCGGCGGCGGTGAGCTGTGTCGTCGCAGCCGGGGCCCCGACGCCGCCGACCGGCAGCCACGCCGTGGCCACGGGCGCGTCGATGGTGCCCCCGTGCAGCACGGCCAGCAGGTCGCCGCGCATCTGGTTGGCGTCCGCGTAGCGTTCGTCGCGGTCCTTGGCGAGGGCCTTCATGGTGACGCGGTCGAGGGACTCCGGGATGTCGCTCGCGATGGTGGACGGTACGGGAGGGAGCTCGCGGACGTGCTGGTAGGCCACGGACACCGCGGAGTCGCCGGAGAAGGGCGGCTGGCCGGTGAGGAGTTCGAAGAGCACGCAGCCGGTGGAGTACAGGTCCGAGCGGGCATCCACGACCTCGCCGCGGGCCTGTTCGGGGGAGAGGTATTGCGCGGTCCCCACCACGGAGTTGGTCTGGGTCATGGTGGCGGACGTGTCCGCCATGGCGCGCGCGATGCCGAAGTCCATGACCTTCACCTGGCCCGTGGGGGTCAGCATGATGTTCCCGGGCTTGATGTCGCGGTGGACGATGCCCTCGTTGTGGGAGTACTCGAGCGCCCCGAGGACCCCGACCAGGATCTCCACGGCCTCGTCGATCGGGACGGCGGCGCCGTCCTTCAGGAGTTCGCGGACCGTGTGGCCCTCCACGTACTCCATGACGATGAAGGGCAGGGTGGTCTGCTTGCCCAGCGCGTCGGTGGTGGTCTCCTCGCCGGTGTCGTACACCGCCACGATCGCGGGGTGGTTGAGCGCGGCCGCGGACTGCGCCTCGCGGCGGAAGCGCGCGTGGAAGGTGGGGTCCTCGGCGAGGTCACCCCGGAGGAGCTTGATGGCGATCGTCCGCGAGAGGCGGGAGTCGTACCCGATGTGGACCTCGGCCATGCCGCCGCGCCCGATCAGCTCGCCCACTTCGTACCGGCCCGCCAGCACACGCGGGATGTTGTCTACCACTTGTCCTCCTCGGTGTGCTGAGGGTTGGTGTGGTCCGCCGGCGAAGCGCCGTGGACATCCCCCTCCAGCGTATCGGCCCCTTCTGGGGCAGTGAGAGTGTTCGCGCTGTCCACCAACTCACGCGCCCAAGCACCCACGCGCAGCGTGGTGGGCCGGAGCACCGGGTCCTTCGCGAGCATCGCGGCGACCCGGTCCCGCAGGAATGCGGGCACGGTTGCCGGCAGTCCGGGCGCGGGCAGGTCCACGTGCGCGAGGGCCGTCTGTACCGGGTTCGGGCCCCGGAAGGGCACCGCACCGGTCAGGGCCTCGAAGGCGCAGATCCCGAGCGCGTACACATCCGAAGCCGGCGACGCCGGTACGCCCGCGATCAGTTCCGGCGCCATGTACTCGGCGGTGCCCATCACGTGCCCGACGGCCGTGATCCGGCCCTGCCCCACCGCGTGGGACACCCCGAAGTCGGTGAGCACCGCCCCCCGGGAGGACAGCATGATGTTGGACGGTTTCACGTCCCGGTGCAGCACTCCCGCGAGGTGCGCGGCGGCGAGGCCGTCCGCGCACTCACCCACGAACCGCGCCACTTCAGACGGCCCAAGCGTGCGGCGCCGCAGCAGCGTGGTGGCCAGGTCGACGCCGTCGACGAACTCCATCACCAGGTGGTCGGTTCCGACTTCGATGAACTCGGCCACGTGCCGGGAACGCACCGCGGCGAGGTTCTCCGCCTCACGTTCGAGGCGCCGCCACTCGTCGCCGTCCTCGAGGATCGCGGTGCGCGGGAACTTGATCGCGACGTCTCGCGGGGTGGACAGGCCGCACGCATGCCACACCTCCGCCATCCCGCCCACGTGGACGGGGGTGAGCAGTTCGTATTCGCCGGCGATGACCTCGCCCGGGCTGTGCCGCGTCGCCATCAGCCCACCGCAGCCTGGATGAGCCGGCGCACGATCGGGCCCGCGCTCGACCCGCCGTAGGCCGCGGAGCCGTCGCGCCCGCCGTTCTCCAGCAGCACGGCAACCGCGACCTGCGGCGCCTCCGCGGGGGCGAAGGCGATCATCCACGCATGCTGGTCCTGCTCGTTGCCGGTCTCGGCGGTGCCGGTCTTCCCGGCCACGGTGACGCCGGGCACCTGCGCGGGCGTCCCGGTCCCGGAGGCCACCACGGCCTCCATGAGGGTGGTGAGCGTGGCCGCGGTCCCCGCGCTGATCGGCTCGGAGAACACCGACGGCTCGGTCCGGCTGAGGACCCCGAGGTCCGCGTCCCGCTCGGTGGCAACCAGGTACGGGCGCATCAGGACGCCGTCGTTGGCGACGGCGGCGGCCACCATGGCCATCTGCAGTGTCGATACCCGCACGTCGAACTGGCCGATGCCGGTGAGGGCCGTCTCGGCGGCGGAGGCCGTCTGCGGGTACACCGACGGCGTCACGAACAGCGGGATGGACAGGTCCTGGCCGAAACCGAAGGCCGCTGTCATGGCATCCAGTTGCGGCTGGCCGAGGTCCATGGCGAGCTGCGCGAAGGTGGTGTTGCACGACTCCTTGAAGGCGTAGAGCAACTCATTCGTGTCCACACCCCCGCAGGTGGCACCTCCCGGATTCCGGATCACCGAGGTGGACTGGGGCAGTTGGAGTTCGGCCGGGGTGGGCACCTGCGTGGTGACGTCCCGGGTCGGGTCCAGTTCGAGCCACGCCGCGGTGACGATCACCTTGAAGGTGGAGCCCGGCGGGTACAGGATCGTGCCGGTCGCGCGGTTCTCCAGCGGCTTCTCCGGGTCGGCCTGCAACGCGTCCCAGGCGGCGGTCGCGGCGGCGCGGTCGTGGGTGGCGATCGTGTTGGGGTCGAAGGCCGGGGAGGAGTACAGCGCGAGCACCGCGCCCGTCGTCGGGTCGAGGGCGACGACGGCGCCGCGCTGGCCCGCCAGCGCCTCGGCCGCCACCTGCTGGAGCGCCGGGTCGATCGTCAGCTCCACGGACCCGCCCTGGGGCTGCGAGCCGGTGACGAGGTCCTGGATGCGGGAGAGGAGGAGGGAACTGGCGGTGCCGCCGAGGATCGAGTTGGAATAGCGCTCGATCCCGGTCGAGGCGTTGAACGTGGTGGAGAAGTAGCCCGTGACGTGCGAGTACAACGGGCCGGGGGCGTAGACCCGCTGGAAGGCGTAGGCGTCGTCGATCGGCTCGGACCAGGCCACCGACTCACCGGCCACCACGATCGGGCCGCGGTCGCGGCCGAACTCGCGGTAGATGGTGCGGACGTTGCGGGAGTCGGCGTTCAGGGAGGACGCCTGGAAGAACTGCACGGAGGTCGTGGAGATCATGAGCGCCACCAGCATGAGCGCGATCACGGTTCCGATGCGGCGAAGGGGGAGGTTCATCGCAGGTCCACCACCTCGGTCGGGTTGTCGTCCGGCTCGGGCATGCCGGCGGCTGGGAGGGCCGGGGCGGCTGGGGCGGCGGGCGGGGCGACGTCGTCGGACGCGCGGCGCGCGGCGAGGACGGCGTCGACGCGCGGGAACGGCCCGGTGGGGACGGCGGCGGGCTCGCGCGCCTCGTTGGAGATGCGCAACAGCAGCCCGACGATGATCCAGTTGGACAGCAGCGAGGAGCCGCCGTACGCCATGAACGGCATGGTGAGGCCAGTGAGGGGGATAAGGCGGGTCACGCCGCCGATGACCACGAACACCTGGAAGGCCATCACGAAGGAGAGTCCGGCGCACAGCAGCTTGCCGAAGCCGTCCCGCACCCCGATTCCGGTGCGGATGCCGCGCTGCGTGAGGACAAGGTAGATGCTGACGATCGCGAGGAGGCCGGTGAGACCCAGTTCCTCGCCCAGCGACGCCCAGATGAAGTCCGAGTTCGCGTAGGGCACGAGGTGGGGGAGGCCCTTGCCCCAGCCGGCCCCGGTGAGCCCGCCCGACGCCATCCCGAACAACCCCTGGACCACCTGCCCGGATCCGCCCGGGTCGCGGTTGTAGATCTCGGGGTCCAGGGCGTGGAGCCATACCTCCACACGGGCCATCACGTGGGGGAAGAAGTTCGCCGCGAGGGTGGCGCCGCCGCCGAAGAGCACGAGGCCGATGATCACCCACGAGACCCGCTCCGTGGCCACATAGAGCATGGCCACGAAGAAGCCGAAGAACAGCAGGGAGGTGCCGAGGTCCCGCTCCGCCACCAGCACCACGATGGCCACGCCCCAGGCCAGCAGGAACGGGCCCAGGTCGCGCATGCGGGGCAGGTGGAGGCCGAGGATCCTCGGTCCGGCGAGCGCCAGGTTGTCCCGCGCGTCCACCAGGTAGCCGGCGAAGAAGACGGCAAGACAGATCTTGGCGATCTCACCGGGCTGGAAGGTGAGCGGCCCCACCCCGATCCAGATGCGGGAGCCGTTGATGTTCTTGCCCAGGAGGGGCACCATCGGCAGCAGGAGGAGCACGATGCCCGCCACCAGGGACACGTAGGTGTAGCGGCGCAGCACGCGGTGATCCGTGAAGAAGAGCACGATCGCGGTGGCGGCGCCCATCCCGATCACGGTCCACACCAACTGTTTCGGGGCGAACCCCGAGGGGCGGCCGAGTTCCGTGTAGCTGATGTCCAGCCGGTAGATCATGGCGAGCCCGATGCCGGTGAGCGCGACAGCCGCGGGCAGGATCACCGGGTCCGCGTAGGGCGCCTTCCAGCGCACCAGCAGGTGCACCACCACCGCGAGCACCGTGAAGGCCCCTGCCTGCAGGGTGATGCGCTCGGGAGCCACGCCGTTCATGTTCAGCGCCACCTGCACGTAGGCGTAGATCCCGATCCCGACGGCGATCACCAGCAGCAGGATCTCGGAGCCGCGACCCGTGCGGACGGTCTCGTGGGTGACGGTCGCCATCAGGGCACCGGGGTCGGGGAGGCCGAGGGGTCCGCGCTGGGCGCCGTCGTGGGCGTCGTGGGCGCCGTGGGCGCCACGGGCGCCACGGTCTCGCGAAGGTTCTCCACCACCTGCTCGGCCGCCGCCAGGGACTGGCGGGTGATGGGCTGCTCCAGGCGGTCGCGGGCCACTCCCGGGAGGTCCGCCACCTTGAGGTCCGTGCGTTCGTGCAGCGAGGCGAAGCTGAGGGGCCCGATCTCCTGCGGGATGCCACGGTAGACCGCCACATAGCCGTCGCTGGTGGCCACGAAGTACTGCGTCTGGGTCCAGCGGTAGCCGAGCACGCCGCCACCCACGAGGAGGCCCACGATGAGGAGGAGTCCCACTGCCAACCCGATCACCCGGCCGGCGCCGCGACGGCGGGGGGCGGCGTCGTCCTCACCCTCGGCGTCCCGGCGCGGGGTGAGGGCCGCCGCCCTCGCGGCGGGGGACTCGGCCGCCGGGGTCGTGGCCGTGGCTGCGCGCGACGCGGCGAGGCGGTTCGTCGCGGCGGCGCCCACCACCTGGGGCACGGTCCCGGGCGGGTGGGCGACGTCGATGTCAGCGGTGCGGATCACGTCCGCGATCACCACGGTGATGTTGTCGGTACCCCCCGCCCGCAGGGCGAGGTCGATGAGCCTGTCCGCGCACTCGCCCGGGTCTGCGAACCGGTTGAGCGCGTCCTCGATGGTGTCCCTGGCCACCATGCCGGACAGCCCGTCGGAGCACAGCAGCCAGCGGTCGCCCGGGAGCGCCTCGCGCACCGACTCGTCGAGCAGCACCTCGCCGTCGTTGTCCCCGAGCGCCCGCAGGATCATGTTGCGGTTCGGGTGGTGCTCGGCCTCCTCCGCGCTGATCCGGCCGGTGTCCACGAGGTGCTGGACGTAGGTGTGGTCCGTCGTCACCTGGGTGAGGATGCCGCCCCGCAGCAGGTAGGCGCGCGAATCCCCGATGTGGACCATCGCGAGCTTGTTGCCGCTGCGCAGCACCGCGATGCACGTGGTGCCGAGGCCGGCCAGCTCCGGCGCCTCCTGGGAGCGCTCCATGAGTTCGCCGTGCGCCGCCTCGACGGCGTCCCGCAGGAGGTGGAGGAGGTCGTCCGCGGGGGGGACGTCGTCGTCGAGGGGGGCGAGGTGCGCCACGGCCACCGACGACGCGATGTCGCCGCCCGCGGGGCCGCCCATGCCGTCCGCGAGGACAAGGAGGTGGGGCCCCGCGTAGGCCGAGTCCTGGTTGCCGGCGCGCACGAGTCCGACGTCGGAACGCGCGGCGTAGTTCAGCTGGACGGTCACCGGCGCAACTCCATGACGGTCTGCCCGATGCGGACCTGGGTGGAGGGGGTGAGGGGGGTCGCCTCGGTGATCGGCTGGCCGGCAACCATGGTGCCGTTCGTGGAGCCGAGGTCCTCGACGAACCACTGGTCGCCCTGCGGGAAGATGCGGGCGTGGCGCGACGAGGCGTAGTCGTCCTCGAGGACCAGCGTGCAGGACTGCGCCCGGCCGACGACGATCGCGGAGCGACCCAGCGGCAACGACGTGCCGGCGAGCTTCCCGGCCGTCACCACCAGGCGCGACGGCGGGCGAGTGATCGACTGCCGCGACGGGCCCGTGCGGCTGGTCTCGAGGGAGGAGGCGCCGGCCTGCGGCGTCGGCACGGCCACGGGCGCCGGCGGTCCGGCGGCGGCACCCGCCATCCCGGCGCCGTCGGGCGCACCGCGGGGGGACGGGCGCGCAGCGGATCGGGTGTCACGACGGCCGGGGCCGCGGGGCGTGACACGCGTGGCGGAGTAGAGATCCTGTCGCAGGACGGAGATGGCGGCGAAGACGAACACCCACAGCAGCGCAAGGTAGCTCAGGCGGAGGAGGGTCACCGCGAGTTCACTCATGTGGGGTCCTTTCGTCCGGGGGAACTCAGGCGTCGACGTCGTCCGGGGCGGTCCAGAACAGGATGCGGGTGCGGCCGATGGTCAGGGTGTTGCCATCGACGAGGGTGGCGGCGTCCACCTTGTGCCCCTCGACGTACAGCCCGTTGGTGGACCCCATGTCCGTGGCGATCACGCCGCGCGGGGTGACGCGCAGTTCGAGGTGGCGGCGGGAGACGCCGGAGTCGTCGACGACGATGTCCGCGTCCGAGCCGCGCCCGATCACGGTGACGGGGCCGGTGAGGAGGTAGCGCTGGCCGTCGATGTCGATGATCGGGTGGCGTTCGGAGGGGGCGTCCGTCGTGGCAGGCGCGACGTTGCCGCGCTGGGTGGAGGAGGTGACGTTGAACGTACCGGTGGTGAGCGCCTCGTCCGTCTCGAAGTCCACCGACACGGGGCCGACGAAGCTGTACCGCTGCGACGTCGCGTGCTCGGTTGCCGCGGCCTCGATCTCGGCGGCGAGCGCGTCGGCGCCCCACTGCTCGATCTGCTCCTCGTCCGTGGGGGAGAGCGAGACCGTGAACTGGTTGGGGACCACGGTGCGGCCGCGGGCGACGGCGACAGCGCGGTCGTCCATGTCCTTGCGGATCGCCGAGGCGATCTCGACCGGCTTGACCTCGGACTTGAAGGCCTTGGAGAACGCGCTGTTGACCGCCTTCTCGACGGAGCGCTCGAACTTGTCGAGGAATCCCACGGGTGATCCTCCTGGTCTGCGGCAGATGCGGCCACATGCGGGTGGTCACAGTTGGTGATAATGCTATCGGGGATCGGGGTTGCCCGGTTGCGGCCCGGACGCGGGCGCCGACGCCGCAACCCGCCGATTCCCCTCGGCCCCGGCCCCGGCGCCGCCCCCACCGGTTGCCGCGGATTGGGATGCGGGGTCGCGGGCGTGGTAAAGTCTGGTTCGCCTGCTTCCCAATTCGCGAGTGGACAAACCGGGTTGGCAAGCGGCAATGCGCAAGTGGCGGAATAGGCAGACGCGCACGGTTCAGGTCCGTGTGCCCGAAAGGGCGTGGGGGTTCAAGTCCCCCTTTGCGCACCGCAGAGTGGTTCCCGAGAATCCCGGCCGGAGTGATCCGGCCGGGATTTCTTGCGTCGTAGGTGCTGAGCGCGGCTCGGGTCAGCGGTTCGCGTTGCCCAGGGCGGCGGAGATGCGGCCGGCGGCCTCGATGACGTCTGGGGCCATTGCCTCCAGGTCTGCCATCGTGTGCTCGAGCGAGAGCGTGGAAACGGAGATGGCATAGGCCACCTCCCCGGACTGGTCCCGGATCGGCGCGGCAACACAGCGGACACCGGGGTCGGTCTCCTCGTCGTCGAGGGCGTAGCCGCGGGCGCGCGTCAGGGCGAGGTCGGCCAGGAGTTCGTCCACGTCCGTGATCGTCCTGGGTGTCCGGGCCGTGAGGCCGGTCCGCTGCGCGTGCGCGAGGATGTCCGGTTCCGTCTCCCAGCCGAGGATGGCCTTGCCGAGGCCGCACATGTAGAGCGGCAGCGAAGCCCCCACGGTCGAGTTCATGCGGTAGGGCTTCCGCGAGTCCCGGCGGAGGAGGTACACCGCGGAGTCCTGGATACGGATGGCCACATGGACGGTGCAGCCCGTGCTCTCCACCAGGGCCTCGACGACGGTGCCCGCGACGCTCGAGATGTCGACGTCGGCCATCGCGTGCCCGCCGATGAGGAGGGCCTTGGGGCCGGGGAGGTAGGCGCCGTCGCGATCGACGACGAGGTAGCCGAACTGGACGAGGGTGGCGAGGATCCGGTGGGTGGTGGCCTTCGCGAAACCGGTCTTGACCACGATGTCGGTGAAGCGGGAGTGGGTGATGGCCGCCTCCAGCACGATGAGCGTCTTGGCGCTGGCCGAGAGGGCCAGGTCCGGCTGAGCGCTCATGGGTGGTCCCGTCTGTGGCGACGTCGTCGTTGGGGTGGGCTGGTGGTGGGGCCGGGCCAGTCCGGCCCCACCACCAGGAGGCGTGCTACAGGTAGACGAGGCCGGCCTGCGTTGGCAGCCACATCGACAGCGCGGGCACGAACTGGACCACGAGCAGCATCAGAATCAGCGACACGTAGAACCACATGAGCGGGGCGAAGACGTCCTCCACCTTGAGGCCCGCGACCTTGGCACCGACGAACAGGACCGGAGCGGAGGGTGGTGTGATCACCGCGATGCACATGTTGAAGACCATCATGATGCCGAAGTGCACCGGGTGGATCCCGTAGAAGTTCTGCGCGATCGGCAGGAAGATCGGGGTGAAGATCAGCACTGCCGGGGTGGCGTCGAGCGGGATGCCGATGATGAGCAGCATCACCATCATGATCAGCAGGAAGACGACCTTGGAGTCCGTGATCGACGTCATCCACTCGCCCATGAGGCCCGGGATGCCGGAGAAGGTCATCGCGAAGGACATGATCGAGGAGAGCGCGATCAGGAAGATCACCACGGAACTCGTGCGGGTGGATTGCAGGAGGATGCCGGGCATGTCCTTGATCGTGATGGTGCGGTAGACCAGCGAGAGGGCCGCCGCGTAGAGCACGGCGATCGCCGCACCCTCGGTGGGGGTGAAGATGCCGCCGATGATGCCGCCGATGACGACCCTCGAGCGCACCAACACGCGCGCCACGTTCTTCCTGGCGGGAGGGCGCATCGGCGCGTACGAGTCGGTGGTCCGCCGGATGGACTCGCTGGGGTTGGAGATCGCGAACCACTCCTGGGACCACCCTGACCTGACCACCCTGACGACGTCGCAGATCACCGCGCAACTCGCCAACACCTCCACCCGGATCCAGCAGGTGACGGGCGATCGGCCCACACTCATGCGGCCGCCGTACGGCGCACACAACTCGACAACCGACTACCTTGCCGGCCAGCAGGGGTTGGCCGTGATCCTGTGGAGCCTCGACACGCTGGACTGGAAGTACCCCGACGCCGCGCGCATCCGTTCGGTCGTGGCGAACGGCGCGACCGTGGGAACCATCATCCTCATGCACGACACGCACTCCACCACCGTCGACGCCGTCCCGGGGATCATCGCGGACCTCAGGGCTCGCGGGTACACGCTCGTGACCGTGACCGAGCTCCTGGGTTCCCCGCAGCCGGGCCGGGTCTACACCCGCAGGTGACGGGCGCGCCCGCTCAGGGGGGTGGCCCCGCCAGGGGGTGGGGCCTATTTGGCGTCGGGGTCGGGCTGGTGGACGCCGATGGTGTTGCCCTCGGTGTCGAGGTAATAGCCCTGCCAGGCCATTCCGGTGAGGGCCTGCTTCGGCAGCGCGACCTGACCGCCGGCGGCGAGGATCGCCCTCTCGGTGGCGTCGTAGTCCTCGACCCCCATCGTGAGCACGAACGCGTTGGTCCCCTGCTCGGGCGCCGGTGCCGGTGCCGGTCGCTGGAGCAGGCCGCCGTTGATCCCCGGCTCACCCTCCGCTCCGGTGATGACTCCCCAGTAGGGCGAGTCGACGAAGGCGGTGTAGTCCTCGAATGTCCAGCCGAAGGCGGCGGCGTAGAACGCCTTCGCGCGCTCGATGTCGTCGGCCTGGATCTCGAAGTGGACGGGGCGTGACATGGGAACTCCTCAAGGCGGCGGCGTGTGGTCTGTCACATCCTAAGCACCACGCGACCTGTTGCGCATGACCCCCCACACCACCAGGGCAACCGCGATCACGCGGACACGACGGTGAACGGCACCAGCCCCACGTCCGTGATGAACGGGACGGAGAGGGCCGTGATGATGCCGCCGCCGAGGATCGGCTCGTAGGTGAGTTGCTTGTACCCGTAGGCTCTGGCGGCGCCGCTCTGGCGGCGCCGGTCGGCCATGTCGCAAGGCACGAAGCCGGTGGCGACGTTCCCCTGGGACTGACCGAAGTCCGCCAGTGCGTTCTCGAACCAGTGCTCGGGGAACACGCGCGGCGCGATGACCAGCAGTCCGACCACGCTCCACGCCACGCCGACCACGGTGAACACCACGATGGCGGGGATGTTCGCGCCGAGGGTGGCCAACGACTGGGGAGATCCTGACCTCGTTGAGGTCGGTGTGCTCGGACTCAGCCATCGGGGTCTGCCGGCTGACGGGGATCTTCGGCGACTTCATGGCGAAGTTGACGAGCGCGGTCCCAACCACCACGCCGGTCACCATCGAGATCGTGGCGAGGCCCAAGCCGATATCGACGACCTCGGGGGCGCCGACGTCGTAGAGCAGTTGGGTCATGCCGGCGACCGTGCCGTGGCCGCCGGCGAAGGACATCTCGATGGCGGCGCCGGCCGCCGGCGACAGCGCGAACACCGGACCGAGGATGAGGAGCACCGCGAGCCCACCGAGCGCGAACTGGCCGAAGGGAAAGGTGCTGCCCATGATGAAGTGCGGGGCCGACTTCTCCCACACCTCCTTGAGCGGCGGAACGCGCTTGCCGATCGTGATCGCGCCGAACACGATGTTGATCAGGATGCCGGGGAGCACACGCCAGACGTTGATGAGCCCGTCCGGGAAGAGGCCCCCTGGCTGTTGGTGAGGGCGCCGAGCACCTGCGGTCCGAGCAGCAACATCAGGAACCCGCCGATCACGGCGGTGGGAATGTAGAGGCGTTGGAAGAACGTCACGCGGCGCCGCAACACCCACGCCAGGAAGATCACGAACGTGAGCACGACGAGCGCCAGCCCGGTGACCTGGGCGGCGGTGTACTTGGCCAACATGGCGGGCTCCTGTGGACCCCCACGCTACCGGGCCATGGCGCGCGCCGACACACCGCGGCTGAGCCCTTCCCCGAGTCTCAGCCGGTCTTCCGCGAGTCTCAGCCGCCGGACTTGCGGCGGAACTCCTTGTGGCCCACCGGGTGGTCCACACCGTGCGGCTTCTGGGCGCCGTTGCCGGCGGCGCCGTCGCGGGCCTCACGCTCCTTGCCCTGCTTGCGATCCAGGGCCTCGCGCATCTTGCTCTTGATCTCGTCCGCGGCGGGGTTCGACTTCTTCTCGGCCATGGTGTTCCTCTCGTAAGGGTCAATCATCGCTGCTCGGGGCGTCCGGGGCCACCCATTTCCCGGTGAGCCCCGGGCGGCCGCCCTCCCCGGGACCTAGCATGAGTGACATGGACCACGACGCGGCGCCAACCCGTCGAGCGCTCGCTGCCGTGCGGACCGCGCCCACCATCCTGGAGGCCATTCGCCGGGCCGATGACCTGATCGACGTCGCCGCGCGGGAGGCCTCACCCGGGGAAGTGGTCCGTCTCCTGCGGGAGGCGCTCGTCGACGCCTCGGACGCCTCGGACGCCCTGACCGCGATCGCCGCGGTCCACGCGCTGGCCGCCGTGCGGGACAGCGGCGGGGCGGCGGAAACCCTGGTGGGCCTCCTCTCGGACGGCACCCCCAACCTGCGGGAACACGCCGCGTGGGCGCTCGGCTCGTCCCCCGTGGCGCCCCTGGCCATCCCGGAACTCGAGACGATGGTGTCGGGCGGGGGGTTCGGGGGCACGCTGGCCCAACTCACCCTCGAGGCGTGGGGTGTCGGTGGGGGCGAGCCGCTCGGGCCGGTGCCGGGTGGGACGACGACGGCGCCACCGGACGGCGTCGTCGGGAGCGGTCGTGAGGGGCTGACCGTGGCGCAGGTCTTCCTGCACGCCGACATCGACGGCAGCCTCCAGCACGCCGGCCAGGGCGACACCGGCGGGATCGCCACACTCCTCGTCCACCTGGGAGACGCACTCCTCGCCGGGGACTCCCCGATTGGGCGCGTCCTGACGATCTCGCGCGGGGGACCCGGCGACGGGTCCGCCTTCCGGGGCATCGACGAACCCGGACATCACTACCTACCGGTACCGCTCCCAGGGCCGACGGTGCACGCCGCGGACGCGTGGCCGCTGCGGGTCGCCGCGCGGCGGGGGATTCGCCGGATCCTGCTGGCCGCCGGTCGAGTGGATGTGCTGCACCTCCGGATGGCGGACGTCGGCTCGTGGGCGGCGGCCGAAGTGGCGCGCGAACTGGGGATCCCCGTGGTCCTGACGATGGCGCCGGACCCCCACGCGCTGATCGCCACGCGGGAGGCGCAGGGAAGCCTCACCCGTGCCACCTTCGGCGCGGCGGACCTTGCGGAGCACCTCATGTTCCGGGTCCGGCTGTTGCGGGAACTCGGGGACCAGGCCGCGCATGTGGTGGTGTTCCCCCGGCCGGACCTGGAGCGCGACCTGCGTGAACTCATGGGGATCGACCTGCAGGCTCACTCGCAGCGGATCTCGGTGGTGCCCGAGGGCATCGACCTCGCGCCCATCGAACAGGCGGTGCGCGCGGTGAGCGCCGCCGCCGCGCCCGCTGCCGCCAGCGCTCCCGCCGCCGCCGACCCGGCCGATCTCGCCGCCCTCGACGCGCTGCTCCACACCCTGCCGCCCGAACGGCGGCGACTCCCGCTCGCGGTCACGGTGGGCCGGCTCCACCCGGTGAAGGGGATGGCAACCCTGGTGGAGGCGTGGGACGGCGAACCCGACCTGCGCGCGCGGTGCAACCTCCTGGTGGTCGGCGGGGACCTGCGGGACCCATCGGACGACGAGGCGCGGGAACTGGCTCGCATCGACGCCATCGTGGCGCGATCGGACGCCCCTTCACGGGGCCTGCTCCTCGCGGGACACCGCCCGAACTCGACCGTCACAAACTGGCTGGCCGCCGTGCGGTTCGGGCGCCCGGGCCTCTGCGCGCCGCGCGGCGCCTACGTCTCGGCAAGCCTCAAGGAGGAGTTCGGCATCGCGATCCTCGAGGCGATGGCCACGGGGCTGGTGGTCGTGGCACCGGATGGCGGCGGCCCCGCCACCTACGTGGACGACGGCGTCACCGGCGTCCTCGTCGACACCCACTCTCCCGAGTCGCTCGCCCGCGCGGTGGCGGCCGCCCTCGACCTGGCAGCGGGACCCGGCGCGGAGGCGAGGGCGGAGCAGGCCCGCACCCTGGTGAGCGAGCGCTTCAGCATCGACACCATGGCGGCCGCCCTCGCCCGCATCTACACCGAGGTCACGTCCAGAGGTGCCGGCGGAGCAGCGAAGGAGCCCTCATGACCCTGCTCGTCATCAGCCCGGATTACGCGTCCCACCTATACCCGATGGCGACCCTCGCGACGGCATGGCGCGCGGCCGGCGAGCGGGTGGTGGTGGCCACGGGCCCCGCCACGGATTCGATCGTCGGCGGGTTCGGCTTCGAACGGGAGAACCTGCAACTGGGACGCGGCTCCAACCCTGGCGTGATCAAGGCCGAGGACCAGCCGCCCGGGGAGGACGACGCATTGCGCGGCTTCTTCGACGCCACCCGGCGGGGCGCCGTCGAGACGCTATCGTTCCAAGCGGGCGCCCGCGGGGACGACCTCCTGTGGAACCCCGTGGGGGTGGCGCGCGAGGTGCACCGCGTGGTGGACCTGGTGCGGCCCGACGACGTGATCGTGGACCACCTTGCGTTCGGGGCGCGGCTCGCGCTGGTGGTCGCGGGGGTGCGGCATGCCGACGTCGTTCTCGGTCACCCGTCGGCGCTGGTGGTGGGGGACGAGGTCTACGGCTACCCGCCCGCGTGGCCGCGGCGCTTCCGGCCGGACCCGGACGCGCTCGCCTCCCTGCACCGGTTGTGCGTGGGGGTGCGGGACTCGTTCACGGCACAGTGGAACGATGCCCTCGCGGTACTGGACCCGGGGGCGCGGGCGAGTGCCGACGCGTTCGCCGAAACCGGCGATGTGCCGGTGGTCTACGTCAGCCTCGGCAGTTTCCTGTCCGTGCGGTCCGACGTGCTCGCGCGGGTTGCCGAGGCCCTGCGCTGGACGTGCGAGTGGCGCTGGCGAGTGGGTCCACCCGGCGGGTTGAGTTGGGCCCGGTGCCGAAAAGCACACCCGGCTCGACCGGCTCGGCGCCGCGCTGCGGGAGACGCCGGGGGCCGAGATCGCGCGCCGCGCGGTCAGCCAGGGCTGACGACCCGGCCATACCCGCCGGGTATGGCGCGGTCGTGGCGGCGGGGCGTACAGTGTGGCCACCGTCACACAGGTCCCACATTCGGGGGACCGGCGGAGCCGGGGGCCGTCCGGTCGCCGGCATTGCCTGAGGGGGGCACAATGCCAGAGATCGAACGCTCGCGCGCCCAGTTCACGAAACTGCTCGCGGCGAACCCCAACCATTTCGGCACTCTCACGGAGAAGGTCTTCGCGGAATTCTTCCCCGTCATCGAGTTGAAGCAGGCGGACACGCGGTACGAGGAGATCGGGTGCGTGTCGTTCAGCCCCGAGCGCGACAGGCTCGAGGCCACCGTTGTCGTCAAGCTCGCGGCCGGGTACTCCGGTGGACCATGTTCGACCGGGTCCCTGGAGTACCTCCGCTTCTTCGTGGACTACGGCGCGGGGTGGGAGGACGCCGGCGCGGCGGCGGCCCGTGTCCACGACATCCCGGTCGGGAAGGATTGCGCGGGCATTCCCGACCACCCGTACATCCACGTCGTGGGCGTGCCGCTGGCGCCACGGCGCCGGTGGTGCGCGACGCCTGTCCTGCCGCGCGTCCGCGCGATCCTCTCGTGGCAGGTCGAGCCCACAGCCGGCGACCCGAACTTCCTCCCGGTGTGGGGCGAGATACAGGAGGACTCGATCCAGATCCGTCCGCGCCCGAACCTCCACCTTGCCGACGTCGCGGACGTGCTCGGGCCCCAACTCAACATCGACCCCGGCAAGATCAAGAAGATCATCGAGGACGAGATCGGCCCGATCCCCTTCCCCGATCCGGAGGGCCCGATCCCGCTCCCGGGCGGCCCGATCCCGCCACTGCCGGACCCCATCGGCCCGGTCGCGCTCAACCCGCAGCCGCTGCCACCCGAACCGCCGGCCTTCTCCCTCGAGAAGCTCGTGCGGCTCTACTCGCCCGAGAAGCTCAAGGACCTGTCCCGACGTGCGACGGACCGCCGGGTCGCCCGGCTCGCGCTCGACCCGGTCCCGCCCCACCGTCTTGCCGCCGCGGAAGGTGCGGCCGCGCTGCAAGGGGTGACGTCGTCGTCGGGCCTGGCGAAGGCCATGCTCGCCTACAAGAAGCTCGACATCGACTGGGAGAAGGTCATCGGAATCCTCGATGACGGCAAGGGGGACACCACCTACGAGGAGCTGGAGTGCCTCGGCCTCGACAACGCGGCCGGCCAGTTCGTCGCAACCTTCCGCGTCAAGCGGCCGACCGGCTTCTCCGGCCCGCCGTGCAGCGCGGGTTCCAGGGAGTACGTCGCGTTCTGGGCCGACTTCGACGATGACTGCCAGTACACCTACCTCGGCACCGTGGCGGTCAACGCCCACGACTACATCACGATGCCGGCCGGCGGCCTCTCCTACGCGGCCATCCTGCCGGTCGACCTCGGCGCCGTTCGGCGGCACTGCGAGAAGCCGGGAGTCCACAGGATCCGGGCGGTCCTCTCGTGGAACACCCCGCCGTCGACCACGGACCCCGACGCCGTACCCCACTGGGGCAACCGCCTGGACACCCATGTCCACGTCCTGCCGGGGAAGCCGTACGACGGCGTCGCCCGGTTCACGATCGTCGGCGGCGTCGCCACCAGCGAGATCAACGCCGCCACGGGTGTGACCCTGCCCGGCGCTCACATCGCCTACAACGGCGTTGGGCTCGGCGCGCGGAGCCGCCCGTTCGCGGGACGCGTCACGGCGCACGGGGCCACCGACCCCGCG
>JADGOQ010000202.1 GCA_017882885.1 Actinomycetales bacterium | reverse complement strand
GTAGTCCATGTGGTTCTCCTCGCCGTCGGACCGGCGTCGGGTCAGGGCGTCAGGACCACCTTCACGGCCCGTCCGGCCGCGATCTCGTCCATCGCCTCGTGGAACTGCCGGTTGGGCAGCCGGTGCGTGACCAGCCGCGCGAAGGTCGCGGACTCGCGCCGGAGCAGCGCCACCGCCTCGCGCACGTGCGCCGGGGTGGAGTCCGAGGTCCCGAACACGAACAGCTCGCCGTAGTGGATGGTCCGGGAGTTCACCACCAGCATCTCGTCGCCCTGCGCCAGGCTGGCGAAGAACGACACGTAGCCCCCCTTGCGCGCGTACATGGGGGACTTCGCCTGGGTGGGGTTGTGCGGCGCGGTCACCACCACCAGGTCGAAACCCTCCCTGCCGGAGAGATCGAGGTAGCGGTCGTCCAGCTCCGAGGGCGGGACCACCTCGCCGAACCCCATCTCGCGCGCCAGTTCGGCGCGGGCGCCGGGAAACTCCGAGCAGACCACCTGCCGGGCGCCCTTGGCGCGCGCCGTCAGCGCGTGGAGGAACCCGAGCGGTCCGAGCCCTAGCACCAGCACTTCGCGGATCTCCGACCAGGGCAGCCGCGCCAACCCGTTCACCACGCACGAGAGTGGTTCGGCCAGCGCCGCCACCCCGGCCTCCAGGTCGCCCACCTCGACCAGGTGCCCGAGCCGCACCGCCCGCTCCGGGATGACCACCCAGGGCGCCATGGCACCCGGGTAGTGGAAGCCAATGGCCTCGGCGCTCCGGCACAGGTTGGAGTGGCCCGCCTTGCAGTACCGGCACTCGCCGCAGCCGATGGTGGTGGCCATCACCACCCGCGCACCCGGCACCGGCCCCGCCGCGCCCTCCCCAACCGCCTCGACCGTGCCCACGAACTCGTGCCCCATGGTCTGGGGCGGCCGGATGCGGGGGTTGCCCTTGTGGAAGGACTTGATGTCCGTTCCGCAGATGGCGCAGGCCTCGACTCGCACCAGGACCTCGCCCCGCCCGAGCGCCGGCGGCTCTGCCATCCGCTCGATGACCACGTCCTTGGGGGCACGGTAGACGACCCGGTCTCCGCCTCGGGCTGGCACGGACATCAGTGCATCTCCCGTCCGCCGGTGACGTTGAACGCCTGCCCGGTGCAGTACTCGCCGCTGGCGGTGAGAAACAGGACGAAGTCCACCAGGTCGCGGATGTCGGTGAGGCGGCCCAGCGGGACCTTGGCGGTGAACTTCTTCACCACCTCTTCGCGCGGGAGCTTCAGATTCTCGGTATAGCCCTTGGTGACCGACGACCAGACGCCGGTGGCATCGGTGATCCCCGGGCACACGCAGTTGACCTTGATGTTGTCCGGCGCCACTTCGAAGGCCAGCGCCTGGGTGAGCGCGATGACAGCGCCCTTGGCGGCCGAGTAGGGGACCATCAGCGCGGATCCAGTCTTCCCCGACTTGGACGAGAAGTTGATGATCTTGCCGTCGCGCATCCGCTTCATGCCCGCCAGCACGCCCTGGATGCAGTAGACCGCTCCGTGGACGTTGACGCGGAACATCCGGTCGAGGATCTCCGGCGTCGTCTCCTCGACGGGCCGCTGGTCGACGATGCCGGCGTTGTTCACCAGCGCGTAGGGGTCGCCCAGCTCCGCGGCGATCTTCGCGAAGCACTCGAGCACTGCCGAACGGTTGGTGATATCCAGGACGTAGCCCTTCACCCGGGCGCCGCCCGCGGCCAGTCGCTCCGCCTGGCCGGCGACCTCCGGGTTCACGTCGATCATGGCGACCTGCGCGCCCGCCTCGCGGTACGCCTCGGCGATGGCGAGCCCGATGCTGCGCGCCGCTCCCGTGACCACGCAGGTCTTCCCGGCCAACTCCACTCCGATGGTGCCCATGTCCTTCCTCCCGTCCAGTCTGGCTCGAAGCCTGACGCCTGTCATGACATTTGTCAACGCTTTCGTGACGAGCTCGTGCTCGGGCCCGTTGCGAGCGCTTCCCTAGGTCCCGGTGGTCTTCCCTCCCAGGCGCGCCGCCACGTCCCTGAACCGGGCGTAGCCCGCGCGGAGCGCGGCGGCCCGCACCGGATCGGGCGCGTAGCGACTGCCAGGCCGGACCATGGCCGTTGCCGCCTCGGCGTAGGTGCCGTGGCGACCGGTGCCGACAGCGATGGCCAGGGCGATACCTCGCGCTCCCGCTTGCGCGGTGTCGCTGGTCTCGACCGGCCGGTCGAGCACGTCGGCGAAGATGCGGCACCAGGGCGGGCTCGCCGCCGCGCCGCCGGCCAGCACCACCCGCGGCCGTTCCAGCCCGCCTTGCGCCAGGAGCTCGAGGTGGGCACGGTGGGCGTAGGCGACGCCCTCGAAGATGGCCCGGAACAGGTGGTGCAGGCCATGCTCGGCACAGAGGCCGGTGAAGGCGGCGTCGGCGCCGGGCGCCAGGTGCGCGCGGTGGATGAAGGGCAGGAAGACCACCCCGTCCGCGCCCGGGGGGATCGCCTCCACCCCGTCTCCGATCCGCCGGTAGAGAGCAGCCCGCCCACCGGTCTGCGGCCCGCACAGGTCCTCCATGACGTCGAGGAACCACTCGAGGTTGCCCGCCGAGGTGGCGCTGGACTCCACGTAGGCGTAGCGCCCGGCGTCGGGACCGAGCGAGGTCTTCACCGAGGGCGGCACCTCGAGCAGGCGGCCGTCGAAGGCGGAGTTGATGTTCCAGGTCCCGGCGATGAGCGAGCAGGAGCGTTCGTCCAGCGCGCCCGAGCCGACCGCGCAGGCGACCACGTCGTACATCCCGGCCACCACCGGAGTCCCCTGCGGCAGCCCCGTGAGCGAGGCGGCCGCGCCGCCCACTCTCCCCACCACCGCCGCGCTCTCGTGAACGGGAGGTACCTTCCCCACCATCTCCGGGACACCGAAGACCGCGAAGGCCTCGGTGTCGTAGCGCCCGGTGGAGAGGTCGATCATCGCATGGTTGCTGGCGTCCGTGCGATCGGTCGAGATCTCGCCCGTCAGCCTGAACACCATCCAGTCCTTCGCGGAGAGCGCCCAGCGCACCCGCTCGTAGTCGGCCGGCGCGTGGTCGCGGAGCCAGCGCAGCTGGGGGATCGACTGGCCGGCCCAGGGGTGGTGCCGGGTGGCGGCGTACCGGGAGCGTCCCTCCCGCGCCCAGGCCTCGACCACCGGCGCGGCCCGGCCGTCCATGGAGGTGAAGGCGGCGCGAACCGGACGACCGGCGGCGTCGACCGGGTAGAGGCCTCCCCCGTGGCCGGAGACACCCACGCCGGCGATGGCCGGATCCCCGGGGACGGCGCGCGCCAGCGCCAGCGCCTCCGCGACGAGCCCGGCCGCCAGCCGCCACTGCTCGTCCATGTCGATCTCGCTCGCGTCCCCGTGAACCCGGACTGGCGTGCGACCACTGGCCTCCGCCAACTGGAGCCCGGCACCGTCGAACACCGCCGCCTTGGTGGCGGTCAGCCCACAGTCGAGGCAGAGGTAGCGGCCGGCCGCCACGGGTCACCTCCCCAGCTTGATCCGCGCGGCCGCCAGCACCGGACGGTTCACGACCGCGCGCGGCTCGCCCCCGTCGAGCAACTTCCCGATGTCGGCGGCGAGCAACTTCGGGGAGTGGATGAAGGCGTCGTTGGACCCGCCCGCCATGTGCGGCGTGAGCGTCACGTTCTCGAGCTGCACCAGGGGATCGTCGATCCCGGGCGGCTCGTGATCGAAGACGTCCAGGGCTGCGCCGGCGATTCTCTTCTCGCGCAGCGCCTCGACGAGCGCCTCCTCGTCGATCAGGGCCGAGCGAGAGGTGTTGACGAAGTACGCGGTGGGCTTCATCCGCGCGATCTGCTCCCGCGAGACCAGCCCCTCGGTCTCCTTGGTGAGCCGGGCGTGGACGGTCACGAAGTCGGCCTCGGCCATCAGGGTGGGGAGGTCGACCAGGCGAATCCCCTCCGGCTGTCCTTTCACGAAGGGATCGTAGGCCAGCACGGCCATGTCGAACCCGGCCAGCCGGCGTGCCACCTTGCGGCCGATCTCGCCGAGGCCCACGATGCCCACCGTCTTCCCGGGCAGGTCAGGGATGTGGCCCGAGTTCGGGTACTCGCGTAGCCAGCGCCCCTGCTTCAGGCCGTGGTGGCCGCGACAGATGTTGCGGGCCTCGGCGATGATCATCCCCACCGTGAAGTCGGCCACCGCGTCGGCGTTGCGCCCCGGCGTATTCACCACCAGGACCTCGCGGGCCGTGGCGGCGGCGACGTCCACGTTCTCCACCCCGGCCCGCAGCACTCCCACCACCTTGAGGTTGGGGGCGGCCTCGAGCAGCGCCGCGGGCACGGTGCAGAACTGGGTGATCAGGATGTCGGCGCCGGCCACCGCGTCGAAGACGTAGGGAGGTGGCCGGAAGGCGTTGGCTCCGCCCTTCTCCACGGCCAGGTTGATCTCCTGCAGCTCCGGGAATCCGGAGAGGCGCCAGTCGAGCGTCTCCACCTGGTGCCCGCGGGCCGCCACCGAGGCAAAGCCGTCGCGGATCCACTGGTGCGGGATGAACAGGTCACCGATTCCGACAACCTTCATGGCAGCTTCCTCCCTAGCGGCTCATCATCCCGCCGGTCGCGTCGTAGGTCGCGCCGGTGAAGTAGTCCGCCGCGCCGGAGACCAGGAACACCGCGAAGCGCGCGACCTCGTCCGGCTGCGCGATGCGCCCGATCTGGATGCGCTTCTCGTAGTACGCCCGGTCGGCCGCGAGCACGTCCCGGTTCATGGCCGTCGCCACCATGCCCAGCGCCAGCGCGTTCACGTTGATGCCCTTGGACGCCACCTCGCGCGAGAGCGAGATCGTGAAGGTGACGACGCCCGCCTTGGCAGCCGCGTAGTGTGCGTGCCCGGTAGTGGAGCCGTTGAAGGCTGCCTGCGAGGTGACGTTCAGGATCTTGGCCTTGCGCTTCTGCGCCACGTTCAGCGCCACGAAGCGCTGGCAAGTCAGGAAGACCGCGGTCAGGTTGACGTCGATCGTCCGATGCCACTCGTCCAGGGGGATCTCCGTCACCAGGTGGGTGGGCCAGAGCCCGGCGTTGTTCACGAGGACGTCCGCGCTCCCCAGGAGCTGGGCGGTCCGGTCCACCAGGGCGGCGCAGTCGGCCGGGCTCGTCAGGTCGGTATGGATCGCGTGCGCGCGAACGCCCTTGACCCTGCACTGCTCGGCCACGGCCTCGGCCCGCTCCAGGGCGAGGTCGGACACCACCACGTTCGCGCCCTCCTCCGCCAGCAGCGTGCAGATGGCGGAGCCGATTCCGCCCGCACCACCCGTCACGATCGCGTTCTTGCCCGCGAGCTGCAAATCCATCTCCTGCTCCTCCCGGCCGGTGGCGGCGTCCAGCGATCCAGTACCACACGTCCACGCCTTCCCGACCCGCCTGGAAGTGCAGCCTTGTCCCGTCCTTGACGTTTGTCAAGACAGATGTTCACGTGCGCCAAGCAGCGCCTGGGTGAGAAGGATTACGTAGTCACGACCGGTCCCGCCTTCATCTCCCAGGCTACCGTGGCTCGGAGAACACTGGACCACCTCGGCTTCGATTCCCAGGGGATCCCTGCCGGCCTCGAGTGCGCCC
>JADGOQ010000201.1 GCA_017882885.1 Actinomycetales bacterium | reverse complement strand
TGTGCCACAACCTGATCCCCCACGCCCGCGGGCTCGGATCGTCGGCGGCCGCCGCCGTCGTCGGGCTCGCGGCCGCGCGCGCGCTGGTCTCGGAACCGGAGGCGCTCTCCGACGACGTCATCCTCCAGCTCGCCACGGACATGGAGGGCCACCCCGACAACGCCGCCCCAGCGCTGTTCGGCGGTGCACGGCTCGCATGGATGCAGGACGGCACGGCACGGTCCGTCCCCCTCGAGGTCTCCCCGGCGATCCAGCTGCTCGCGCTCGTGCCGCCCTCGTCGGCGTCGACGTCGACGGCGCGCGCCGCCCTGCCCCGCACGGTGTCCCACGGTGACGCGGTCTTCAACCTGCAGCGTGCGGCCCTCATGGTGGAGGCGCTCCGCCGGCCCGAGTTGCTCATGGCGGCCACCGACGACCGTCTCCACCAGCCATACCGCCGCAACGTGATGGGCCAGTCCCTCGAGGTGCTGGACTCGCTGCGCGCGCGGGGCGTCCCCGCAGTGCTGTCGGGGGCCGGCCCCACCGTGCTCGCCTTCGGTACGCCGGACGAAACCCTCACCGCCGCACTCGTGCGACACGGCTGGCAGCTCCTTGCCCTGCCTGTCGCGCGGGAGGGTGTGCGAGTCGTGGCCTGAGCGGTTCCACGGGCGCATCGAGGCATCTTGGCGCAACGTCGGTCCATGCTGGTACGCTGATCCGGCACGAACGCGATCGAAGAATCGCCCCTCTGGTGTGCGAGCCCCCTGTCACTGCATGTGACCGCGTGATGCTCGCAGACGTGCGCAATCATCTCTCACTCAAGGTCGATTGACCGAGGGAAGGAACCTCGTGACCCAATCCGTTGACGCCTCGCTGGCGGCCAAACGCCTGCCGGAACTCCAGTCCATGGCCAGCTCCATGGGCATCAAGGGCGTCTCAAAGATGCGCAAGAGCGACCTGATCGCCGCCATCGGCGGCCAGGCCCCGCAGGCCCGTGTGGCCCGCCAGCAGCACCCGGAGCCCAGCGCCCCGGAGGAGCCCCGCGCGGAGGAGCCCAGCGCCCCGGAGGAGGCTCGCGCGGAGGAGCCCCGCCCGGAGGTCACCCTCCCCGCCAGCGAGAGCCCGACCGGTGACCGCCCGTTCGGCGACCGACAGTCGGGCCAGGCGCGCACCGACGCACCCGCGGCCGATCGGACCGGTGGACGCGAACGCAGTCGTGCCCCGCGTCGTGCCGGCGTCCCCGCGGGCGCCCCGCTGGTCCCGGCGGCGGAGGACCACTCGCAGGCGAAGCAGGAGCTCATGCGCGAACTCCAGCAGACACGGCACGCCCGCGGCCCGGAGACCAGCCCGCAGCGCACCCTCGAGGCGGTTGGCGAGGCCGCCGCCCGCCGTCGTGAGGAGAACGACGACAACGACCAGCGCGACGACGTCCGCGCCAACCGCCGCCGCAGCCGCGACCGCAGCCGCGACCGCACCAGGCGGCGCGAGCCCGGGCGCCCGGCCGGCGAGGACCAGGCACCCGAGGTTGCGGATGACGACGTGCTCATCCCGGTGGCCGGTATCCTCGACATCCTCGAGAACTACGGCTTCGTGCGGACCTCCGGGTACCTTCCGGGCCCGAACGACGTCTACGTGACGCTCGGCCAGGTGAAGCGGTACGGGCTGCGGCGCGGCGACGCCGTCACCGGCGCGATCCGCCAGCCGCGCGAGGGCGACGTCATCAACCCGCGACAGAAGTTCAACGCGCTGGTGCGCCTGGACTCCGTGAACGGCATGAGGCCCGACGAGGCCCGGAACCGCCCGGAGTTCGGCAAGCTCACCCCGCTCTACCCGCAGCAGATGCTGCGCCTCGAGACCACGCCCAAGGCGATCACGCCGCGCCTCATCGACCTGGTCGCGCCGGTCGGCAAGGGGCAGCGTGGGCTGATCGTCGCGCCGCCCAAGGCCGGCAAGACGATCGTGATGCAGCAGATCGCCAACGCCATCGCGGTCAACAACCCCGACGTGCACCTCATGGTCGTCCTCGTGGACGAGCGGCCGGAGGAGGTCACGGACATGGAGCGGATGGTGAAGGGCGAGGTCATCGCCTCCACCTTCGACCGGCCCGCCACGGACCACACGATCGTTGCCGAGCTTGCCATCGAGCGCGCCAAGCGGCTGGTCGAACTGGGCGGCGACGTCGTCGTGCTGCTCGACTCGCTGACCCGGCTCTCGCGGGCCTACAACCTCGCGGCCCCGGCATCCGGACGCATCCTCTCCGGTGGCGTGGACGCCTCCGCGCTCTACCCCCCGAAGAAGTTCTTCGGCGCCGCCCGCAACATCGAGGGTGGCGGGTCGCTGACCATCATCGCCTCCGCGCTGGTGGAGACCGGGTCCAAGATGGACGAGGTCATCTTCGAGGAGTTCAAGGGGACGGGAAACCTGGAGCTGCGGCTGTCGCGCCAGCTGGCCGACAAGCGGATCTTCCCGGCCATCGACGTCAACGCGTCGGGGACCCGGCGCGAGGAGCTGCTGCTCCAGCCCGAGGAGCTCAAGATCATCTGGCGGCTGCGCCGCATCATGGGTGGTCTCGAGAAGGAGGCCGCGATCGAGTTGCTGCTCAACAAGCTGCGCGACACCCAGTCCAACGCCGCGTTCCTGCTCGCGGTCCAGCGGACCACCCCGGGCGCGAAGGACGAGATGGGCGACGTCACACTCGGCTGAGCCCCCCGGTCTTGGTCATGGCCGCCTGTTGGTGGCACAATTGGCGGTCGGTCCCGGTTCACGCCACATGTCCTGAGGCGACCCGGGCCACTTCGATGACAAGGAGAACTCCATGAAGCAGGGAATCCACCCCGCTTACCACGTCACCCAGGTGACCTGCACCTGCGGCAACACCTTCACGACGCGTTCGACCGCCAAGGGCGGCCAGATCCACGCCGACGTCTGTTCCGCCTGCCACCCCTTCTACACCGGCAAGCAGAAGATCCTCGACACCGGTGGACGGGTCGCGCGCTTCGAGGCGCGCTACGGGAAGCGCAAGTAACTGTGCCGCAGCGCCGGTGGGAGAGACTCCCACCGGCGCTGTTGCTGTCTGGAGGCAAGTGTGATGACTGACGAGTTCGCAGCGGTGGAGCCCCTGCTGACGGAGCACGCCGAGCTCGAGCGGAAGATGTCCGACCCCGCGGTGCTCTCCGACCAGAACCAGGCGCGCCGCGTTGGTCGGCGTTACGCGGAGCTCGGCCGTCTGGTGCACGCCTACCGCGTGTGGCGCGCCGCCGCGGACGACCTCGGGGCGGCCCGCGAACTCGCCGAGATCGACGAGGGCTTCGCCGCGGAGGTCCCGGGCCTCGCGGCGGCGGAATCCGCCGCCGGCGACCAATTGCGGGAGGTCCTCATCCCGCGCGACCCCAACGACGCGTCCGACGTCATCATGGAGATCAAGGCCGGCGAGGGCGGCGAGGAGTCCGCGCTCTTCGCGGGCGACCTGCTGCGGATGTACCTGCGGTACGCGGAGTCGAAGGGCTGGGCCGTGCAGGTGCTCTCCGAGACCGGGTCGGACCTCGGCGGCTACAAGGACGTCTCCATCGCCATCCGTTCGCGTGGCGCCGTCGCCCCCGAGGACGGCGTCTGGGCGCAGCTGAAGTACGAGGGCGGCGTGCACCGCGTCCAGCGCGTCCCGGTCACCGAGTCGCAGGGCCGCATCCACACCTCCGCGGCCGGGGTGTTCGTGATGGCCGAGGTCGAGGACGCCGGCGAGGTCGAGATCCTCGACAGCGACCTGCGGATCGACGTCTACCGGTCCTCCGGCCCGGGGGGCCAGTCCGTGAACACCACCGACTCCGCCGTGCGGATCACTCACCTGCCCACCGGCGTCGTCGTCGCCATGCAGAACGAGAAGTCGCAGCTGCAGAACAAGGAGGCGGGCATGCGGGTGCTCCGCTCCCGCCTCGCGCAGCTGCGGCGGGACGAGGCGGAGGCCGCCGCGTCCGAGGCCCGCCGGTCCCAGGTGCGAACCGTGGACCGGTCCGAGCGGATCCGCACCTACAACTACCCCGAGAACCGCATCGCGGACCACCGCACGGGGTTCAAGGCCTACAACCTGGACACCGTCCTCGGCGGTGCGCTCGGTCCGGTGATCGAGTCCGCCATCCAGCTGGACGAGGCGGAGCGGCTCAGGAACCTCGGGCGGTGACCGGGTTGCGTGAGCTCCTCCGCGAGGCGCAGGGGACGCTGCGGCAAGCGGGGGTGGACCCCCGGGACGCCACTCGGCTCGCCCGCGCCCTCCTCGCGCGCCACGCCGGCGACGGCGCGCTGCTCGAACTCGTGGACATCCCGTCCGCCGCCCTCGAGAGAGATCTGCGCGCCGCGGTCGCCCGCCGGGCGGCCCGCGAACCGCTGCAGCTCATCGTGGGGTACGTCGACTTCCGCGGCGCCACGATCGCGACGGCGCCGGGCGTCTTCATCCCACGCTTCGAGACCGAACTGGTCTGCGGGGAGGCGGTCGCGGCGGCCCGCGCGCTGGCCGGACGCGACGAACCGGTGCGCGTCGTCGACCTGTGCACCGGGAGCGGCGCCATCGCCACCGCGATCGCGCGCGAGGTCCCGGGATGCCTCGTGTGGGCGGTCGAGCAGTCGACACCAGCCCTCGCCCTCGCCGCCCGCAACGCGGCGGCGAACGGCGTCGCGGTGACGGTGGTGGCGGGTGACGCCGCGGACGCACTCGGCGAGCTCGACGGGACGGTCGACGTCGTCGTCTCCAACCCGCCCTACATTCCCCCCGACGGCGTGCCGCGCGATCCCGAGGTCCTCGAGTGGGACCCGCCCACCGCCCTCTACGGCGGCGGCGCGGACGGCCTCGACGTTCCGCGCTCCGTGATGCGTTCGGCCCGCCGGCTGCTGCGGCCGGGCGGCGTCCTCGTGATGGAGCACGCCGACGTCCAGGGACCGGCCGTGCGCCACGACCTTGCGCTCCTCGGTGGCTTCACCGTGATCGTCACCCTTCCGGACCTCACCGGCCGGGACAGGATGGTGCGCGCCACGCGCCTCGCGGGCGCTCCCCAGGTGCGAGACTGGCACACGTGATCCTCTCGTACCTCGACGAGCCCGCCGCCGCACTCGACGCGGCGGTCCGCGCCCTGGAGAAGGGCGGACTGGTGGTCCTCCCCACCGACACGGTGTACGGCATCGCGGCCGACGCGTTCTCCCCGACGGCGGTCGGGCGGCTGCTGGCGGCGAAGGGACGGGGACGGCAGATGCCCCCACCGGTCCTCGTCGCGAACCCCGGCATGGTCAACGCGCTGGCCGTGGACGTCAGCCATGACGCGCGGGCACTGCTGCAGGCCTTCTGGCCGGGGGCACTGACGATCATCCTGCGCTCACAACCGTCCCTGGCGTGGGACCTCGGCGAGACCTCCGGCACGGTGGCGCTGCGCATGCCCGACAACGAGGGGGCGCTCGCACTGCTGCAGCGCTACGGCCCGCTCGCGGTCACGAGCGCCAACGTGACCGGGCAGCCCGCAGCCCAGGACGCACAGGCCGCGGAGGCCTACTTCGGGGCGAACGTCGCGGTGTACGTGGACGCGGGGCCGACACCGGGCCCCACCGCGTCCACGATCGTCGACGCGACCGGGCCGGTGATGCGGATCGTGCGCGCCGGCGTACTCACCCGGGCCCGACTCGCGGAGGTCGTCCCCGCGCTCGCCGAGGAAGGCGCTGAGCCCGGGGCCGGTGACGATTCGGGTGGCGATGCGGAGCCCGGTTCCGACGACAGTCCGGGGGCCGAAGGCGCGTGAGGACGTACCTGCTGGTGATGGCCATCGCGGCAGCGGTGACCTTCATCTGCACGCCCATCGCCCGCCACCTCGCGCGTTACTCCCGTGCCATCACCCCCGTGCGGTCGCGTGACGTCCACACCAGCCCAATCCCGCGGATGGGTGGGGTGGCGATGATGGTGGGCCTTGCCGTCGCGCTGCTGTGCGCCGCCCGGATCCCGTTCCTCAGCCCGGTGTTCACCCAGACCGGACAGGCGTCGGGGCTGATTCTCGCCGCCGTGTGGGTGTGCCTCCTCGGCGCCGCGGACGACCTCTGGGACCTCGACTGGTGGGCCAAACTCGGGGGCCAGGTCATCGCGGGCCTGGTGCTCGCGTGGAGCGGCGTGCTGCTCGTGACCTTCCCGATCGCCGGGCTCACGATCGGCTCCCCCCGGCTCTCGGTGGTGGCCACGGTGTTCGTGGTGGTGGCAGCGATCAACGCCGTCAACTTCGTGGACGGTCTGGACGGTCTCGCTGCCGGGATGATCGGGATCGGCGGGGCGGCGTTCTTCGCCTACACCTACATCCTCACGCGTGTGAGTTCGCCCGAGGACTTCTCCTCGCTCGCGACCGCGATCCTCGCGGCCCTCGTGGGGGTGTGCATCGGGTTCCTGCCGCACAACTTCCACCCCGCCCGGATCTTCATGGGTGACTCCGGGTCCATGCTCCTCGGGATCACCATCGCCGCCGCGACGATCGTGGTCACCGGCAAGATCGACCCCAACCGGGTTTCGCTCGGCCAGGCAGTCCCGGTGATCCTGCCCATCCTCCTGCCCGTCGCGGTCCTGGCGATCCCGCTGCTCGACATGCTCCTGGCCGTGACCCGCCGGCTGCGGGCGGGGCAGTCCCCGTTCCAGGCGGACCGGATGCACCTGCACCACCGGCTGCTTGACCTCGGTCACTCCCATCGCGGGGCCGTGATCGTCCTGTACCTCTGGACGACCGTGCTCTCGTTCGGCGCCGCGGCACTCGCACTGTTCCCGACGCGGCACGTCCTCGCCGGCATGGCGGTGGCCGGGGTGGGCGCCGCCGTCCTCACGCGCCGCCAGCTCACCCCCCGACCTAGGCTGGACCCGTGAACGACACCACGCGCGCGACCCGCACGATGTTCCGGTCCATGCTGTCCCAGCTCGTCGTGCTGCTCGGGGTGCTCCTCGTCCTGGCCGTGGGCGTGGGGTACGCCGTCGCGGGGACGCCCGGCCTCTGGGGTGCCCTCATGGCGGTGGGGATCGCGGCCTTCTTCATGCTCACCACGGTGGTGCTCATGCTGCTCACCGCCGCCCAGCCGCTGCCGATCGCGTCCGCGGCCTTCGTCGGCGGGTGGCTGGTGAAGGTGATCGTCCTCTTCGGTGTGGTCCTCGCCGTCCGGGGCAGCGACTTCTACCATCGCGGGGTGTTCTTCGTGGTCCTCACGGTGGCCATCATCGCCTCCACGGCGATCGAGATGAAGGTGGCGGCGACCGCTCGCATCCCCAACGTCGAGCCCCGGGCCAGCGACGACACCGCCGGGGCGTGACGCCCCACCCACGCCGGCGCCCGCCGCGTGCTGATCCACCCCTCATCGGTCCACGACCCGGAAAGTGTGAACAATCACAACCAAACTCGGCTAGGCTCAACTCGTCCAAGGCTCACGTCGTCGTGAGTTCGACGTCTCGAGACCCGGGGGCCCTGTGTTTGATGCCGCAGCTGCCGCGCTGAGCCGAGGTGTCCTCCCGCTGTCGGAGGGCGGGGGCGGGGGTTTCCACGGTCCCACGGCCGAGGACTTCTTCCCGCCCGCGATCTTCGGGGAGGGAACCTTCTACGAGTTCAACCGCATCATGATGGTGCGTGTCATCGCGACCGTCGCGCTCTGCGTGCTCTTCCTGCTCGCGGCACGCAACGTGAAGCTGGTCCCGGGCCGCGGCCAGGGCATCGCCGAGATAGCACTCGACTTCGTGCGCGTCAACGTCTCCGAGGAGGTCCTCGGCAAGGAGCGTGGGAAGGCCTGGGTGCCCCTCCTCTCGGTCATCTTCTTCGGTGTGTTCGCGATGAACATCACCGGCGTGGTCCCCGGGCTCAACATCGCCGGTGCGTCCGTGGTCGGCTTCCCGCTGGTGGTGGCGGTCGTCGCCTGGATCGCCTTCATGGTCGCGGGTATACGGGCGCACGGCGCCTGGCACTTCTACCGGGACCAGATCTTCACCCCCGGGGTGCCCTGGCCCCTCTACTTCATCCTGGCGCCCATCGAGCTGGTCTCCACGTTCCTGCTCCGGCCGCTCACGCTCACGATCCGTCTCCTGGCCAACATGATGAGCGGGCACTTCCTGCTCGTGCTCTGCTTCGCGGCCACCAACGCCCTCTTCCTGGAGGCCTCGCCCCCGCTCAAGCCGCTGGGACTCCTGACGCTGGGCGCGTCATTCGCCTTCTACGGGCTCGAGATCTTCATCGCGGCGCTGCAGGCGTACATCTTCGCGCTGCTGACCGCCGTCTACATCTCGCTCTCGGTGGAGAGCCACTAGTTTCCCGCCGCGGCGGGGGAAACCCAGGTGCCGGGAGAACCGGAACCACACATACGGAAGGAAACCTCTCCATGAACATCACCGGTTCCATTGCGACAATCGGTTATGGCCTTGCGACGCTCGGCCCCGGCATCGGTCTCGGCATCCTGGTCGGCAAGACCCAGGAGGCGACCGCGCGGCAGCCCGAAATGGCCGGCCCGCTGCGCATCAACATGTTCATCGGCATGGCCCTGGTCGAGGCGCTCGGTCTGATCGGTCTGGCCGCCGGCTTCCTCTTCTAAGGACTCACAGTGGCCCCCGTCGAAGTTCCCGGCAACATCCTGCTGCCGGCTGTCTATGACATCTTCTGGTCGGCGGTCTGTTTCGCCGTCATCGCCTTCGTGCTGGCCAGGAAGGTCCTGCCGACATTCACGGCGATGCTCGACGAGCGTGCGGTCAAGATCGAGGGAGGACTGAAGGCCGGGGAGATCGCCCGCGAGGAGGCTGCGACGCTGCGCCAGGGCCTCGAGGCCGAACGCGCCGAGGCGCGCAGGGAGGCGGCCCTCATCCGTGAGGGCGCCAATGACGATGCCCGCCAGATCGTCGCGGAGGCCCGGCAGAAGGCCGTCGTCGAGGCCGAACGCATCAGCGCCAACGCCGCGAGGTCCATCAGGGCCGAGCGGCAGGCTGCCGCGGTCTCCCTGCGGACCGATGTCGGCCTGCTCGCCACGGAGCTCGCATCGCGCATCGTGGGCGAGTCCCTCACCGACGCCGAACTCCAGTCGCGCGTGATAGACCGCTTCATCGACGAGCTCGACGCCTTGACCCCGGTGGCGGTTGAGGAGACCTGATGCGCGCCAGCAGCGAAGCGTCACTCCAGGCCGCCAAGGAGCGGTGGAACGCCGTCCTGGAGACCTCGGACGCGGTGGACACCCTGAAGGTGGAGTTGACCCACGTCGTTGACGCGATCGATTCCTCGCCCGGGCTGCGTCGTGCGTTGACCGATCCCGCCCGTCGCGGCGAGGACAAGGCCGCCCTGGTGGCCGACGTGTTCGGCAAGGGTTTCAATCCGGACATCGTGGACCTCGTGTCCGGCATGGCCCGTGCTCGTTGGTCGCACGCGGACGACCTGTCCACCGCGCTCGAGCGGCTCGGCGCCGAGACCGCGCTGGCGAGCGCCGAGCGCGCCGGCGAGCTGGACCGCGTTGCGGATGAGCTGTTCCAGGTGTTCCGGTTGCTCGGCCACGAGCGCCAGTTGCGGAACGAGCTCACCGAGACCGACGACTCGCCGGAGCGGCGTCTGGCGCTCCTCGACGCGGTCTTCGGGAAGTACCTGCTGCCCCGCACCATGCAGATCCTCGGACGCACCGTGACCTCGTCCCGCCACCCGTCGGTGACCTCGTCCATCCTCGAGACCGCCCAGTTCGCCGCGGAACGACGTGACCGGCTCGTCGCCGTCGTCACTGCCGCCGTGCCACTGACGGACGCGCAAATCGCCCGGCTGGAGGCGACACTCGGCCGCAAGTACAACCGGAACGTGCACATCAATGTTGCCGTCGACCCGCAGGTGGTGGGCGGGATTCGCGTGCACATCGGCCACAACCTCGTGGACAACACGGTGGCGAAGCAAGTAGAGACCATTCGGCGCGCGTTCGCCGACTGACAACGAGAACCACGACCGCCGGGTCGAGAAGTTGAGGAATCGCAATGTCCGAATTGACGATCAAGCCGGAGGACATCAGGGCTGCCCTGAACAGCTTCGTGAACTCCTACGAGCCGGCGCAGGCCGTGACCGAGGAAGTCGGTCGTGTGACCGTCACGGCTGACGGGATCGCCCGGGTCGAAGGCCTCCCGGGCACCATGGCGAACGAACTGTTGCGCTTCGCCGACGGCACCGAGGGTCTCGCGATGAACCTCGACGTTCGCGAGATCGGCGTCGTCGTCCTCGGCGAGTTCACCGGCATCGAGGAGGGCCAGGAGGTGCGCCGCACCGGGGAGGTGCTCTCGGTCCCGGTGGGCGACGGGTACCTCGGCCGGGTCGTGGACCCTCTGGGCCACCCGATCGACGGCCTCGGCGAGATCGTGGGAATCGACGGGCGGCGCGCGCTCGAGCTGCAGGCCCCCGGCGTGATGATGCGCAAGTCCGTGCACGAGCCGCTGCAGACGGGCCTCAAGGCCATCGACTCCATGATCCCGGTCGGTCGCGGCCAGCGGCAGCTGATCATCGGTGACCGCCAGACGGGCAAGACCGCCATCGCGATCGACACCATCCTCAACCAGAAGGCCAACTGGGAGTCGGGCGACAAGACCAAGCAGGTGCGCTGCATCTACGTCGCGATCGGCCAGAAGGGCTCGACGATCG
>JADGOQ010000200.1 GCA_017882885.1 Actinomycetales bacterium | reverse complement strand
CGCCCGCCACGCCACCGACCCCCGCCGAGATCCGCACGTGGGCCCGCGCCAACGGTTTCGCCATCTCGGACCGCGGCCGGGTGCCGGCGGCGGTCATCGAGGCTTTCGAACAGCGTGGGGTGCGGCGGGAGTAGGCAGCACCGGTCGACCGTTGGACAGTGTCCACAATCCGCCGGCCCGACGTTGGTGGATCGAATGGGTGGGCGGGCAACCATCGCCCTGAGAGACTTCCTGAGTGAACGCAACCACGCGCAGTACCATCGGTGACCTCATCACGCGCAGCGCCCGACGCGCCCCCGACGCGCACGCGCTGACCTTCGAGGACCGCGCCTGGACCTATCGCCAGCTCGAGGATGCCGCGACCCGCGTGGCCGCCGCACTGCTCGACCTCGGCCTCCGCAAGGGCGATCGCGTGGCCGCGTTCGGCAAGAACTCGGACGCGTACGTCCTGCTCTGGCTCGGCGTCGTGAAGGCGGGTCTCATCCACGTGCCGGTCAACTTCGCGCTGACCGGGCACGAGCTCGCCTACATCCTGCGGCAGTCCGGCGCGCGCGCCGTGTTCGCCGACGACGCGCTCCAGGCCGAAGTCGGCTCCTGCGGCGTCGCGCCCGAGTTCACCGGGTCCCTGCGCACGGGTTACGGCGTCCGGGACGTCCTCGCGTGGGGGCTGGCGGAGACGCCCGCGCCGGCGCTCGACGTCGACGTCACGGACGACGACGTCGCCCAGATCCTCTACACCTCCGGCACCACCAGCGACCCGAAGGGCGCCATCCTCACGCACCGCGCGCTCGTGCACCACTACGCGTCGTCCGCCATGGCCCTCGACACCCGCGCCACCGACCGGGTCCTCCACGCCCTGCCGCTGTACCACTCGGCCCAGATGCACGTGTTCATGATGCCCTCCCTCATGCTGGGCACGGAGAACTGGTTGCTCGAGCTCCCCGCACCGACCCGGGTGCTGGACGCGATCGCCGCGCACGACATCGACTCCTTCTTCGCGGCACCCACGGTGTGGATCGCGCTGGTCGGCCTCATCGAGAAGGACCCGGGACGCGCCCGCAACCTGCGCAAGGCCTACTACGGCGCCTCGATCATGCCGACCCCCGTGCTGCAGCGGCTGCGCGCGGTCCTGCCCGGAATCGGGTTCTACAACTGCTTCGGCCAGTCCGAGATGGGCCCGCTCTGCACGGTCCTGCGGCCGGAGGAGCACGAGGCGCGGCCCGCGTCCGCCGGGCGCGCGATCCCGTTCGTGGACATGCGCGTGGTGGACGACTCCATGGTTGATGTGGCGCCCGGCGAGGTGGGCGAGGTCGTGTACCGCTCCCCGCAACTCTGCCTCGGCTACTGGGAGAAGCCGGCCGAGACGGAAGAGGCGTTCGCGGGCGGGTGGTTCCACTCCGGTGACCTCGCACGCATCGACTCCGCGGGCTACATCACGATCGTCGACCGCAAGAAGGACGTCATCAACGCCAGCGGCATCATCGTCTCCTCGCGGGAGGTGGAGGAGGCGCTGTTCACCCATCCCGCGGTGCACGACGTCGCGGTGATCCCGATCCCCGACCCGAAGCGGATCGAGGCCGTGACCGCCGTCGTCGTGCTCGAGCCCGGAGCGGTCGCCGACGAGGCGACGCTGAGGCAGCATGCCCGCGAGACTCTCGCCGAGTTCAAGGTGCCCCGGCACATCCACTTCGTCGACGCCCTGCCCAAGAACACGGCGGGCAAGGTCCAGAAGCGGGAACTGCGGGACCGGTTCGCCCCGCTGCCCTGACCTATCGTGCGGCGTCGGTGGCTTGGGCGCCGCCCTGCGCGAGGAGCGCGCCCGCTGTTCGTGCGAGCGCAAGCGGGGGCGCGTAGGGCAACGCGAAACCGAGCCAGAACGGGATCTCGACGGGCAGTAGGGCAAGCGACACCCGGGTCCCCACCCGCGGCCGGCGCCATAGGAGCCACCCGGCGACGACCTCGGCACCGCACACCGCGAGGAACGCGGCGAGCAGGGGAACGGACGTCTTGATCCCCAACTTCTCGAAGGGCCCGTTGCCGTAGGTCGGATAGCCCATGAAGGTCAGGACCTCACCCGTCGAGGCGAAATGCCTGATTCCGAGTGCGCAGGGAATCCCGAAGCCCAGACCGAGCACCGCGCTCGAGGCCGCGGCAAATTTCAACGCCACTCCGGATTCCTGCGGCCCGGATTCCTGCGGCGAACGAGATGTCATGGCCCACTCCTCTCCCTCAAGGGACGCTGTCCCCTACTTGACCAGCTGCTGTATCGCCCGGAACCTCTCGCCCTCGGCAGTTCCCAGCAGCTCGAACAGGATCGTCTCCGTGCTGGTGATCCCCGCCCCGAGCGACCGCATCCTCTCCAGCCCGATCCGCTTGTTGGACTCGGTGCGTGACGAGACGGCGTCGGCCACCACCTCCACCGCGTACCCTTGCTGGAGGAGGTCGCGCGCGGTCTGGTGGACGCACACGTGCGTCTCGATCCCCATGAGGATGACCTGCCGCCGGCCCGTCACCTCCAGCCGGGCCACGAACTCCGGGTTGCCGCAGCAGCTGAAGGCGTTCTTGGCGAGCGGTTCGAGTCCGGCCAGCGCCTCCGCCAGTTCCGGGATCGTACGCCCGAGCTTCTCCGGCACCTGTTCGTTCCAGATGATCGGGATGCTCAGCACCCCGGCCCCGCGAGCCATGCGCTGCAGGTTCGCGAACAGCAGGTCCCGCTCGTGCATGAGCTGCGCCAGCTTTCCCTGCACGTCGATGACCACGAGCACCGAGTCCTCCGGGCGCAGCATGCCGGTCTCCTTTCGCCACTGGTCGATGGAATGCTTGTGGTGCCTCCGACCCTAGCCGCCCGGGGCGAGGTTCAGGCCGGCCCCCGCGGCTCCGGCCGCGAGCCTGTCCAGACCGAACGCCTGCACGGGGCCGGCGGCGCCGGTCGCGGCGATCCCTCCCTTCGCGATGCCCATCGCGCCCCAGGCGAGGATGTTCGCCGTGAAGGTGTAGCCGTCGGGGCCGTCCAGGCGCACCCGGCTGAGCCCGCGGCCGCTGGCCGAAAAGGCCTCCGCAACGACGATGCTCGACCCTCCGGCACGCTCCCCGCCGCTGGGCCCGCCCGTGGATCCCGGAGCCTTGCGCCGCGCCAGCGATTGAGCGGCCGCCCGTATCGGTGGGAGTGACGTGGCGAGCGAAAGCGCGCCGGTGAGGAGCGGGACCACGCGTGTGGTCGCTCCAGCCCTGCCCAACAGGACCTCGACCTCACCGAGTTGGGGGTGGAGCGCCGGCAACGTGATGTGCTCGGACCCGCCGACGCTGATGCCGTGGCGTCGCTGTCCGTCGCCCAGGTCGAACGCTCGGACCCGGGCACCGGTGCGTTCGCCACGGAGCCGGCCCCCACGGTAGGCGAACGAGGGCTCCAGCAGGGCACCAGCCATGCTGGCCGCGGTGCCGCCGCTGGCGCGGGTGCCTCTCACGACGTACGAGATGACGACACGAGCCGCCTTGTGTCCGGCCTGCTCGAGCGCCAGCGCGCCGGCGAGGTTCCCCGGGACCCAGTCGAAGCCGAAGGCGGTGAGCATCAGGGATCCGGCGGCCTCCGCGCGCGGCCCGTAGTCCTCGAAGACCCGGCGGATGAAGGCGGGCTCGCCTGTGCTGTCGAGGTAGTGCGCCCCCGCGTCAATCGCGGCCTCGGCCGCAACCGCACCCCAGCGGACGAACGGGCCCACCGTCGAGATGAGCACGTCCCCGCGCCCGAGCAATGCCCGCACGGACTCCGGGTTCGCGACGTCGGCGACGCCGATGTCCAGCCCGCCGAGATCGGCGGCAAGGGCCTCCAGCCGCGCTCGGGAACGGGCCGCGAGCACCGGCCGGGCGCCGCGGTCGACGAGCGCCCGTGCGGTCAGCTCGCCGGTGTAGCCCGTCGCGCCGAAGAGGACGATCCGTCCGGACATGTGGCCTCCATCATCTGGGTGACCGCCTTGGTGGCGGCGAAAGCGCGAGCCGCAGTCGGGCGAGGACGACGTAGGGGAACTTCGCGTTCGGCGAGATGGTGAGCCGCAATGCCCGGTACCTCGGCTCACGCGGCGGCACCAAGGAGGACATCGCGGAGCTGTACGGGTACGTGGCGTCCGGAGCGCAGCAGGTGCGGCGGGCGTCAGCCGGCGACGCCGTCGGCCCGCCCGAAGGTCAGGGTGGGCGGGTGCGCGAGGGTCTGCGCGATCACGCAGTAGCGCTCGGTCAGGTCGATGAGCCTGCTGACGGTCGCGTCGTCGGCCGGCGTGTCGAGGGCGAAACGGAGGTCGACCGCGAGCAGCCCCACGGGCACACTCCGGTCGACGCCGAGCGTCCCCCGCGCGTCCCACGTCCCGGTGGCGCGGACGACGGCGTCGCGCAACTCGACCCCCATCGCCGTCGCCACCGAGCGCAGGGTCACCCCCGCGCAGGCGACGAGCGCCTGCAGGAGGATGTCCCCGGAACAGGCCTCGGACCCGTCACCGCCGGTCGCGGGGTGCAGGCCGGCGCGGACGGGACCGGCCGTCGTATTGAGGATGATGGCAATCCCGTCAGCAGCGCACCGTCCCTCGGCCGTCGACGTGACGAGCGCCTTCGCCGGGTCCTCGCGGTAGGCGTCCTTCAGTGGCCGCTGCTTGGCGCGCAATTCGGTGGCGTCCATCTGGTCCTCACTCTCTCGCAGGGTCCACACACTATCGGACCTCGTCGTGAGCGGCGTGCCCACCACCACTTGCGTCCACTCCGCCCGCCCCGCGAGTCGTGACGCGTTCGTGTCAGTGGGCTGGTCCACCATGGAGAGAGATCACGGAGCAACGAGCGAGGGGAGCCCCCATGGCGGTCATGACTGTTGAGGTTGTCGAGGTGCAGTGCGACGAGCGCTGCGTCTGGTGCGAGGAGATCGGGGACGTCGCCCACACCGTCGACGGGTTCTGCGAGTGCTGTGGCGCGACTCGCCATCATTGCCTGTAACGGGCAGGATGCCAGCGAAATGACGCCAGGCGTCGTCCTCACCGAGCGGTTCACCGAGGCGCTGCGGTACGCCGTCGTCGTCCACGCCACCCAGGTGCGGAAGGGCACGGACGTCCCGTACATCGGGCACCTCCTCGGCGTCGCGAGCCTCGTGGTGGACGCCGGCGGGAACGAGGACCACGCCGTCGCCGCGCTCCTGCACGACGCCGCCGAGGACCACGGCGGCGAGAGACGCCTCGCGGACATCGCGGCCCGCTTCGGCCCGGTGGTGGCCCGGATCGTCGAGGACTGCTCGGACTCCCTCACCGAGGACCCTGACGAGAAGTCGGAATGGCTCGCCCGGAAGCAGCAGCACCTCGACCACCTCGGGACGGCGGGCCGGGACGCCCTGCTCGTCGCGATCGCGGACAAGGTGCACAACGCCCGCGCCATCGTCACCGACCTGCAGACCCTGGCTGGTGACCGTGCGTTCCGCCGGTTCAAGGGCACCCCGGAGCAGGTGCTCTGGTACTACGAGGAGAACCTGCGGATCGCCCTGGACCCGCGCAACGACCTCCCGCCCGCGCTCACCGCACCGCTCCTGACCGCGGTGGAGCAGATGCGCACCCACATCGCTGCCGTCGAAGGCTGATCGATGGACCTCGGCACGTTCTACGCCCTGATGGCCGGTACCTGCTTCACCCTCGTCGGGTTGTGGTGGACGGTGCTCGAACGGCATCCCTCGTGGAAGACCGATCGGCTCAAACGGAAGCTGGCAGGCGGCACCTACCTGTCGTTCCTCCTGCCCGGTTTGATGGCCACCCTCGCCCAGATCTCGCCCGACACCCCGCTGTTCTGGCGGGTCAGTTTCGGTGCCTGCGCCATCGTCGGATTGGGTTCGACCGTCCAGCTGCTACGGCTCGACCAGGCGACGATCACGGGGCCCTTCCGCAGGTTCCGCTGGATCGTGGCCGTCCTCTACCTGTTGATCCTCGTCCTCGGCGTCGCACCCGAACTCGCGCGCGGGGCCGGGATCACGCCGCTGGTCGTCGGCTCGATCCTGCTCGTGCTCCTCATTGTCATCGCACACGGCCTGACCTGGGAGTTCATGATGGAGCCCGACGAGTGACGCGGTCCGGGCGGCGGGCGCTCACGCTGTTGTGAGCACCGCCACCAGCCGCTCCAGGCTCCCGCCCAACCCCCACCGCTCCGCCAACTCGGCGAGCCGTTCGGGGTCGCGGGGCGCCGTCGGCACGCGGTCGTCCACGTTGGCCACCGGCGCGTCACGCGCCACCCGCACCACCACTGGCGCGACCGCGAGGTAGTCCGCCGCCTCGTGGAGCCGGCGGCGCTGCGCCGTCGTGATGCCGGGGTCCACGTGGCCTAGGGCCGCGAGCACGCCGTCAAGCGAGCCGTACCTCCGCAGCAGCGCCGCCGCGGTCTTCTCCCCGATACCGGCCACGCCGGGCAGCCCGTCCGAGGGGTCGCCGCGCAGTACGGCCATGTCGGCGTACGCGGCGCCGTCGGGCACGCCGTACCGCTCCGCGAGCCGCGCCTCGTCGATGACGCCGAGGTCCCTGATGCCGCGCTGGGTGTAGAGCACGCGGACGCCCGCCGCGTCGTCGACCAGCTGGAACAGGTCCCTGTCCCCCGTCACGATCTCGACGGCGTCCCGCTCGCCCGCCGGGCGGGCGAGCTCGCGGGCCACGAGGGTGCCTATGACGTCGTCGGCCTCGAAGCCCGGGGCACCGAGGCGGGCGACGCCGACGGCGGCGAGGACGTCCGCGATGACCGGCACCTGCGCGGTGAGCGCCTCGGGGACGATCTCCGCGCCGTCGGGCCCGGCGACGCGGTGCGCCTTGTAGCTGGGGATGGCCTCGACCCGGAAGGCGGGGCGCCAGTCGTCGTCCCAGCAGGCGACGACGCGGGTGGGGTGGTGGTCCGCGACGAGCGTGGCGATCATGTCAAGCAGCCCGCGGATCGCGTTCACCGGGGTGCCGTCCGGGGCGCGCACCGTGTCCGGGACGCCGAAGAACGCACGGAAGTAGAGCGAGGCTGTGTCGAGCAGGAGCAGGGTGCCGGCCATTGGCCCAGATTAGCCGCAGGGCTGTTTCGGGGCTGCGCACCACTGGAAGCGGCGGACGCCCGGTCATCAAGGTGCCCGCCTCCCTGTGACGCCCGCTCCCCGGTGGTCGAGAACCTCTCGCGCGCGGGGTCTACGGTTGTCGCATGAGCCACCACGCGAGGCACGTGGCCACTGCCGCCACCGTGGACGAGACACCCAGGCGGGCCATCCGCGCCGAGAACCTCACCAAGACATACGGCGCCGGCTCCACCGCCGTCCACGCGCTCGAGGACGTCACGTTCGAGATCCCGCGCGGTGAGCTCGTCGTGATGCTGGGGCCGAGCGGCTCCGGCAAGACCACGATGCTGAACGTAATCGGTGCCCTCGACGCGCCCACGGGCGGTTCACTCGAGGTGATGGGCACGTCCCTGTCCGACTTGGACGAGGACGAGCGCACGCGGTACCGCCTCTCCACCATCGGTTTCGTCTTCCAATTCTTCAACCTGGTGCCCACCCTCACGGCGCTGGAGAACGTCGAACTCCTCGCGGAACTCACCGGGGACCACGCCCACCGGCGCGCACGCCAGGCCCTCGCCCAGGTTGGGCTGGGCGACCGCGTGGACCATTTCCCCGGCCAACTCTCCGGCGGCGAGCAGCAGCGGGTCTCGATCGCGCGCGCCCTCGTCAAGGACGTGCCGCTCCTCCTCTGCGACGAGCCGACCGGCGCCCTCGACATCGACACCGGCAAGCACATCCTCCGGGTCCTGCGGGACACGACCGACCGGGGTCACACGGTCCTGCTGGTCACCCACAACTCGGAGATCGCCCGCATGGCGGACCGTGTGCTCCGCCTGTTGGACGGCCGCCTGGTCACCGATGAGCCCAACGCCACGCCGCTGGCGCCCGAGGCCCTGCAGTGGTGAAGGGCCTCCCCCTCAAGCGCCGCCGGGACATCGCCCGGCAGCGCGGCCAGTTCCTCGCCGTCCTCGTCACGATCGTCCTCGGCGTGATGATGTTCGCCGCGACCTACGACGCCTACCGCAACCTTGAGGCCTCCTACAACGGCACGTACGACCGCCTCGCTTTCGCCGACATGACCGTCACCGGCGGCGCCTCCTCGCTGGCGGACGCCCTCGCGGCGATCGACGGCGTCGCCTCCGTGGAGGGGCGTCGCCAGGCCGACGTGCCCCTCCGAGTGGGGGACGCCGTGTTCCTGGGCCGAATCGTCTCCCTGACCAGCGACGTCAACCAGCTCGACGTCGTCGCCGGCGAGCACCCGGGGGGGAGCGCCGCGGGGCTCGCCGAAACCCACCTCGCCGCACACTTCGGGCTGGAACCGGGCGACGACGTCGCCGTGCTGACTGCCTCGGGGTGGCGCGATGTGGCGGTGACGGGCGAGGCGGTGTCCGCGGAATACCTCTGGCCCGCGCGCAGCTCCCAGGAGTTCTTCGAGGCTCCGGGAAGCTTCGGGGTCCTGTTCGTGACGGATGACGTCCTCGACGCCGTCGATCAGACCCAGATACTCCCCCAGCTCCTGGTGCGCTACCAACCGGGGGTGGACACTGCGGCCCTCGACGCCGCCGTCCGCAGCTCAGCCCTCGGGCACGGCGCGGCGGGAGTGGTCACCCGCGCGGACCAGCCGTCGAACAAGGCCCTGAACCTGGACGTCACCGGGTTCGAGCAGATGGCCGTGTTCTT
>JADGOQ010000199.1 GCA_017882885.1 Actinomycetales bacterium | reverse complement strand
TGGTCATGCGTTCGCGAACCACCCGCTCCATCCGGGACAGTCCGGTGCGGACCTGGTTCTGGATGAGCTCGCCGACGGCGCGGATCCGGCGGTTGCCGAAGTGGTCGATGTCGTCGGTCTCGACGCGCAGTTCCACGTCCTCGCCGTTGCGGCGCCCGGGCATCGTGGTCGCACCCTTGTGCAGCGCACAGATGTACTTGATCGCCGCCACGATATCGTCGAGCCGCAGCACGGACGCGGATAGTTCCGGCTCGAGGCCGAGCTTCTTGTTAATCTTGTAGCGGCCGACCTTGGCCAGGTCGTAGCGCTTGTCGTTGAAGTAGTAGTTCTCCAGCAGGTTCTTGCCGGCCTCGACCGTGGGCGGCTCGCCCGGGCGCACCTTCTTGTAGATGTCGACCAGGGCCTCCTCCTGGGTCTTGACCGTGTCCTTCTCGAGGGTCTCGAGCACCACCGGATACTCGGCGAACTCGGAGGCGATCTCGGACTCGGTCATTCCGAGCGCCCGCAGGAAGTGCGTGATGGACTGCTTGCGCTTGCGGTCGATGCGCACGCCGACGGAGTCGCGCTTGTCGATCTCGAACTCGAGCCACGCACCGCGGGAGGGGATCACCTTCGTGGTGAAGATGTCCTTGTCGGAGGTCTTGTCGATCAGGCGCTCGAAGTAGACGCCGGGAGAACGCACGAGCTGCGAGACGACCACGCGCTCGGTGCCGTTGATGATGAAGGTGCCGCGCTCGGTCATGAGCGGGAAGTCGCCCATGAACACGGTCTGCGACTTGATCTCACCGGTGTTGTAGTTGGAGAACTCCGCCGTCACGAACAGTGGCGCGGAGTAGGTGAAGTCCTTCTCCTTGCACTCGTCCGAGGTGTACTTCGGGGGCTCGAAGCGGTGGTCGCGGAACGACAGCGACATGGTGCCGCCGAAGTCCTCGATCGGCGAGATCTCCTCGAATATCTCCTCGAGTCCCGAGGTGGCGGGCACGTTGCGGTCCCCGGTTGCCAGGGCCTCCTCGACGCGGGTGCGCCAAGCCTCGTTCCCCAGCAGCCAGTCGAAGCTGTCGGTTTGGAGTCCGAGCAGGTCAGGCGCCTGCAGTGGCTCACGGATCTTGGCGAACGATACGCGGCCGGTTGCCGCTTCATTGACATTGGCTGAAGAAGGGGTGCGCGAGGCAGCCAAAGGGTGTCCTTCCCTGCGATTGTGTGTGCACACTGCTCTGGACACACCTCACCCATGGTGGGCAAAGGGGGTGCAGTCAGCGCAAATCGCCAGTCTAATTGAACGCACGATCCAAGTCCAACTGGCGCGGATCGTACCGGCGAGGCCCGCACGGGTCGTGCGGGCCTCGCCGAGATGCTGCGGGAGCAGTGAGTTACTTCAGGACGACGGTTGCGCCGGCGCCTTCGAGAACTGCCTTGGCCTTCTCGGCCGCCTCCTTGTTGACGCCCTCGAGGACGGCCTTCGGGGCGGAGTCGACGAGGTCCTTGGCCTCCTTCAGGCCGAGGGAGGTCAGGGTCCGCACCTCCTTGATGACCTGGATCTTCTTGTCGCCGATCGCGTCGAGGATGACATCGAAGGAGTCCTTCTCCTCGACCTCTTCCTCGGCGGCGGCGGCCGGGCCGGCAACTGCGACCGCCGCGGGGGCGGCAGCGGTGACCTCGAACGTCTCCTCGAACTTCTTCACGAACTCGGAGAGTTCGATGAGGGAGAGCTCCTTGAAAGCCTCGATGAGCTCGTCGGTGGTGAGCTTCGCCATGGTGGCATTCCTTCCTGTGGGTCTGCTACGCGAGTAGCACTGTGTTTGTGTCGCGGCCGGTCAGGCCTCGGCAGCCTGCTTCTCGCGCAGGGCTTCGATGGTGCGCACGGCCTTCGAGGCGGGCGCAGTGAAGACGTAGGCAGCCTGGAACAGGGAGGCCTTGAGGACCCCGGCAGTCTTGGCAAGCAGAACGTCACGGGACTCGAGCTCGGCAAGCTTGAGGACGTCGTCGGCCGAGAGTGCCCGGCCTTCGAGGACGCCACCCTTGATGACGAGCTGAGGATTCGCCTTGGCGAAGTCCTTGAGCGTCTTGGCCGCCACCGGCGGCTCACCGCTGACGAAGGTCAGGGCGATCGGGCCAACGAGCAGCTCGGTGATCCCACCGACGCCTGCCTCCTTGGCCGCGATGGACGCAAGAGTGTTCTTCGCCACGGCGTAGGTTGCGGTTCCGCTGAGCGAACGGCGCAGCTCCTTGAGCTTGCTGACGCTCAGGCCGCGGTACTCGGTCAGCAGGACAGCGGACGACTCGCGGAACAGGTCCGTGAGTTCGGCAACCGCGGCTGCCTTGTCGGGCCTCGCCATGGCCTCTCCTTCCGTTGGGTCGCGCTGGTCAGGGTCCGTACAATGGAAAAGCCCCGGCGCAAGCGCACGGGGCCATGAGGGCTACGTTCACCTGCGCGGGTTCCGATGACGGACTTTGCCCCACCGAAGTGGGAGACCAGCGGTCTTGGGCAAGCTCCACCATACCCGGCCGCTCCCCACCGCGGCAAACCGCACGTCCCGGCCGGGACCCACCCGGGCGGTGTCCATTCTCACACCGGACAGGCGGATGGCCCGGACCCCGCGGGGACCGGGCCATCGAGCCGGGCGATCAGGAAGCGGCTTCCTCACTCAGGAGGTTGCGCGTCTTCGTGGGGTCTACCGGGATGCCCGGGCCCATCGTGGTGGACATGGTGGCCTTGAGGACGTAGCGGCCCTTCGAGGTGGCCGGCTTGTGCCGCAGGATCTCGTCCTGCGCCGCCGCGTAGTTCTCCACCAGCTTCTTGTCGTCGAACGACGTCTTGCCGATGATGAACGCCAGGTTCCCGTGGCGGTCCACGCGGAACTCGATGCGACCGCCCTTGATGTCGGTCACGGCCTTCGCCACGTCCATCGTCACCGTGCCGGTCTTGGGGTTCGGCATGAGGCCGCGCGGACCGAGCACGCGGCCGAGGCGGCCGACCTTGCCCATGAGGTCCGGGGTGGCCACTGCGGCGTCGAAGTCGGTGTACCCCGCGGCCACCTTCTCGATCAGTTCGTCGCCGCCGACCTCGTCGGCACCGGCGTCGAGAGCCTGCTGCGCACGCTCACCGACGGCGAAGACCACGACCCGAGCGGTCTTGCCGGTTCCGTGGGGCAGTGAGACGGTGCCACGCACCATCTGGTCCGCCTTGCGGGGGTCGACGCCGAGACGGTACATGACCTCGACGGTGGAGTCGAACTTCGTGATGGACGTCCCCTTGGCCAGGCGCACGGCCTGGAGCGGGGTGTACAGGACTCCGGCGTGGATCTTCTCCGCCGACTTCCGATATGCCTTGCTGCGCGTTGTCATCTGCTTCTCCTTTGCAGTCGTGGTGTGGGTCCGCGCGGACCCTGCCACTGTGACCTGATGGTCGGTTGTGTCAGTCCTCGACGGTGACGCCCATGGAACGGGCGGTGCCGGCGATGATCCTGGCGGCGGCCTCGACGTCGTTCGCGTTGAGGTCCACGAGCTTGGTCCGGGCGATCTCGCGCACCTGGTCGCGAGTCAGGCGTGCGACCTTCGTGGTGTGCGGGGTCGCCGAGCCCTTGGTGACGCCGGCGGCGGCCTTGATGAGCTCCGCGGCGGGCGGCGTCTTCAGGACGAAGGTGAAGGAACGGTCCTCGTAGACCGTGATCTCCACCGGGACGACGCTGCCGCGCTGCGACTCGGTGGCCGCGTTGTACGCCTTGCAGAACTCCATGATGTTGACGCCGTGCTGGCCGAGCGCGGGGCCGATCGGCGGCGCCGGGGTTGCGACACCCGCCTTGATCTGGAGCTTGATCAGGCCGGTGATCTTCTTCTTCTTGGGAGGCATTTCGGGTCCTTACCTTGTGTGTGCCGAGTGCGGGTGACCGGTCGGCTGCTCAGATCTTCGCGACCTGAGAGAACGAGAGCTCGACCGGGGTCTCCCGGCCGAAGATCGAGACGAGCACCTTCAGCTTCTGGTTCTCGGCACTGATCTCGGAGATGGTGGCGGGCAACGTCTCGAACGGGCCGTCGGTCACCGTGACCGACTCACCGATCACGAAGTCGACCAGGATCGCGCCGGCGGCCCTGCCCCCACCGGCCGTGGACTTCGACGGTGCGAGGGCGGGCGCCTTCGTCCTGGCGGGCGCCAGCATCGAGAATACCTCGTCCTCGCTGAGCGGTATCGGGTCGTGCGAGTTGCCGACGAACCCGGTGACCCCGGGAGTGTGCCGGACGGCGCCCCACGAGTCGTTGTTCATCTCCATGCGCACGAGGACGTATGACGGGATCCGGACGCGCGTCACAAGCTTTCGCTGCGCGTTCTTCACCTCCACGACCTCCTCCATGGGCACCTCCACCTGGAAGATGTAGTCCTCCATGTTGAGGGTCTGGATGCGGAACTCAAGGTTCTGCTTCACCCGCTTCTCATAGCCGGCGTAGGAGTGGACCACGTACCACCTGCCGGGCAGCGAGCGAAGTTCGGCGCGGAAGGCCTCGGCCGGGTCAAGCTCCTCGGCGACGACGTCCTCGGCCTCGACGACGGGCTCGGCGACGGCGTCGTCGGTCACCTCGGGAACGTCGGTACCGGCGGGCGCCGCCACGTCAGCGGCCTCCCCGGAAACGGCGGGAACGACGTCTCCGGCGGGCACCACGACGGCGTCCACGGACCCCTTGGGGGCAGTGGAGTCGGAGAAGAGGTTCTTGAGATCATCAGGCAAGGAGTGACCCGCTTTCTGTCCGGGAGCGTCAGCTTCCGAGAATGAACAACACGATTTTTCCGAACAGGAAATCGATGACGCCCGTGAAGGCCATGATGGCCAGCACGAACACGATCACCACGAGGAAGAAGGTCCACAGTTCGGTACGCGACGGGCGCACGACCTTCTTGAGTTCCGCAATGATCTGGCGCACGAACAGGGCAAGGCGCGCGAAGATGCCCCGCTTCCTGGCGGGGATGGGCGGCGCCTTGCGGGCAGCCCCTGATGCGCTCTCGCTCACGAATTCTTTCCTCGGTGTTCGGTCGGGATCGGGGCGCCGCCGGCCACGGACGCGGCCTGACGGTGCTGCCATCCGCAGCACCGCTACACCCTGCAGGGCAGGAGGGACTCGAACCCACAACCGCCGGTTTTGGAGACCGGTGCGCTGCCAATTGCGCCACTGCCCTAGATGTTATGCGCTCGAGGGCGCACAACACTCGACCGATCTTACCCCACGACAGGGTGCGATCGATTCTGGCGTCTGTCCGGCCACCGCGATGAGTGCAAGGCCACACGAAGTACGCGTTCATCTGGCGGCTTGCGCCCCGATGCCGCACCGATTCTGCCAAGATCGTACCGTGAACACAACAGCCAAGCCCAGAGTGTCCGCCCGACTTTCCGCCATCGCGGAGTCCGCCACCCTGGCGGTCGACGCCAAGGCGAAGGCCCTGAAGGCGCAGGGCCGCCCCGTGATCGGGTTCGGCGCCGGCGAGCCGGACTTCGCCACGCCGGACTACATCGTCGAGGCTGCCATCGCCGCCGCCAAGGACCCGGTCAACCACCGCTACTCCCCCACGCAGGGCCTGCCGGTGCTGCGGGAGGCGATCGCGGCCAAGACGTTGCGTGACGGCGGCTACGACGTGAAGGCGGCCAATGTGCTGGTCACGAACGGTGGGAAGCAGGCCGTGTACCAGGGGTTCGCGGCGGTCATCGACCCGGGGGACGAGGTGCTCCTGCCCGCGCCCTACTGGACCACCTACCCCGAAGCCATCCGGCTCGCCGGCGGCGTGCCGGTGGAGGTCTTCGCCGGCCCCGAGCAGGGATACCTCGTGACGGTGGAGCAGCTCGAGGCCGCCACCACCCCCCGCACCAAGGCGCTCCTCATCTGCAGCCCGTCCAACCCGACGGGCGCGGTCTACTCCCCTGAGGCCCTCGAGGAGATCGGCCGGTGGGCTCTGGCCCGGGGCATCTGGGTCCTCACCGACGAGATCTACGAGCACCTGGTGTACGACGACGCCCCCTCCGCGGCGATCCTGAAGGTGGTCCCGGAGCTGGTGGACACCACGATCGTGCTGAACGGCGTCGCGAAGACGTACGCGATGACGGGCTGGCGGGTGGGCTGGATGACCGGCCCCACCGACGTCATCAAGGCCGCAACCAACCTCCAGTCCCACCTGACGTCCAACGTCTGCAACGTGGCCCAGCGCGCGGCCCTCGCGGCCGTGAGCGGCGACCTCTCGGCCGTCGAGATGATGCGCACCGCGTTCGACCGGCGCCGCAGGACGATGGTGGAGATGCTCGGCGCGATCGACGGCGTCGAGGTGCCCATCCCCAAGGGCGCCTTCTATGCGTACCCGGCGGTCCACGGCGTGCTCGGGCGCGAGATCCGGGGTGTCGTCCCCACGACGTCGGCCGAGCTGGCGGCACTCATCCTCGACGCCGTCGAGGTGGCCGTGGTGCCGGGCGAGGCGTTCGGCCCATCCGGGTTCCTGCGCCTGAGCTACGCGCTCTCGGACGAGGAACTCGTGGAGGGCGTCGGCCGCATGCAGGAGTTGCTGGCCTGAGCACCGGCGGGCAGGAGGCCCACATGAAGTCCCCGATCATCGCGGCGGCAGCGGCCCTCGCGCTCCTGCTCGCCGGGTGCACCCCGGACGGCGACGGCGAGCCCACCGCCACGCCGACCGCCACCACTGCGGCGCCGAGCGAGAGCCCGAGCGAGAGCCCCAGCGGCGGCGAGACCACCGCTGCCCCGACTCCCCTCCCCTCGGCGAGCGAGACCACCGCTGCCCCGGCCCCGGAGACCCAGGAGCCCGGTGACGGCGTCAGCTACTCAACCGCGGCCCAGAGCGATCCCACGTTCAAGGAGGGCGGCGGGGAGCTCCTCCCGGTGGGCGTAAGGGTTGGCAGCCACCCCGGCTTCGAGCGGGTCGTGTTCGACTTCGAGGGTGCGGGGACCCCGGGTTGGCGGGTCCAGTACGTCGACGAGGCGATCGGTGACCCGAGCGGCCTGACGATCGCCGTGGACGGCGACGCCACCCTGGAGGTCGTCGCCACGGGGATGCGCTACCCCGAGGAGTCCGAGTACGACACGGTCATCGGCTCCGGCGCTGTCGATGTCCGGACGGACGGGGTGGCGGAGGTCCACGTCAACAGCCTCTTCGAGGGCCACCTGCAGGCGTTCATCGGCCTGGACTCGCAGCGGCCGTTCCGGGTGTTCACGCTCACCGGCCCGAGCCGGCTCGTCATCGACATCCAGGGGAGCTGAGGCTCACAGCGCCCGCTGCAGCCACCGCTCGGCCTCGTCGGCGCGCGCCAGCGCGTCCGCCCGCCATGCCTCCCCCTCGGGGCGCCTGGCTCCGGCCACGAGGGAGAGCGCCACGGCGGCGCACCGCGCGGCGAGCGAGCGCGCGTCCACGAGTTCCGTACCGCGTCGCCACCACTCCTCGACGATCGCCGGGACGTGCGGGTAGACAGCCGGGGCGAGGTGTGGCAGCACGCTGACATGGCCCAGCAGGCAGGCGATGTCGTCAACGCGGTGACCCGGCCCCACGGAGTCCACGTCGAGGATCGCGCTGACCTCGAGGGGACCCGCGAGGAAGATGTTCGCCTCGTAGTAGTCGCCGTGCGTCGGCACCAGCGGTCCCGGGTCCGTGGTGGCGGTCGCGTGGACCACCGCGCGGGCGATCCCGGTCGCTTGGCCCGCACGCTCGGGGAGGGCCGTGGCCGCGGCGTGCGCGTAGTGGTCCACCCTGTCCGACCAGCTCGGATGGGGCCGCAGGTCCATGACGCCGGCCGGCAGGCCGTCGAGGACACCTACCACGGCGTCAAAGGTGGCGACCGGCGCGGCGAGGCCGGCCGCCAGGAAGTTCGCCATGGGCGCACCCGTGGCCACCGACAGCAGCACCAGGCCGTCGTCGTCGAAGTGGAGGACTCGCGGGGACGGCACCCCGGCGGCGGTCAGCACCTCGTGCCTGCGGACGATCTCCTCGGTTGCCCGCGGCCGGACCACCTTGACGAACGCCGTGGTGGCCTCGCCATCCATGAGCCGCAGGACGCAGCGCCGGGTGGGGCGGTAGGTCACCATCTGCGGGGTGACCGGCCGCCCGGCCAGGCCGCTCATTGCCGTGGCGTCGCACGCGCGCGGCAGGGCCGGCAGCTCGGGGTCGTGGGGATGCCGCCACACATGCACGGTCACCCCGCCCCCCGGCTGCTCGAGGCGGACGAGGCCAGGAGTGTCGTGCCGGGACAGGCGCGACGTCGTCGCGCACACGTACTGCGATGTGGTTGCACCGCCGGCGGTTCGCACGGCCAGGGAGTAGCCCACGGACACGCCCGCTCCGGGCCGGTGGTGGAGCGAGTGCACCGACCAACTGGAGATGGTGGCGCCCTCGGTGCCGAGGGCCGCGACGAGGAGTCCCTCTGCCTCAGGGCCGGTCAGCAGCTCCACCTGCTCCGGCTCGCTCATCGGCTCCATGGTCATAGTTCACCACGACTTCCCACGGAGCACGGCCCGCACCGATCTGGGGCAGGATGGACACGATGCGCGATCTCACCAGCCTCCCCAAGGCGCACCTCCACCTGCACTTCACGGGATCGTTGCGCGTGCCGTCGCTGGTGGACATGGCCAGGGCGCGTGGGGTGACGCTCCCGGGGACACTCACGGACGCCGACCCGCTCCGGGTGCCCGCGGACCAGCGCGGCTGGTTCCGTTTCCAGCGCCAGTACGACGCCGCCCGCGCCGTGGTGCGGGGTGAGGTCGCGATCCGGCGGGTGGTGCGCGAGGCCGCGATCGACGACGCCGCGGAGGGTTCCCGCCGCCTCGAGTTGCAGGTGGAGCCGAGTTCCTACGCGCACGACGTCGGCGGCCTCACGCCCGCCCTCGAGATCATCCTGGACGAAGCACGCCTCGCGAGCCGGGACACCGGTGTGGAGGTGGGCATCATCGTGGCAGGATCGCGGATCCGCCACCCCCTTGACGCGCGCACGCTCGCGCGCCTGGCCGCCCGCCACGCCGGCGACGGGCCGGGCGACGTCGTCGGCTTCGGGCTGTCCAATGACGAGCGCCGGGGCAACACGGCCGACTGGTCGGGCGCGTTCGCCATCGCGCGGCGCTCGGGACTCCCGGGGGTGCCACACGGTGGCGAGCTGCTGGGTCCAGAGCACGTGCGCGACGTCGTCGCGCACCTGACTCCGGCGCGGCTCGGTCACGGCGTGCGCATCAGCGAGGACCCCGCGCTCATGGACCTGATCGCTGCCGACGGGATCGCGCTCGAGGTGTGCCCCGCCTCGAACGTCTCGCTCGGCGTGTACCGTGGGCTAGCGGAGGTGCCGCTGCGCCGTCTCTTCGATGCGGGCCTGCGCATCGCGCTCGGTGCGGACGACCCCCTGCTCTTCCACTCCCGGCTCGTCGACCAGTACGAGGCGGCGCGCGGCCAGGGGTTCTCCGACGGCGAGCTCGCCACTCTGGCGAAATACTCGATCGACGCCTCATTCGCGCCGGAGAATTCGAAGAGGGCCATGCGCGCCGACGTGGACGCCTGGCTCGCGGGAGGGGACCAATGGTGATCGACTGGCGGGTGCTGCGTGGCCCGCGGTTGGAGACACGCCCGATCTGGCAGCGGGACGACCCGTTGTCGCATGTGGCCAGCACCGTCGTGCTGACAGCGGGCGGGAACTGGGTGCGGGTCCACTACCTTCCCGGCCCGCACGGCGTGCCCACACCGTTCGGGCACAATTCGCAGGACCCCGACTTCGTCCTCGTCCACGGCATCGGGGTCTCATCCCGGTACTTCCTGCCGCTCGCCGAGAAGTTGTCCCGGATCGGGGACGTCTACCTCATGGACCTTCCGGGCTTCGCCTCACTCCCCCGCCCTCGTACGCCGCTGACCATCCAGGACTTCGCGATGTCCCTCGACGGCATCGTGGGGTCGCTGCACCTCGAGAACCCGATCTTCGTCGGGCACTCCATGGGTGCGCAGGTCGTCACCGAACTGCTCGTGCTCGGCAAGCAGGCGTCGAAGATCGTGCATGAGGCCGGGGCGGTCCTCGTGGGCCCGCCTGTCAACGCCGCCGAGCGCAGGCTGCGGACCCAGCTCGTCCGCTTCGCCCAGTCCTCCCGGCACGAGTCCAACGAGGTCCGCCGGCTCGCCACCAACGCCTACCTCGCGTGCGGTGTCGACTGGTTCGCGACGGTGGTGCCGTCGATGATGGCCTACCCGATCGAGGAGCGGATCCGGCTGCTGCCCTGCCCTGTGACGTTCCTGCGCGGCGAGTACGACGCCCCAGGCGTGGATCGACTTCCTGGGCAGGGAGGCCGGGGCGGACGTGGACGACGAGCGGGCCGGGAGCTGCACCCACGTCACCGTCCACGGCGCCGCGCACTCAGTGATCTACGACCACGACGAGGACGTCTACAACGCCGTCATGCACCTGCTGGAGCACCATGCGCCCACGTGAGTGGGTGGCCGTCGGCGTGGATGGCCGGCGCAACGCCCGTAACTGGGCGGCCGACTACTTGTACTGCGGCACCCAGCTCGCCGGCGGTGTCGTTTCCTTCGTGATCCGCGAGGACCCGGCGCACTGGCGCGGCGTTGACGGGGACCGGTTGCCGGTGGTGCTGCTCCCCGGCATCTACGAGACGTGGCGGATGATGCGCCCCCTCGCCCACGCGCTCCGGGAGGCCGGGCACCCCGTGTGGGTGGTAAGGGCGGTGAAGCTCAACTCGCGCTCCGTGATCGCCGAGACCCGGGCGGTGGTTGACTTCGTCAGGCACTATCCCGAGCTGGAGGAGTTCGCGATCGTGGCGCACTCGAAGGGCGGGCTCGTGGGCAAGTCGGTGATGCTGGTCCCCGACATCGGGGAGCGGGTGCGCGTCATGGTGACCGTGGCGACGCCGTTCGCCGGCTCGTCCTTCGCAGCGCTGGCGGTCCCGGGACTCGGGATCCGCTCACTGCGCCCACAAGCGGGGCACCTCCGGTTGCTGGCGGCGAACGCCCACTTCAACAGCCGGATCATCTCCCTGATCCCACGGTGGGACCCCCACATCCCCGACAGCTGCGAGGTCGCGGGGGGCACCAATGTGCACCTCGCCGAGACCGGCCACTTCGCGCCGCTGGGCTCGCCCGAGGTACACCGCCTGGTGGTCCGGGCCCTCGACGACGCCGCCCGAGCCGCCGACGACGGCGGACGCACGGGCGGGGCGCCCGTCCCTCAGTAGCCGGGGCGGGGCGGCGGTGAGCCGGCGCGCTGGTGGGCGCTCCCGCCGAGCCGGTCGCCCTCGGACAGGACGGTGTGGACCGCGGTGTAGCCCGGCGGTACTGCGCCCACGGGGACGATCTCCTTGCCGAAGGGGAAGAGGCTGATCGGGATCAGCTTGATGTTGGCGATGGCGAGCGGGATGCCGATGATCGTCACGGCCTGCGCCGCCGCCGTGCTCACGTGGCCCACCACGATCGGGATGCCGGCGATCAGCAGCCAGATGATGTTCCCGACCACCGAGCCGGCGCCGGCGTCCGGCCTCGCCACGACGGTGCGGCCGAAGGGCCACAGGGCGTAGTTGGCCAGCCGGAACGACGCGACCCCGAACGGGATGGTGACGATGAAGATGCAGGCGAGCACCCCCAGGGCGAAGTACCCGAGGGCGAGCCAGAGGCCCCCGAAGACGAGCCAGATGATGTTGAGGATGAGGCGCATTGGTGTGTCGTTCTCCCGTTGTTGTTGTGCCACCAGTTCAACGTGCGGACGGGTCGCGGTGTTCCCGCATTGAATGAATCACGCACTTGACACAATGGGCTGGACAGTGCATTGTGTTAGTACATTGATTCATTCAACGGGAGTGGTGCCGATCATGGGACTCAGCAAGGTGGTTCTCGTCGTCATCATCATCGCGCTCCTCGCGTCCATGGTGGTGTTCTCACTCCGGGCGAAGCGGGTGGTGCCGACCGAGTTGGCGATGAGCCGCTCGCTGCGCAGGATGAACAACACCACTGTGGTCGCCACACTGGCCGGCCTCGTGTTCGCGTCCTGGGCGTGGTTCACCTTCCCTACCGCGTACGTCAACGCCACCTCCGTGCCCGGCCTGCTCGCCGCCCTCGGCCCCGCGCTGGCCGGGCTCGTCTACCTCGGCGTGACCGCCGCGAGCGAAGGTACCTGGCGGCTTCCGTCCGGGGACCAGCGCGCGGCCTTCCTGGCGCGGCGGCCGCTCTTCTCCCGTGCCTTCCCGTGGGCGACCCGCGCCCTGTGGGTCTGGGCAGGCCTGCTCACGGTTCTCCTCGTCACGTTCGGGCTGATCGCGGAGCCCGACGGGCGCTCGCTCCGCAACGCCCCCGATGTCGGCAGTTGCCTCGCCGACGGCGTCCCGGTCCCGTGCGGCGGCGGGGCCTCCGGTCCCTTCCCCGGCTGGCCCTACGGCGTCCCGGTGCTCGTTGCCGCGCTCCTCGTGGTCGCCGCCACCCTTGCCGTCCTCCACCTCGTGGCCCGCCGCCCGGCCGTGTGGGGCACCTCCGCCACGGACGACGAGTTGCTCCGCGCGATCTCCGCCACCCGCGTGGTGCGCGGCGCCCAGTTGTCGCTCGGCACCAGCCTCGCCGGGATCACGTTCTTCGCCGGCGCAACCGCCTCCAATGCGGGGTGGTGGTGGGGATGGGTCGCCATCATCCTTGCGGTGACCGTGCTGGGCGCCTCGTTCGGTGTCGCGATGCGGCGCGTGAACCCGTGAGTGCCGCGATCCTCATCGATGTCACCTCCGGGGTGCCGCCCTACGAGCAGATCCGCACGCAGGTCGCCTCCCTCATCGCGACGGGAGCGCTGTCCGCGGGCACGCGGCTCCCCACGGTCCGCGACCTCGCGGCGGACCTAGGGGTCGCCGTCGGCACCGTCGTGCGGGCCTACCGCGAGCTCGAGGCGGCCGGCCAGGTGGTCTCCCGGCGCCGCACCGGCACCGTCGTGGCCCCCGGCGGCACCCTCGGCAACGCCCCCGTCCAGGCCGCCGTCGACGCGCTCGTGACCGCCGCCCGCCGCAGCGGCGTGTCCGACGACGACGTCCTCGCCCTCGTCCGCGGCGCCCTCATGGGTGGCGGCGCGCCTTCCTAGAGGATGACGGGCTCCGGCACCAGGTCGATGCCGAACGCGGAGCGCACCCCGGCCCGCACCTCGGCGGCCAGCGCGTGGATGTCCGCCGACGTGGCCCCACCCCGGTTGGTCAGGGCCAGGGCGTGTTTCGTGGACAGCGCGGCCCGGCCCGGGAGCCCGTGGCCCTTCTCGAAGCCGGCACGCGAGATCAGCCACGCGGCCGAGGTCTTCACGAGACCCTCGACGACCACGGGGGCACCGCCGATCTGGTGGATCGCCGTGTGGTCCGCCACCGGGAACCGCGGCGCGCCATCGGGAAGTGCCCCGGCCTGCTCGCTGGTGAGGATGGGGTTGGTGAAGAACGAGCCGGCGGACCAGGTGTCATGGTCCTCCGGGTCCAGCACCATCCCCTTGGAGCGGCGCAGCTCGATTACGGCCTCGCGCACCTCGCGACTCGGGGCGCGTTCGCCCGGCTCCACGCCGAGGGTGCGGGCGAGTTCCGCGTAACGGATCGGTGCGGACAGGCTGGCGAGGCGCAACTGGAAGCTGACCTCCAGGACCACCCAGCGGCCCGTCGGTCCCCAGAGCCGCCCGCCACCAACTCCCGTGTCGCGCAACGAGCGCTTGAGGAGGGAATCGCGGTAGCCCAGCCGAAGCTCCCCCAGCGAGAACATACGGGGACGGCGTTCGAGGCGGTCCCACACCCGCACCGACGAGATGGTCTCCGCCACCTCCTGCCCGTAGGCCCCCACGTTCTGGACCGGGGTGGCGCCCGTGGTGCCCGGGATGCCGGACAGCGCCTCGATGCCCATCCACTCCTCCTCCACCGCGCGGGCGACCACGTCGTCCCACGGGTGGCCGGCGGGGACGTCCATGGACGCTCCCGCGCAGGTTGAGAAGGATTCCGCCCGGATGCCCCGGCGCATGTCACGCACCACGGTGCCGGGGAACGGGTCGTCCGACGCGAGCAGGTTCGAGCCGCCGCCCAGGACGAGGAGGGGGGCGCCGTCGTGGTCCGCGGCAGCCACCGTCGCGATCAACTCCTCCTCGGAGTGGGCCTCGACGTAATGGGCGATCTCCCCGCCGACACGGAAGGTGGTCAGGTCCGCGAACATGGGTGACGGCCCCGCGGGACCGGGGTGGGCAAGGGCCTCCACGCGGCGGACCGCGGGTCCATCCGCGGGCTCGGGCTCCACACAGCTCAGGCTCATGCGGGAAGACTACCCCTCCATCGCCGTCGGGACGGGGCGCGCGGCGAGGGGGCGGGTGGCGGGGATCAGGGTCAGGGAGACCACGAGGGGCAGCACCACGAACAGCAGCGCACCCCGGTAGCCGAACTGCTCGGCGAGGAGCCCGATCAGCGGCGGGCCGGCCATGAAGGCGGTGTAGCCGATGGTGGACACCACGGAGAGGCGTGCGGCGGCGCGGGCCGGCTCGTCCGACGCGGCGGACATGCCCACCGGGAATCCGATGGCGGCACCGAGCCCCCACAGCGCCACGCCGGCCAGTGCGAGGGGCAGGAAGGGTGCGAGGGCGAAGAGGAGCAGCCCGACGACGGCGAGGACGGTGCAGAGCCGCAGGATCGTCACACGGCCGTATCGTTCCAGCAGCCCGGTGCCGAGGAGGCGCATGAGCGTCATGAAGGTGACGAAGAGCGCGAAGGCGAGGGCGCCGACCGAGTTCGGCTGGTCGAAGCCGTCCACCACGGCGAGCGCCACCCAGTCGTTTGGCGGAACCCTCGGTCAGTCCGGCGGCGAGCACCACCACGCCCACGAGGAGCGTCCGGGGCTCGCGCCACACCGCGAAGGTGGAGGGCTTGGCATGGGGGTGCTCGTGCACCTCGGGCGGGTCCGTGATGAACCACCGCACGCAGTACGCCGCGGCGCCCGCGGCGAGGACCATCACCACCGGGATGTGTATCTGGAGCGGCACTCCCAGGCGGGCCGTCGCCGCCCCGAGGAGTGCCCCAGCCACCGTGCCGAAGGAGAACCCGGCGTGGAAGCGCGGCATGATGGCTCGCCCGACCGCGCGTTCCACCACGGTGCCCTCAAGGTTCATCGCCACGTCCCAGCCCGCGACCGCCGCGAACGCGACGAACAGCGCGAGCGCCACCCGGCGGGCTGCCCGGCAGTGACCAGCGCCGCGGCCACGGACAGGAAGGCGGCAGTGAGAGAAGCGGCAGCCATGACCGTGCGGCGGATGCCGATGCGCTCGATCACCCAGCCGCTCAGCGGGAGGGCCAGGGTGGACCCGATCGACCCCATGAACAGGATGAGGCCCACCTGGGCCGGCCGCAGCGCGAGTTCGTCCCGGACGGCCGGGAGGCGCGCGATCCACGTCGACAGCCCGAAGCCGTTGAGGGCGAACACCGCGAACGTGGCCCAGGCGGCCTTCGAGGCGGTGTCCGGGTTGGGGAGGGGCGCCTACCGCACCGGGAGCAGCGGCGCGTGCGCCACGGCGATGAGCGCCTGCGCCTTGGCGAGCACGCCCCTTCCGTTGCACGTGACGCCGAGGTCGACGCGCACGGTGCCGTCCTCGTTGACCGCCCCAACCGTCCCGGTCACGGTCAGCTCCGCCTCGCCCGGGTCGGGCACCGGGACCGGGCGGGAGAACCGCGTGGCGTACGAGACGATGCGGCCGGGATCGCCCACCCACTCCTCGAGGACACCGGCCGCGATCCCCATGGTGAGCATCCCGTGCGCGATCACGCCGTCGAGGCCCACCGCGCGGGCGAAGCGCTCGTTCCAGTGGATGGGGTTGAAGTCCCCCGACGCCCCGGCGTACCGCACGAGGCGCGCGCGGTCCACGGTGACGGTCGTCTCGAAGAGGAGATCACCCGGTGCCAGGGGGGTCAGGTCCGCGCTCATGCGCCCTCCCCCCGGACGGCCAGGGTGGACAGCACGGTCGAGACCGGCCGGCCCTCCCCGTCCACCACCTCGGAGCGCGTGGTGACCATCGAGATGCCGCCGCGGTGCGTGATCGACTCGACGTGCACCGTGGTGGAGAGCACGTCACCGGCGACGATGGGGCGATGATGCCGGAAGGACTCCTCCGCGTGCACCACGCGGGAGAAATCGATTCCCGCTGCCGGGTCGTCGATGTAGGAGGCCTCCGCCCGCTGGGCGACGACGACGGCGAACGTGGGCGGGGCGACGACGTCGCGGTAGCCCGCCCGGCGGGCGGCCTCCTGATCGAAATGGAGCGGGCTGGCGGCGCCGGTGGCGGCGGCGAATTCGGCGATCTTCACGCCACTCACCAGGTAGCGCTCCGTGGGCGGATACGACGAACCCACGAGCGCGTCATTCGCACTCGTGGGAGTCGGGGTTGTTTCGGTCACGCCACCAGCCTAGGGCAGGACGGGGTTAGCGCGTCTCTCGGTGGTTGGTGTGCGCGTTGCAGCGCGGGCAGTACTTCGTGATGTTCAGCCGGTCGGGAGTGTTCCGGCGGTTCTTCTTGGTGATGTAGTTGCGCTCCTTGCACTTCTCGCATGCCAAGGTGATCTTGGGGCGCACATCCTGCGTCTTGCTGGCCACGGTTCCTCACGTTCTACTTCGTATCGCCGCCGAATTGGTTCGGTAGCGGGAGCGGGGTTCGAACCCGCGACCTCACGATTATGAGTCGTGCGCTCTCACCGACTGAGCTACCCCGCCGCGTGTGCCGTTGTGGCACGGTTGGTCTTGACGACCTGAGCCCCGAAAGGGAATCGAACCCTTGACCTTCTCCTTACCATGGAGACGCTCTGCCGACTGAGCTATCGGGGCAGCGCCGACAAGCCTACGCGACCGGCCGGGGGAAGGGAAATCCACTGGATCCACCGTCCCGGCATGTCACTCGCCTGCGAGCGCGAACACCCCGGATGTCAATCCGGGGCGTGCTGTGGCGGGTGAGGGATTCGAACCCCCGAAGCATTCCGCAACTGATTTACAGTCAGCTCCCTTTGGCCACTTGGGTAACCCGCCGTGTGGTGCGTTTGGAAGGTTACCAGCTTCCATGGGGGCGTGTGGAACCCGATGCGGCAAAATGGGGTGATGCGGCTCCGCCGCACTGCACATCGTGACCAACACCACCGTGAAGGAGAG
>JADGOQ010000198.1 GCA_017882885.1 Actinomycetales bacterium | reverse complement strand
GGCATGGGCGTGATCGTCGACGTCGTGCCCAACCACATGGCGTTCCCACCGCTCCTGTACCACAACCGGGCGCTGTGGTCGGTGCTCAAGGACGGACCGGAATCCCCCTACGCCACGTGGTTCGACGGGACGACGAGCGAGGATGGGATCCTCATGCCCGTGCTTGGGTCGCGCATCGGCACCGTCCTCGCGAGTGGCGGGTTCGCCGTCGAGAGTATGGCGGTCCCGGGGTTCGAGGACCAGGGCGAGGTCCCCGTGCTGCGGTACTTCGATCACGTCTTCCCGTTGCGGACCGGCACGGAGAACCTGCCGATGGCGGACCTGATCAAACGGCAGCACTACCGGCTCGCCTACTGGAAGGTGGCCGACGAGGAGTTGAACTACCGCCGCTTCTTCGACGTCGACACCCTCGCGGCGGTCCGGGTGGAGGACAGGGCGGTCTTCGATGCCACGCACGCCCTCCTCCTCGACCTGTTCCGTGCGGGCCACATCGACGCGTTCCGCATCGACCACCCGGACGGGCTCGCGGACCCGCGCGGGTACATGCGGTGGCTGTCCGAAGCGACGGGTGGCGCGTGGATCGCCGCCGAGAAGATCCTCGAGGCCGACGAGTGGCTGCCCACCGACTGGCCGGTGGCCGGCACCACCGGGTACGACGCCTCCTGGCGGATCTCCACCCTCCAGGTGGACCCGTCCGGTGCCACGGACCTGTCCTGGGTTGCCCAGAGCCTGACCACCCCTGAGTTCCTCCCCGAGGTCATCGACGCGTCGAAGCGCGAGGTGATCACGTCCTCGCTCTATGCGGAGGCACACCGGATCGCCACCCTCGCCGCGGACACCTGCGACCGGGACATCCGGCTGCGGGACCACACCTTCCGGTCGCTGCTGCGCTGCCTCGTGGAGTTGGTGGTGGCCGTCGACCGCTACCGCGCGTACGTGGTGCCCGGCGAGAGCGCGCCGCCGGAGTCGGAGGCGGTGGTTCGTGAGGCGGCCAAGAAGGCGCGAGGCGCCCTCGAACCGGATCTGCATGACACCCTCGACGTCGTGGTGGACCTGGTGCTCGGGCGCGAGGTCGGCTCGGCGGGGCGCATCCTCGAGGACTCCCGCGTGGAGCTGATCGTGCGTTTCCAGCAGGTCTGCGGGGCGGTCACCGCCAAGGGCGTCGAGGACACCGCGTTCTACCGCTGGAGCCAGCTGACCAGCCTGTGCGAGGTGGGCGGGTCGCCCGCGTCCTTCGGGATCACGCCTGACGAGTTCCACGCGTGGTGCGAGGTGATGGCCAAGTCCTGGCCCGCAACCATGACGCTGGGCTCCACCCATGACTCGAAGCGGTCCGAGGACGTGCGCAGCCGCATCGGCGTGATCAGCGAATTCGCGCCGCAGTGGCGCGTGCTGGTGGGCGGCCTGGCAGAGAAGCTCGCGGACGTGGAGGGCCACACGGCCAACTTGACCTGGCAGACGCTCGCCGGCACCTGGACCGGCGCCGGGCCCATCAGCGCGGACCGCTTCACCAGGTATCTCGTCAAGGCGGCGCGGGAGCAGAAGCTCTGGACGTCGTGGGGCAGCCCGGACCTCGCCCGCGAGGAGGCCATGACCCTGCGGACAGCCGCGCTTCTCACCGACCCCGACGTCATCGCGGCGTTCGACGGCTGGGTCTCACTCACCACGGACACCGTCCGCAGCTCGGTCCTGTCCACCAAGGCGATCCAGCTGACCTGCCTGGGGGTGGCGGACACCTACCAAGGGTGCGAAACCACCCAGGACTTCCTCGTGGACCCGGACAACCGGGCGCCCATGGACGTCACGGGGCTCAGCGAGCTCCTCACCTCCCGGCGCTCCCAAAAGTCGCTGGCCGCGGAGAAGATCGACCTCACCGCGGCCATCCTGCGGCTGCGCGCCCGCCGGCCCGAGTGCTTCGTGGGCGCCACGGCGCGGTACCGGCCGCTGGCGGCGTCCACCGGCCATGTCGTGGCGTTCGCGCGGGGCGACGTCCCCGGCGTGGTCACCGTGGCGACCCGCCTCGCGCGCACCGTGCAGCAGGCCGGCGGGTTCCGCAACCACACCGTGATCCTGCCGGAGGGGCAGTGGCGCGACGTCAGGTCCGGCAGGACCTGGGGTGCGGGGGAAGTGAGACTCGCGGACCTCCTCGCCACGTGTCCGGCCGCCGTGCTGGAGAGGGTGGAGGAGACCGCCGCCGGTCTCGTCGCGATCGAGCTCTGGGCGCCGCACTCCACGACCGTCGAGCTCGTCAGGGAGGGGAAACGCCTGCCCATGGAGCCGACGGGACACGGGCACTTCACCGCGACCGTCGCCGACGGCACCGACTACCTTCTCAGCGTTGACGGCGGGCCGCCTCTCCCCGACCCGCGCAGCGCTTGGCAGCCCCAGGGCGTGCACGACGTCTCCCGGACGTTCGATGCCAAGGCATACCGGTGGCGCGACGAGGGCTGGGACGGCATCGACCTGTTGGGCTCGATCATGTACGAGATGCATGTCGGGACATTCACACCCGAGGGGACCCTGGACGCCGCCGCAGAGAGGCTCACGTACCTAGTAGAGCTCGGCGTCAACATCGTAGAACTCATGCCAGTGGCGTCCTTTCCCGGGAATCGCGGTTGGGGATACGACGGCGTCGGCCTGTATGCCGTTCACGATGCATACGGCGGGCCCGCCGCCCTCCAGAGGTTCGTCGACGCCGCCCATGCCCACGGGATCGGAGTGTGCCTCGATGTCGTATACAACCACCTTGGTCCCTCGGGCAACTACCTCGCCAACTTCGGGCCCTATTTCTCCGAGACCCACGCCACGCACTGGGGTGGCGCGGGACTGAACCTGGACGGTCCCGACTGCGGACCGGTGCGTGCCTTCGTGTTGGAGAACGCCGAGAGGTGGTTGCGGGACTTCCACATGGATGGGCTTCGCCTTGACGCGGTCCACGAGATCAGCGATGACGCACCGGTCCAAATCCTCGCGGACATGTCGAACCGGGTCGCCGTGCTGAGTGCCGAACTCGGTCGACGGTTCTTCCTCATGGTGGAGTCGGACCTCAACGACCCGGCCATGGTGACCCCTACCGCGGAGGCGGGGTTCGGCATGGACGCCCAGTGGGACGACGACGTCCACCACGCCCTTCACGCCTACCTGACGGGGGAGACATTCGGTTACTACAATGCGGACTTCGGGACGGCGGAGATGCTCGAGAAGGCACTGACGAAAGTGTTCGTCCACGACGGCACGTTCTCGACCTTCCGCGGCACCGTCTGGGGCAAACCCGTCGGTAACGACGTCGATCGCCGTCGGTTCGTGGTCTTCTCCCAGAATCACGACCAGGTCGGCAACCGCGCCCTCGGGGACAGGCCGGACGCAACGGTGCCTCCCGGAATCGTGGCCGGGGGCGCGGCGCTCCTCCTTCTCAGCCCGTACACCGTCATGCTCTTCCAGGGGCAGGAATGGGGGGCGCGCACCCCGTTCCAGTTCTTCACCGACCACGGCGGCGACATCGGCGATCTCGTGGCCGCGGGCCGGCGGGAAGAGTTCGCCGGGCACGGCTGGGAGGTCTTGTACGGCGGAGACTTCGAGGTGCCGAATCCCCAGGACGTCGCCACCTTCGAGAACTCCCGCCTGCGCTGGTCGGATCTCGAGCAGCCCGACCACCGGGCGATGCTCGCGTGGTATCGGGAGCTGATCGCCCTGCGGCGCGCCGAGTTCGGCGACGGCGCCGGTGACCAGACCGTGCACGTGGACCACGGGGACGGCTGGTTCCGCATGATCCGCGGCCCGCTCAGCGTGATCGTGTCGCGCGGGGAGGTCCGCGAGGTGCTCGAGCCCCCGGGCGCGCACCTCGTTCTCGCCTTCGGGACGGTCACCGTCGCTCCCGACGGCGTCGTCACGCTGGGTCCCGACGGCGTGGCCGTGCTCCGGAGGGCGGCCGGCTGAACCCTGTCCCCGGTCCACCTACGGGATGTACTGCTGTTCGATCGCGGTGATCGTGTCGTCGTCCGCGATCGTGAGCCAGTACGGGGTGGACAGGAGCACGGCGGCGTCCGGCCCGTTGATCGCGGCGACCCAATCCGCGAGCGGCATGTCCGGGCAGGTGAGGTCCTCGCAGGTCGCTCCGGTCACGTCCATCACCATCCGCACCATCGTGTCGTCCCGCACGGCGAACTCGCGGAGGCGTGAGCTGTGGTTGACGATGTAGAAGTCGTTCGGGGGCGGCCATTCGCCACCGTGGGCCTCGGCGGCGTCCTCGGCCTCCCCGTCCGACAGGAACAGGACGTAGTCCACCGTCAGGAACGTCTGCTCGCCGGCGGTCCGCACCCGGTCGACGAGCGCGACGTGGCGCGTACCCACCGCCGTCGGGCTGCCGTCGGGGGTCGGCGCGGCGGTGGCCGATGCCGTCCCGGTCGCGGCGGACGTGGTCGCCGATCCCTCGGACCGGGCGGGCTCGGGCACGCTGGCTGAACATGCCGCGAGTCCCGCGACCGCGGCGATCGCCGCGGCGCTGACAATTCGGGAGCTCATGCGGTCATTGTCGACCCGAGCAGTGGGCGGGGTGGGTGGAGTCGAGGACCGCACCGCGCGGCTAGAAACTCGTCTCGGTGCGCGCGGGGTAGATGCTCCGGAACGCGCGCACGTGGTTGACGCTCGCGGCGGCGCGGAAGAAGGTGCGCCGCGGGTTGGAGTCCGCGGGGTAGGCGAGCGGGTGGACGGTGCCGTGCGCCTTCTTCACCGCCGCGACGTCGGCGCGCAACTCAGCGTCGGCGACGTAGTGCCGGAAGAGTCCCATCGGGACGATGCGGAAGATGCCCTCCCGGGTGGTGTGCTGCGCAGAGCGCGCCACCCCGCGGCCGTCCTCCATCGCCACCTCCATCGGGTTGGTCCCCCCGATGTTGATGAAGTAGTTCGAGCGGCCGGCCCGCGGGTTGATGTCGAGCAGGTAGGGGCGCCCTGTCCTCGAGTCCACCTTCACGTCGACGGTGGCGAAGCCCCGGTACCCGATCGGCTGGAGCACCGACACCACCTTCTCCGCGACCTCCGGGTACCACCGCACCACCCCGATCGCCATGTTCCCGAGCAGGTTGGGGGTGTGGATCGCCAGCATCATGCGTGCCGTGGCCTGCAGGGTGGGCGTGCCGGTGTGGTCGAAGTACACGGTCGTGACGTAGCCGCAGGTGTCGTCCCCCGGGATGAGTTCCTGGAGCAGCATCTGGCCGCGGTACCCGGCGCCACTGATGGCCTCCAGGATCGGCTCGAGCGCACCCAGGTCCGCCACCACGTAGACCTTCAGCTTCCCGGGGAACTTCAGGGTCTCGTAGTCACCGCTGGTGGCGGGCTTCAGGATGTACGGGGCCTCGATCTCCGCGGCCACGGAGCGCCACGAGTCGAGGGAGGCGAAGTCGATGACGCGCTCGCGGGGGGTTTCGAGGCCGGAGGCCGCCGCGAGCGAGGCGAGGCGCGCCTTGTCCTCCACCGCGCGGACCGACTCGGCGGGGGGGACGAACACGGTGAACCGTTCCTCGTGCCAGGCCCGGTGGGCGTCCACGTGGTCGACCTGGCTGTCGGAGTTCACGAGCAGCACGGGCTCCTCCCCTCGGGCGCGTGCCTCGGCGGACAGGCGGTCGAGCGCCGCCTCCTGGTCGGCGGCGGTCGCATGCGCGCCGAGGAGCACGGGGGTGAGGATCGCGGAGTCGTTGATGAAGCCACGCGGGAGCTTGCTGACGGTGTGGGAGTGGACGCCGTAGCGCTCGTGGAACGAGCGGGCCATGGAGTAGATGCCGAGGTCGGAGCCGACCAGGATCGGTGCCGGACGGGGGGCGTCAGCCATGGGGAATCCTCCGATCGCGGCCACCCGGCAAGTATACCGGCGCGCCACTCCCGCCTCGGCGGCGCTCCGTCCTAGCCTGATGGGGTGACAGCACCCATCCCCGACGACTTCGTGGAAGCGCTGACGAGCCTTCGTGGGCACCGCTTCCGCGGCGAGGTGCACCTCGAGGAGATCCCGGCGCCCACCCGCATCGCCCCGTTCGCCGTCGCCCTCAATGCCGAGGTGAACCCCACCCGCGATCCCGACGAGCTGCTCGGCCACGGCCGTTTCGTGGTGCTCTACGACCCCGAGGGGCAGGAGGCCTGGCACGGCGTGTTCCGGGTGATCGTGATGGCGAAGGCCGAGGTCGACCCCGAGATGGGGGTGGACCCGATGCTCGGTGAGGCCGGCTGGTCCTGGTTGATCGACTCGCTCGACGACGTCGGGGCGGGCTACCACCACCTCTCCGGCACCGTGACGCGCGTGCTGTCCGAGACATTCGGCGGCCTGGTGCTGCAGTCGAACGGGACGGAGATGGAGGTGCGCGCGTCCTGGACGCCGAACACCCTGGACCTGGGGCCCCACCTGGAGGCGTGGGTCGGCATGCTGTGTGCCCTCTGCGGGCTGGTGCCGATCGAGGACGGGGTCTCCGCCCTCGGTCGGACGCTGCCGTGAGCGAGGCGGTGGAACCCGTGCCCACCAGCGGGGTGGAGCGGCTGGACGTCCCGCGCGAGGGTACGCCGCCCGTCGTCGGGTCGCGCGACGCCTTCCTGGAGGCGGTGGACCGGCTGGCGGCCGGGAGCGGCCCGTTCGCGATCGACTCGGAGCGCGCGTCCGGCTATCGCTACTCCCAGCGCGCCTACCTCATCCAGATCCGGCGCGAGGGCGCGGGCACGCACCTGATCGACCCGGTTGCGATCGACGACTTCGCCCCCCTCGCCGCCGTGCTACGGAGCGACGAGTGGATCCTGCACGCCGCCACCCAGGACCTCCCCTGCCTGGGCGAGCTCGGCCTGCGCCCCGCCCGGATCTTCGACACCGAACTCGCCGGGCGCCTCCTCGGCCGCCCACGGGTGGGGCTCGCCACGATGGTGGTCGAGGAGTTCGGCCTGGAGCTCGCGAAGGAGCACTCGGCGGCGGACTGGTCGGTGCGGCCGCTGCCCGAGAACTGGCTCACCTACGCCGCGCTGGACGTGGAGCTGCTCATCGAACTTCGCGGCAACCTCGCCGCCGAGCTGCGTGCAAAGGGCAAGGACGAGTGGGCCCGGCAGGAATTCGCGGCCGTGGTCGCCGCCCCGCCCCCGGTGGCGCACGCCGAGCCGTGGCGGCGCACATCGCACATCACCGACATCCACACGGCCCGGGGGCTGGCGGTGGTGCGCGAGTTGTGGACGGCGCGCGACGTCGTCGCCCGGGAGCTGGACATCGCACCCGGCCGCGTGCTGCACGACCGCGTGATCATCGCCGTCGCCGGCCGCCGCCCCCTCGAGTCCCCCCTCCCGGCCTTGCGCGAACTGCGCCGGCACGCACCCGAGGCGTGGGCGCAGGCCTACGAGCGCGCCCTGGACCTCGACGAGCCGGCGCTTCCGGCCAAGCGCGGCCCGGGACGCGGTGGCCTGCCGGACCCCCGCCAGTGGCAGCGGATCAACGCGCCGGCAGCCGTCCGGCTGGAGGCCGTCCGGACGGCCGTCCGTGCCACCGCCGAAACCCTCGAGCTGCCGCAGGAGAACCTCCTCTCGCCCGCCGTCCAGCGGACGCTCGCCTGGAGCATCACCACATCGGACCCCACCGAGGTCGCCGCGATCCTGCGCCATGCCGGCGCGCGACCGTGGCAGATCGAGTTGGTCACGGAGCCGGTGCTCACCCTGCTCCCGGAGGACGCGGAGTCCTGACCGGTGGCAGCGTCCGTGCCAGGCGGATAGTCTGTGGTACCGCCAGTACCAGGTAACCCGGAGGGTCCGATGGAGAAGGTCACGCGCGCCGAGTTGAGCAGGACCACGTGCGGGGCGCACGAAGTCGCGGTGATCACCGTCAGCCGCGAGGACGGCTCGCCGGGCCCCGCCACCCTGGGTCCGCTGGGCCTCCGCAACCTGGCCGACGCCGTCGCCACGGCCAGTGGGTGGGGGGCGGCGGGCGAAGTCAGCGGGATCGTCCTGACGGGAGTGGACCGGACGTTCCTCGCCGGGGCGGACCTCACGTTGGTGCGGGGAACCCGGAATCCGGCGGACGGCCGGGCACTCGGGAACCTCGGTCACGCGGTGGTGTCCGCGCTCCTCGACGCTCCTGTCCCCACGGTCGCGCTGGTCAACGGCACCGCGCTCGGGGGCGGCCTCGAGCTGGCGCTTGCCTGTGACATGCGACTCGCCCACGCGGGGGCCCGGCCGCTCGGCCTGCCGGAGACGTACCTGGGCCTCATTCCCGGCTGGGGCGGTTGCTTCCTGCTCCCCCACCTCATCGGGCCCGGCCCTGCCGCCGAGGTGATCATCACCAACCCCGCGCACAACAACACCACCCTGTCCGCGGCGCAGGCCCTCGAACTGGGCGTCGTCGACCGCCTCTGGGAGGGGGACGACTTCCCCGCGGGCGAGATCGCGGACCTCCTCGACCACCCCGCGCGACCCCACGCGCCCGAGTCGTCCGACCCCGACGCCGAGGAGTGGGCAGCGGCACTCGCGCCCCACAAGGACCGCGTGCGCCGCGCCGCGCTGGGTGGCCGGCCCGCCCCCGAGAGGGCGCTTGAACTGCTGCGCGCCGCCCGGGACGCGGACCGGACCGTGGCCTTCGGCCGCGAGGACGAGGCGCTCGCGGACCTCGTCGCGTCGGACGCGCTGCACGACGGCCTGTACGCCGTCGAACTCCTGCGCCGCGCACGCCCACCGCGGGTGACCTCCCCCATCCGCCGGCTCGGTGTGATCGGCGGCGGTCTCATGGCCTCACAGCTCGCCACCCTGCTCGCGGCGCGGCTCGGCGTCCGTGTGGTGATGAAGGAGGTGGACGACGCCCGCTGCGAGCGCACCCGTGGCCTCCTCGCCCGTGAGCGGGAGTCACTCGGCGGCCGGCTCGCCCCCGCACAGCTGGAGGCCGTGGCCGCGGCCATCACCGTGGGGACGGACTACGAGGACTTCGGGGACGCGGACCTCGTGATCGAGGCCGTCTTCGAGGAGATGGGCGTGAAGCAGGCGGTGTTCGCCGAGGTGGAGCCCCACCTGCGGCCGGACGCGATCCTGGCCACCAACACCTCGGCGTTGTCCGTGACCGAGATGGGTTCGGTGCTGGCCCGGCCCGAGCGCCTGGTGGGGATCCACTTCTTCAACCCGGTGGCGGCGATGCCGCTCGTCGAGGTCGTCCACACCGCCCGCACGGACGACGACGTGCTCGACACCGCCCGTACGCTCGTCCACGCCGCCGGCAAGGTGACGGTGGACGTGGCCGACGCTCCCGGGTTCATCGTGAACCGGCTGCTCGTGCGGCTGTTGGGCGAGGTCCTGGGCGAGCTGGAGTCCGGGACGGACGTGGACGTCGCCGCCCGCGCGTTGGACCCGCTGGGCCTGCCGATGGGCCCGCTGCAGCTGCTCCAGCTGGTCGGGCCCGCCGTTGCCGCCCACGTGCTGCACACCCTGCGGCGTGCCCTCGGCGAGCGGTACCCGGAGAGCCCCGGGCTCGACGCGATCGTTGCGGACGGCGCCTCGTTCCTGCTCGGCCGGCCCTCCGCCGCAACACCACACGACCCCGCGATCGCCCGCTACTTCACGCCGTCCGATCCGGCGCCGTCAACGGCGGAGGTTGTGCTGCGGCGCGTCCAGCTCGCGCTCGCGGAGGAGATCCACCTCATGGTCGACGCGGGGGTGGCCGACGTGGACTCCGTCAACGTCGCGATGCTCGCGGGCGCCGGCTGGCCGGTGCACCGCGGCGGGATCACCCCCTACCTCGACGAGGTGGGGGCGTCCGAGGCGAGCGGCGGGCTGTTCCACCCGGACGGCATCTGAGGCGCCGCGTCGACGTCCGGGGCGAGCAGCGCGCCGGCAACCTGCCGCGCGATGTCGGCCGGGCGCAGGTGGAACTCCTCGACGAGTTCGTCGCGGCGCGCATGGTGGTGGAACGCCTGCGGGATGCCATGGGTCTGGACCGGCACGCGGATGTCGGCCTCGGCCAGCGCGTCGCGCAGCGCCGAACCCACCCCTCCGCTCACGAGCCCGTCCTCGATGTGGACCACGAGTTCGAACCGTGACGCGAGGTCCACGAGGGCGGGCGAGACCGGCAGTGCCCACCGTGGGTCCACCACGAGCGAGCCGATTCCCTGGGCGTCCAGCGCCCGCGAGACCTCGAGGGCGCAGCCGGCCATCGAGCCCACCCCGACCACCAGGACGGTGCGGTCGCCCGGATGGCGGCCGATGACGTCGATCCCCGAGATGGTCTCCAGTGCCGGCATGGGCTCCGGGATCGAGCCCTTGGGGTAGCGCACCACCGTGGGGCCATCGATGGCCACGGCCTCACGCAGTTCCGCGCGCAGCGTCTCCTCGTCGCGCGGGGCGGCGAGGCGCAGGTTGGGGACCGTGCGCATCAGCGCCATGTCCCACATGCCGTTGTGGCTGGCGCCGTCGTCCCCGGTGATCCCGGCCCGGTCCAGCACGAGAGTCACGGCCTGGTTGTGGAGGCCGACGTCCATGAGCACCTGGTCGTACCCGCGGTTCAGGAAGGTGGCGTAGAGCGCCACCACGGGATGCATGCCTGCGAAGGAGAGCCCGGCCGCGGAGGTGATGGCGTGCTGCTCGGCGATGCCGACGTCGAACACGCGGTCCGGGAACTCCTCGCTCAGGGGGCCGAGACCCACCGGCCGCAGCATGGCGGCCGTGATGGCCACGATGTCGTCCCGCTGCCGGGCGAGCTTCAGGATCTCCTGGGAGAACACGGAGGTCCAGCCGAAGCGGGCGGGTACCACCGGCAGGCCGGTCTCGGGATGGATCACGCCGACGGCGTGGAACCGGTCGGCGCTGTCGTCCAGGGCGGGCTGGTAGCCGCGGCCCTTCTCGGTGATGGCGTGCACGATCACGGGCCCGCCGTACGCCCGGGCCCGGGTGAGGGCGAACTCCATGGCCACGATGTCGTGGCCGTCCACCGGACCCATGTACTTGATGCCCAGGTCCTCGAACAGCCCCTGCGGCGCCAGCACGTCCTTCACGCCCTTCTTGACGCCGTGCAGCGCCTCGTAGGTCAGGCGGCCGGGCGCGCCGCTCCGGAGCAGCGTGCGCTTGCCCCAGTCGAGCACCTTCTCGTAGCCATGGTTGGTCCGCAACGCGTCCAGGTGGTGGGCGATGCCTCCCGTGGTGGGCGCATAGGAGCGGCCGTTGTCGTTGACAACGATCACGAGGTTGCGGTCCGGCCCTTCGGCGATGTTGTTGAGCGCCTCCCAGGCCATCCCGCCGGTCAGCGCCCCGTCGCCCACCACCACGACGACGTGCCGGTCCGTGCGGCCGCGCAGCAGGTTCGCACGGGCGATCCCGTCACCCCAGCTCAGCGCCGTGGAGGCGTGGGAGTTCTCGACGACGTCGTGCACCGACTCCGCGCGCGACGGGTAGCCGGAGAGCCCCCCGGACTTCCGCAACTGGCTGAAGTCCTGGCGACCGGTCAGGAGCTTGTGGACGTAGGCCTGGTGGCCGGTGTCGAAGACGATCCGGTCGCGCGGTGAGTCGAAGATCCGGTGGATCGCAATGGTCAGCTCCACCACGCCCAGGTTCGGGCCCAGGTGCCCACCCGTGCGCGCGACGTTCGCCACCAGGAACTCCCGGATCTCCTCCGCGAGTTGCACCAGTTCCTCCGTGACGAGTCCACGCAGGTCCCGCGGACGTGAGATGCGTTCAAGAATCGTCATGGAAACCCCCGTGGTTGGAAGTGCGCTCCCCCAACTTTACGACGCGCGCCCCCGATTGACACGGCCCAGCCACCCGTCCAGCCGATTAGGCTGCTCACATGGCCCCCACTCGAGCCCCCTTCGGATCATGGCTCTCCCCGCTCACCATCCAGGACATGACCGCGTCCGTGGTCCGGCTCTCGCCGCCCCGCGTCGACGGCGACTCGACGTACTGGAAGGAGACGGGGGGTGACGGCCGCGGCGTCGTCATGCGGGCGTGTGACGGGGAGTACGAGGCCGTCACCACGCTCTTCGAGGACGGCACCGCCGTCGACGTCGCCTCGCGGGTACACGAGTACGGCGGTCGCGACTTCGACGTCGCCGACGGCGTGTGCGTCTTCTCGGCGCGCGCGGACGACCGGCTGTGGGTGACGGTCCGCGGCGAGGACGGCTGGTCCGCCCCGCGGCCGGTGACCCCCGCCGACGGCGTCCGCCACGCCGACCTGACGATCGAGGACCACGCGGTCCTCGCCGTCGCCGAGGAACACGGCGCGGAGGTCCGCAACCGGCTGGTGCGGGTGGACATCACCTCACGCGAGGTGTCCGTGCTGCGCGACGCTGCCGACTTCGTCGCGAACCCCCGGGTGAATCCGTCCGGCACGGCGCTGGCCTGGTACGAGTGGAACCATCCCCACATGCCCTGGGACGAGGCCACGCTCATGGTCGCGGAACTGGACGGCGACCGCATCGGCGAGCCGCGCGCGGTCGCCGGTGGTGCGGGCGTGAGTGCGATCTCCCCGCTGTGGGCCGCCGACGACGAACTGCTCTTCGTCTCCGACCCGAGCGGCTGGTGGAACGTCCACCGCTGCTCCGACCCGCTCGGCGAGTGCCGGGTGCGCCCGCTGCACCCCACGGAGGCCGAGTTCGCGGCACCGCCGTGGACGTTCGACCACGCCCTCACCCTGCTCGACGAAGACCACGTGGTGTGCCGCTGGACTCGGTTCGGCCGCTGGTCGCTGGGTACGATGCGCATCTCCAACGGTGAGCTCGAGGAGTGGATCACCGGCCTCGAGGTCGCGAGTGAGGTGGCCGCAGGAGGCGGGCGTGTGGCGTTCATCGGCAACCACGCCGCCCGCCCCGCCGCGCTCGTGGAACTCGTCCTCGCGGAGGGCTCGGTCCGGGTACTGCGGGCCTCCTCGCCCACCACGCTCGCCGAGGCGTACGTCTCCGTGGCGGAGGCCGTGGACTGGGACGTCGACGACGACGCGAACCACGTCGCGGGCGGGGACGGGGTGGCGCACGGCTTCTTCCACCCCCCGGTGAACCCGGACTTCGAGGCACCCGAGGGTGAACTGCCCCCGCTCCTCGTGCTGGTCCACGGCGGTCCCACCTCCGCCACCACCGGCGCCTTCTCCCCCACCGTCCAGTTCTGGACCACCCGCGGTTTCGCGGTGCTGGACGTCAACCACCGCGGCTCCACCGGCTACGGACGTGGGTACCGTGAGGCGCTGAACGGCCGGTGGGGGGTGGTGGACATCGCCGACATCGCCGCGGGCGTCCGCGCCCTGGTGGAGCAGGGTCTGGTGGACGGCGAGCGCGTGGCCATCCGGGGCGGGAGCGCCGGCGGCTACAGCGTGTTGCGAGCACTGACGGCCACCGACGCCTTCACAGCGGGCACCAGCCGATACGGCATCGCGGACCTCGCGCTGCTGGCGCAGGACACCCACAAATTCGAGTCCCACTACACGGACACGCTCGTGGGCCCGTACCCGGAGGCGGCAGCCGTCTACCGGGAGCGCTCACCGCTGTTCCACCTCGACAGCCTCACCGCCCCGGTGCTGTTGCTGCAGGGCGAGGACGACGCCGTCGTCCCCCCGAACCAGGCGCGCGAGATGGCGCGGAGGATCGAGGCGGCGGGTGGCGACGTGGAGCTGGTGTTGTACCCCGGCGAGGGGCACGGCTTCCGCCGCGCGGAGACCACCCGGGACGCATTGGCGCGGGAGCTGGCCTTCTACGGGCGCGTGTTCGGGTTCACGCCGGCCGGGGACTAGTCGAAGGTCCGGACCACCGTCTGGAACAGGTCCCATCCGGTGGTGGCCTCCTCCACCACCATGAGGAAGGGCCGGTCCGCGACGAACACCACGTCGACCACGGGTGCGGCCGTGCCCGCCACGCCGATCTCCGTCACGGCCGCGGCGACGGTGCCCTGCTCACCCACGGTGATGGTGGCCTGCTGCACCGCCTGCCCCACGTGGAGCTCCTGCCCCGGGCCGATGCCCTCGAGCGCACCCGCCCCGGGATCGAAGATCGCCTGCACGCCGAGGGCCTTGAGGGCTTCCGTCAGGTTGGTCGTGGAGTCCACCTCGAACCGCGGGAGTGAGAGCTGGACCTGGAGCGTCCCTGCCCGCTGCAGCCCGTCCTCGAGCGCCGCAAGGGTGGTGGCGGGAATGGCCGCCGGGTCCTCGCCCTCCGGGGGGAGGACGAGTCGCGCCACGGCGAAACCGTCACGGTACGGCAGTTCAACCGCTTGCCACCCGTCGGACTCGGCGTAGGCGAGGGGTTGCAGGGTTGTCATGAGGTCAACGGGCTGGACGCCTCGATCAGCCGTGGTGAACTCGCCCTCGCGGGTGGCGCCGGGGTCGAACTCCTGCTGCCACCGTGCGGCCAGGAGCACCGCGTCCTGCAGCACCAGCCGGAGGTCGTCTCTCGGGGTGATCGCGGATTTCTCGATGCGCCCGCCGGTGTGCTCGCGCACCCATACGTCCAGCACCTTCGTGCCGGCGTCGCTGCCCAGGTCGGCGACCTGGACCCCGGCGTCGTAGAACTCGGCCAGCCGCGCAAGATAGGCGGCCGTCACGTCCGCCTGGTCGTCCAGCACCACATTGTTGGCCACGTGGACCAGGGGGCTCTCCGGCAGGTCCTCGTCGTCCACGCTGCCGGGGTCGCCGTCGTATGCGGCCAGCACGCCGGCCAGGGCGTTGACCGCCTCGGTGCGCGCGTCACCCGAACTGCCCAACAACGCGTCCAGCTCCGCCGCCCCCACGTTCGTGGCGCCCTCGCCGAGCATCGCGAGCGCGATGACCGCCGACGCCGGCGAGATCACGAGGTTCTCCGCGGGGTCGGCAGCGGCGAGCAGGTCCAGCCCGAACGCGTCGGAGGCATCCACGACCGCCTGGACGTCCGGGGCGTCCCCCAGCGCCACCTGCCGGAACTCGACGTCGGCCCGCTGGTAGCCGGACGGCTCCCCGTCGCCGCCGTCGCCACCCCCGCACGCGGCGAGGGAGGACGCCAGGAAAGTGGCGGAAACAGCGACCAGGGTTCGCCTCATGGGCCGAGCGTACAACCCACTGTGATCAGTCGTTCACGAGCGAGCGCAGCACATACTGCAGGATGCCGCCGTTGCGGAAGTAGTCCGCCTCGCCGGGGGTGTCGATGCGCAGGCGTGCGTCGAACACCACGTCGGTCCCGTCGGCCCGGGTGGCCCGCACGTTGACGGTACGCGGCGTCACGCCGTCGTTGAGGGCCTCGACACCAGTGATGTCGAACGTCTCAGTGCCGTCCAGCCCGAGGGAGTCGGCGTTCTCGCCGTCCGGGAACTGCAGCGGAAGCACGCCCATCCCGATCAGGTTGGACCGGTGGATGCGCTCGAAGCTCTCGGTGATCACGGCCTTGACCCCGATCAGTGCCGTGCCCTTGGCGGCCCAGTCGCGCGAGGACCCGGAGCCGTACTCCTTGCCACCGAGCACCACCAGCGGGATGCCGGCGGCTTGGTAGGCCTGCGAGGCGTCGTAGATGGACTCCGTCCCGCCGGTGAGGAGGTTGCGGGTGTAGCCGCCCTCGACGCCGTCGAGCAGCTGGTTCCGCAGCCGGATGTTGGCGAACGTGCCGCGAATCATCACCTCATGGTTCCCGCGGCGCGAGCCGTAGGAGTTGAAGTCGCGACGTTCCACCCCGTGCTCGGCGAGGTACCGGCCGGCCGGCGAATCCGGCTTGATCGACCCGGCCGGCGAGATGTGGTCGGTGGTCACCGAGTCGCCGAGCTTGGCAAGCACCCGCGCCCCGTGGATGTCGGACACCGGGGTGAGCTCCATCGACATGCCGTCGAAGTACGGCGGCTTGCGGACGTAGGTGGACGCGTCGTCCCACGCGAACGTGTCACCCACCGGCGTTGGTAGCGAGCGCCACCGCTCATCGCCCGCGAAGACGTCGGCGTAGCCGGATGTGAACATCGCCCGGTCGATGGTGGCCGTGATCGTCGCCTGGACATCCTGCGGGGACGGCCAGATGTCCTTCAGGAAGACGTCCACGCCATCCCGGTCCCGGCCCAGCGCCTCGGTCTCGAAGTCGAAGTTCATGGTCCCCGCCAGTGCGTAGGCGATGACCAGCGGTGGTGATGCCAAGTAGTTCATCTTGACGTCCGGGTTGATGCGGCCCTCGAAGTTGCGGTTGCCGGAGAGCACCGAGACGACGGCGAGGTCGTTCTCGTTGACGGCGGCGGACACCTCTGCGGGCAGCGGACCCGAGTTGCCGATGCAGGTGGTGCATCCGTAACCCACCAGGTGGTAACCGAGTGCCTCCAGGTAGGGCCACATGCCGGCCTTCTCGTAGTAGTCCGTGACCACCTTCGAGCCCGGCGCCATCGACGTCTTCACCCACGGCTTGACCTGCAGGCCCCGCTCCACCGCGTTCCTGGCCAGCAGGGCCGCCGCGAGCATGACGGAGGGGTTGGAGGTGTTGGTGCAGGACGTGATGGAGGCGATCACCACCGCGCCGTGGTCGATCTCCGTCACGGTGCCGTCGGCCATCGTGACGGCCACCTTCCGGCTGGGGAGCGTGGGTGCCGTGATGTGGTGCACCGCGTGCTCGCCGTCCTCCAGGTCCGAGTCGTGGGAGACGGGGTCGGACGCCGGGAAGCTGTCCGCGATGGCGTCGTCCAGGTGCGAGAACTCCACGTCCGCCACATGCGCGACGTAGTCCGGCAGCACCGTGGCGAACGCCTCCTTCGCGACCGAGAGCTCGATGCGATCCTGCGGGCGCTTGGGCCCGGCGATGGAGGGCACCACCGTGGAGAGGTCCAGCTCGAGGTACTCGGAGTACACGGCCTCGTGGGATGGGTCGTGCCACAGGCCCTGCTCCTTGGCATACGCCTCCACGAGAGCCACCTGGTCCTCGGAGCGCCCGGTGAGCCGCAGGTACTCGATGGTGACGTCGTCGATGGGGAACATGGCCGCGGTGGAGCCGAACTCGGGGCTCATGTTGCCGATGGTTGCGCGGTTCGCGAGCGGCACGGCGCCCACGCCGTCGCCGTAGAACTCGACGAACTTGCCCACCACGCCGTGCTTGCGGAGCATCTGCGTGATGGTGAGCACGACGTCGGTCGCGGTCGCGCCGGCGGGGATCTGGCCGGAGAGCCTGAAGCCCACCACCTTGGGGATCAGCATGGAGACGGGCTGGCCGAGCATGGCGGCTTCCGCCTCGATGCCGCCCACGCCCCACCCGAGCACGCCGAGGCCGTTGACCATGGTGGTGTGGGAGTCCGTGCCCACGCAGGTGTCCGGGTACGCCCTGAGCACGCCGTCGACCTCGCGGGTCATGACCACGTGGGCGAGGTACTCGATGTTCACCTGGTGCACGATTCCGGTGCCGGGCGGCACCACCTTGAAGTCGTTGAAGGCCGTCTGGCCCCAGCGGAGGAACTGGTAGCGCTCGCGGTTGCGCTCGTACTCGAGCTCCACGTTGCGCTCGAACGCGTCGGCGCGCCCGAAGACGTCGATGACCACGGAGTGGTCGATCACCAGTTCGGCGGGCGCCAGCGGGTTGATCCGGTTCGCGTCGCCACCCAACTCCGCAACGGCCTCACGCATGGTGGCGAGGTCCACCACGCAGGGGACGCCGGTGAAGTCCTGCATCACCACGCGGGCGGGGGTGAACTGGATCTCGGTGTCGGGTTCGGCGGCGGGGTCCCAGCTCGCGAGCGCAGCCACGTGGTCGGCGGTGACGTTGGCCCCGTCCTCGGTGCGCAGCAGGTTCTCGGCCAGCACCTTGAGCGAGTACGGCAGCTTCTCCAGTCCGGGCACGGCGTCCAGCCGGTTGATCCGGTAGCTGGTCCCACCCACCGTGAGCTGTGCCGCGGAATTGAAGCTGTCCATGGCTCTCCTTGGATTCGTCGTCGGTTGGTATCTCGACATCAAGATACTTGTCCCGGGGTGGCCTGTCCACCGGACACCCTCAGCCTAGTGAACCCGCCCGGGGCGCGTAGTCTCACGGACGCGGCGATCAACGCCGGGCGAGGCACACGACCGTCTCGACGTGGTGGGTGTGCGGGAACAGGTCGAACGCCTCCACGTGCTCCACCCGGTACTCGCCCAGGCACTCGGCGAGGTCGCGCGCGAGCGCGGCCGGGTCGCACGCCACGTAGACGATCCGTCCCGGGCCGCGCGCGAGGATCGCCCGCATCACGACGGTCCCGGCCCCGGTCCGCGGCGGGTCGAGCACGACGACGTCGACCGGCCCGTCGCCCACGGCCCGCACGTCCACGGTCCCGGCCCATGCCCACACCTGCGGCCGGCCCGCGAGGTTCACGTTCGCGTCGTCGACCGCGGTCACCGAGCCCTCGACGGACACCACGGCGCCCGTCGGCCCGACGGCGTCGGCCAGCGGTGCCGTGAACAGCCCCGCCCCGGCGTACAGCTCGAGCACCGACTCGCCGCCCGTGAGCGCGGCGTCGCCCAACACCCGCTCCACGAGGACGCGCGGGGCGTCGCGGTGCACCTGCCAGAACCCGGCCGCGTCGACTACATACCGCAGCAGGTGGCCGCCGTGGCGCACCTCCTCGCGCACCCGCCGCAGCGCCGCGCGCCCCGGCGCGGACCGGACGGCGTCGCCGGTCACCACCACGGGGGGCGACGCGCTCGGGACCACCGCCGCGACAGTCTCGCCCGGGGCCCAGAGCCAGGCGTCTTCGAAGAGGCCGAGCCGGGCGAACTCCGGGACGGCGAGCGGCATGTCGTGGACCGCGACCGTCTCGTGGGATCGCGGCCGCCGCATGGCGAGCCGCCCCTTGTCGTCCGCCACGAACGAAACGCGGGTGCGGGTGCCGGTGGCGTACTCGCCGACGGCCCGCACCTCCACCGGCCCGAGCTCCTCGGCCAGCCGCTCCCCGCCGATGCGCCGGACGACGTCGCCGATCACGTTGCCCTTCCAGCGCCGCTGCGCGTCAGGCGCCACGTGCCCGAGGTCGACCCCGCCCACGCCGGCACGCCCGGCCTCGGGCCAGATGTGCGCCACCCTGTCCGGGGACGGGGTGACCACCTCGACGACGTCCGCGATCGAGTGGTGCGCGTTCTCCTGGGTGACGCGCGCCAGCACGCGCTCGCCCGGGATGCCACCGCGCACGAAGACCACCTTGCCCTCGGAGCGGGCCACACAGAAGCCGCCGTGCGCCTCGCGCAGCAGCTCGAGGTCGAGTGCCGCCGCGCTCACCCGGCCCGCGGATCGGGAACGGGAATGAGCGTCTCCGCGGCGCCCTGGTCGAGCTGGAAGGGCACCGACGCCATCACCACGCCCGGCATGAAGAGCAGGCGCCCCTTGAGGCGCAGCGCGCTCTGGTTGTGGAGCACCTGCTCCCACCAGTGCGTCACCACGTACTCGGGGATGAACACCACCACGAGGTCGCGCGGGGAGGAACGACGCAGCCCGCGGACGTATTCCACGATCGGGCGCGTGATCTCACGGAACGGCGAGGAGAGGATCGTCAGGGGCACCGGGACCAGGAACTCGTCCCACTGGGCGCGCAGTTCCACGACGTCGTCGTCGTTGATCGCCACGTGGACCGCCTCCAGGGTGTTCGGCCGGGTTGCGCGGGCATAGGCGATGGCGCGCAGCGCGGGCTGGTGGAGCTTGGAGACCAGGACGACGCCGTGGGTGCGGGACGGGAGCGCCCGCGCCTCCTGTGCGTCCTCCACCCTGAGCTTCCTCGAGAGGCGCTGGTAGTGGGTGTTGATGGCGAGCATCGTGAGGTAGAGGATCGCCATCAGCAGGAGGGTGATCCAGGCGCCCTGCACGGTCTTGGTGATGAGGACGATGACGAGCACGACGCCGGTCATCACGAACCCGACCGCGTTGACGATCCGGGAGCGCTGCATCCGGGCGCGGGCCTCCTTGCTGTACTCCGTCCGCAGGTTGCGGGTCCAGTGCCGGACCATCCCGAACTGCGAGGTCGTGAACGAGATGAAGACCCCGACGATGTAGAGCTGGATCAGCCGGGTGACCTGGGCGTCGAAGGCCACGATCAGCACCACCGCGCCGACTGTCAGCATCACGATGCCGTTGGAGTAGGCAAGCCGGTCGCCGCGTGTGTGCAGCTGACGCGGCAGGAACTCGTCCCGGGCCAGGATCGAACCCAGGACGGGGAAACCGTTGAACGCCGTGTTGGCGGCGAGGACGAGGATGAGCCCCGTCACCACCGTCACGAGGTAGAAGAGGATCGGGACGTCCGCGAAGATGGTCGCGGCGAGTTGGCCGATCACCGGGCTCTGGTGGTACTCCTCGCCCACGGGCTGCCCGTCCAGCAGGAACTGTTCCGCCGGGAACTCCACCAGCTTGACGCCGGTGAGTCGCGCCAGCACGACCACGCACATCATCATGCTCGCCGCGATCACGCCGAGCAGCAGCAGAGATGGAGACCGCCACGGTGAGGATGTAGTCCACCAGCAGGGCACTCGCGACGGCGAGTCCGGCCTTCTTGCCGAGGTTCTCGGATGCCACCTCGTAGTCCCCGCCGCCCGACGGGTAGGCGTGGACGTTCTGGCGGTACGAGGCGACGACCACCCCGAGCACCACCACCACCGTGAGGGCGACCCACGGAGAGATCGCGACGGCCGCGAAACCGGCGAACGCGAGCGTCAGGAGGATCTCGTCAGGGGCGTACGCCACGGACGAGAGCGCGTCGGAGGCGAACACCGGCAGTGCGATGCGTTTCGGCAGCAGGGTGTGACCGAGCATGTCCGACCGCATCGGCCGCCCGAGGACCAGCCGTTTGAGTCCATTGCCGATGTCCGTCACGATTACACATGCTAAGCCCGCACCTGCGGCATTGGAGCACCCCTTGGGGCGCGCGAGGGAGTACCGTCAGGCCTGTGCATTTCGTGATCATGGGCTGCGGCCGCGTCGGTGGCCTGCTGGCCGCCCAGCTCGACGAGTCGGGACACTCGGTCGCGGTGATCGACCAGGACCCCGACGCCTTCCGCCGCCTCCCCGCGGAGTTCTCCGGCCGGCGCATCACCGGCATGGGATTCGACCGCGACGCGCTCCTCCAGGCCGGCATCGAGGAGGCCTACGCGCTGGCCGCCGTCTCCAACGGTGACAACTCGAACATCCTCACCGCCCGGGTGGCGCGGGAGACCTTCGGGGTGAAGCACGTGGTGGCGCGCATCTACGACCCGCGCCGTGCCGAGGTGTACCAGCGGCTGGGGATCACCACCGTGGCAACGGTCCCCTGGACCGCCGACCAGTTCTTGCGCCGCCTGCTCCCCAAGGGCGCCCAGGTGGAGTACCGCGACGCGTCGGGCGCGGTGAGCCTGGCCAGCATCGACTACCACCCCCGTTGGATCGGCAGCACAGTGGGGCACCTCGAGGAAAGCGTCGGCGCCCGGATCGCCTATATCACGCGGTTCGGCAAGGGCATGGTCCCCACCGTCTCCACGGTGATCCAGGAGAACGACCTCGTGTACATCATGGCGATGAGCGAGGAGCTGCCCCGGCTGCAGCGCCGCTTCATGGCCGAGCCCGTGAAGGCGGACTGATGCGCATCCTGATCGCCGGGGCCGGGTCCGTGGGTCGCTCGATCGCCCGGGAGCTGCTCTCCCACGGCCACGAGGTCACCCTCGTCGACAAGCTGCCCGCTGCCATGAAGATCGCCTCCGTCGCCGACGCCGACTGGCTGCTGGCCGACGCCTGCGAGCCGTCCGCCCTCGCCGAGGCCGGGGTCGCCGAGTGCGACGTCGTCGTGGCGACGACGGGGGACGACAAGGCCAACCTGGTCATCTCCCTGATCGCCAAGACGGAGTTCGCGGTTCCGCGGGTGGTCGCGCGCGTCAACAACCCGAAGAACGAGTGGATGTTCGACCGCTCGTGGGGCGTCGACGTCCAGGTCTCGACGCCGCGGATCATGACCTCCCTCGTGGAGGAGGCCGTCAGCGTCGGCGACCTCGTGAAGATCTTCACCTTCCACCAGTCGGGCGCGTCGATCCACGAGATCACCCTGCCCGCGGACTCCCCCGCCATCGGGAAGCGGGTCGCCTCGATCAGGTGGCCGGGCTCGATCGTGCTCGCCGCCATCATCCGGGGTGACCGCCCGATCCCGCCCTCACCGGACGACACCCTCGAGGCGGGCGACGAGCTCCTGCTCGTCGTGGACGCTAGTGCCGAGGATTACCTGGGAGAGGTCCAGCAGCTCCTGGCACCCTGACCATCAGCCAGGTCACCCAGACGACGAGCGCGAACAGCGGGACGCCCATGAGCAGCTTCGCCGTTCCCAGCCACGCGACGTCGTCGGCCCGCAGCAGCGGGACCTGCACGAGCAGGCGCGCCGCGAACAACCCGGCCCAGAGCCACGTCGCCAGGACGTAGCGCCGGTACATCGGCGAGGAGCGCCACCCCTCCCACTCGCCGCGGATGACCGCCACGATCGCACCGACGACCGGCCACCGCAGGACTATCGAGAGCAGGCACCCGAGCAGGTAGGCCCCGTTCACCCACAGGCCCCACTGGAAGAAGTCGGCCGCCTCACCCGACCGCCACGCCCACACCACCGAGATCGCCACACCGAACAGCCCGCTGAACGCCTGCGTGAGCGGCGTGCGCTGGACGAGCCGGGCGAGGACGGCCAGGACCGCGAGGCCACCGGCGGCGACGAGGGCGAGCAGCAGCTCGCCGGAGGCCAGGAACACCACAACGAAGACGAGTCCGGGGGCGATCGACTCCACGAGTCCGCGGGCCCCGCCCACGGCCTCCATGAAGTCGAACTCCTCCTTGGCGAGCTGGCCCACCCCCTTCGAGCCCACGGCGGGGACCTTCGGTCCGGGTGCGGGCCGGCCGGATTCCACGGACTCCTCGTCGGCCGTCACCGGGGCAGCAACCGGTAGACCGGGTTGTAGATGACCGGCAGACCGTTCTCCACGCCCACCACACCTTCGGCGGTGAGGCGACGGCCCGCCTCGATCCCCGGCACCTCCGTGCGACCGAGGAACACGAGGCCGATGGTTGCGCTGCCGTCGTTGAGGCGGGCGGTGAGCGCGGGTGTGGCGCCGCGGGGCTGGAAGGTGAGTGACACGATCTGGCCCGCCACGAGGGCGTGCTGGCGGGCCGCCAGCTCGCCGATCGGCGTAGCACCAAGGTGGGCGACGGCCGCGCGCCTGTCCTCCGCGACGAGGTCGTCGCGGCTGGTGAGGAAGCCCCCGAACAGCCTCATCGAGTCTCCGTGATCTCCGGGCCGCGGCGCAGGATGCCAAGCGGGTCGTCATCGGGTGCGGGCTCGGCCACCTCGGCGGTGCCCGGGAGCGTCAGTGTGAGGACCTCGCGTGGTGGCCGCGCCTGCGAGCCGCGCACCACGACGACGTCGCGCAGCACGCCCTCGAGGGGCGCCGCCTCGTCGGGGTCGAGGGCGGCCTTGCCGGAGAACGCGCCGCGGATCATCCAGCGCGGCCCGTCGACGCCCACGAACCGGACCGCGCGCATGCCCATCCCGCCCTGGGTCGTCACGGGGAGCTTCGCGATGAGCTCGCGGCCGAACTCCCCTGGGACGTCGTCACAGGTGCCACCGCGGTCCGTGACGGACTCGCTCAACTCGGGCCGCACCTCGTCCCAGAGCGATGCCG
>JADGOQ010000197.1 GCA_017882885.1 Actinomycetales bacterium | reverse complement strand
TTGGCATCGATCGCGGCCTTCTTGTGCTTGGTGGTGGCCCATTTGGAATGACCGGACAACGCGTTCTCCTTCCCGACCTGGCGGCACCGGCGCGCGCAGATCGGCTCTGGGTTTCACAACGGGGCGCGAGCCCCACGGGCTGCCTCGATTCTACCCGCAGCCACCGCCGCCCTCGGTCAGGCCCACCGTGACGCCGACGCAGGGTGGCGGTGACTCAGCCGACCATCCCGACGAAGAGCTCATGCAGGCGGTGGTCCGCATCCATCTCCGGGTGGAAGGACGTCGCGAGGAGCACACCCTGGCGCACGGCGACGATGTGGGTGGCAGCGCCACCGGGCAGGCTCACGCTGGCGAGCACCTCGACGTCCTCCCCCACCTCCTCCACCCACGGGGCGCGGATGAACACGGCGTGAACGGGCCCGCCCGCGAGCCCCGCCACGTCGACGTCGGCCTCGAACGAGTCCACCTGCCGCCCGAAGGCATTGCGCCGCACGGTCATGTCGATGCCCCCGAGGGTGCGCTGGTCGGGCCCGGCACCGAGGACGCGGTCGGCGAGGAGGATCATGCCGGCGCACGAGCCGTACACGGGCAGCCCCCCGGCGATCCGCGCCCGCAACGGCTCGAAGAGCCCGAACGCCCGCAGGAGCTTGTCGATGGTGGTCGACTCGCCCCCCGGCAGTACCAGTCCGTCCACGTGCTCGAGCTCGGACAGCCGGCGCACCGGAACCGCCCGTGCACCCACGGCCTCGAGGCTCACGACGTGCTCGCGCACGTCGCCCTGGAGGGCGAGGACGCCGATCGTCGTCATCGCGTGTCCTCACGCCGCAACTGGCGTACGGCGCCGTCCCAGCCGGCCAGCAGGGCGGCCGCGAACGCGGGAAGCTCCTCCGGGAAGAGTTCGCCGTCGAGGGCGCCGATCTCCTCGACCGGCACCCAGCGCTGCTCCACCAGGAACTGCCGTTCGACCTCGGTCCATCCACTCGAGTCGAGGTCGGCACCGGCGATCCGGGCGGTGAAGAACACCTCGTCCTGGTGCACCCACTCGCGCGCGAAGTCGAAGATGGCGCTCCTCTCCGCCACCGGGCCCTCGAGGTCCAGGGCTGCCACGACGATGCCGGTCTCCTCGGCAAGTTCCCGGGCCGCTGCCGCGCGCGGATCCTCCCCCCGGTGGATGCCCCCACCCGGGGTGAACCACCAGTGGCGAGCCGGCTCGTCCATGTCGTGGCCGCGCTGGAGGAGGACCCTACCCGCCCCGTCGAAGACCATGACGCGAGCGCCGCGGCGATGGAGCATGCCGTCGGCGCCGCGCACCCACTCGTCGGAGAAGTAGGTCACCACCCGCGCTCGGCAAGTCGGTGGGAAGTGGGGATGTCGTCCACGTTGATGCCCACCATCGCCTCCCCGAGGCCACGCGAGACCTCGGCGATGACGGTGGGGTCGTCGAAGAACGTCGTCGCCTTCACGATCGCGGCCGCACGCCTGGCGGGGTCGCCCGACTTGAAGATCCCCGAGCCCACGAACACGCCCTGGGCGCCGAGTTGCATCATCATCGCGGCGTCGGCCGGCGTGGCGATTCCCCCGGCGGTGAACATGACGACCGGCAGCTGGCCGGTCTCACTGATCTCCCGGACCAGGTCGTAGGGGGCGCCGAGCTCCTTCGCGGCGAGGTAGAGCTCGTCGTCCGGCAGGGACGTGAGGCGCCGGATCTCGTCGCGGATGGTGCGCATGTGGGTGGTGGCGTTCGAGACGTCGCCGGTGCCGGCCTCGCCCTTCGACCGGATCATGGCCGCGCCCTCGGTGATGCGCCGCAGCGCTTCGCCGAGATTGGTGGCCCCGCAGACGAACGGGATGGTGAACCGCCACTTGTCGATGTGGTGGGAGTAGTCCGCGGGAGTGAGCACCTCCGACTCGTCGATGTAGTCCACGCCGAGGGCCTGCAGTACCTGGGCCTCGACGAAGTGACCGATCCGGGCCTTCGCCATCACGGGGATGGAGACGGCATTGATGATGCCGTCGATCAGGTCGGGGTCGGACATGCGCGCCACGCCACCCTGCGCCCGGATGTCAGCGGGAACCCGCTCGAGGGCCATCACCGCGACGGCGCCGGCGTCCTCGGCGATCTTCGCCTGGTCCGCCGTGACGACGTCCATGATGACGCCGCCCTTGAGCATCTCGGCCATGCCGCGCTTGACGCGGGTGGTCCCTGGTGTGACGTTCTCCATGTGTCCTCCTGGACGATCGGGGTGGTGAGTGGGGGTCATGCGAGGCCGGCGTGGATCGCTTGGCGGGCACGCGTGAGTTCGGTCAGCATGTGCGCCTGGTCCGCCGCGGCGGTGGCGGGCAGGCGGCCGGAAAAGGCGCGCTCGCGGGCGTACGCGAGGTTCGTGGCGCGCCGCTGGAACTCGGCCATCTGGTCCCTGCGCCCGAACCGGGCTGCCCACGCCCGGGCACGCCCCCGCTCGCTGAAGGAGGCGACCATGGCCACCTCGTGCGGGGCCAGCCACCCGGCCCGCGCGTACTCGCCGAGGCGGTTCCGGATGACGGCGGACTCAAGCGAACGCAGCCACGAGACCAGCGCGACGAGGCCGACGAACACCGGGATCTGCAGGAACAGGTACAGGAACAGGTACTTCCCGGACATCGTGGAGAAGTTCCACAGGCCGTGCAGCAGGATGGCGCACGCAAGGCCGACCGGGAAGAGCCACAGCCACGCCCGCCGCGAATGCTGGCGCGATGCCAGGCCCAGCATGATGCCGGTCATGGCCGTGAACACCACGTGCGCGAAGGGTGCCATGACCGCCCTGCCGATGAACACGCTCCCGAGCGAGTCGACATACTGGGCGAAGTACAGGATGTTCTCGACGAACGCGAACCCGGCCGCCACGGTGGCCGCGTACACGACGCCGTCGACGGGGCCGTCGAAGAAACGCCGGCGGAGCAGGAAGACGAGGAGGACCCCGAGGCCCTTTGTGGTCTCCTCCACCACGGGCGCCACGACGGCGGTGGAGAGGACGAGTTGGCCGAAGGACGTGAAGGAGGTCTCCGCCACCGCCACGGCGAACCAGCTGTTGAAGACCAGTGACACGAACGTGGAGACCCCGGCGCCCCACAGGAAGGCGGCGAGGAGCGTGAGCCGGGGCTCAGGTTCCCACTTGTCGATCCAGCGGATGCCGAGCACCACCACCACGAGCGGAATGAACGCAAGGACGCCCGCGACGGCGGTGCCGGCGACCCCCGCCATGCTCGAGACCAGCGCGATCATCGCCAGGACTCCGACGGCACCGAACGCTATACCGACGACTTCGAGCGCCTGGGCGGTGCGGGTCCGCTGCGGCACCGGCGCCCAAGCCTGCATCAGGGGTGCCCCGGGCGCGTGTGACATGAGAACGACACTAGACGCGGCACCGGAGCGGTTCAACTCCCGTCCGCCCTCCGGGGGCGGCCAACGGTGTCATCACTCCTGGTGCAGTCCCGCCCGCATGGGCTCGGGAACCTCGTCGTCCATGTCGAAGGTGACGGGCATGGGTGCGCGTCCGGCGAGGTGGAGCACCCGCACGGGGAAGCGGTTCCGCAACTCCCTGCTCTGGACCACGCGGGTGTTGTGGAGCGATCGGGCGATCGTGGCGCGATACCACTGCCCCACCAGCCGCGTCAGCAGTTCCTGCAGTTCGGCGTCGTGGGCATACTCCTCGCGGATCTGGGGACCGAGGAGCCGGAGCACCCGGGAGAGCTCGCTCTCCACCAGGGCGCGGTCGCGGGTCTCCACCGCGCCGATCGACGGTGTGGACTCCCAGTTGGGGTCCAGACCGTCGGGCACCAGGGCGTTCGGGTTCTCGACGGCTCGGGTGGCGATGTCCGCGAGGATCACGGCCGAGGCCGGGTCCAGGCGTCCGCTGTGCGCGATCTCGAGGGCGGTCGACGCACGGGCGTGCAGCTGGCGCTCGAGCATCGCACGCGAGCGCAGCACCTCGTTGTGGAGGCGGTCCGTCCGGGTGGCGAGGGACACGATCCCGGCGAACAGGGCGAGGGCGAGCAGCCCCGCGGCGATCGTCCACCAGGTCAGCGGCTCCATCACTTCTCCACCCTCCACCGCAGGAACTTGGCCACCCGTCCCGTTGGCGAGTCCGGCGGCACGATGCCCTTGCTGGCCAGCACCGCCCGGTAGACCTCGAGCACCTGCCGGGCGACAGTCCCCCAGTCGTACTGCTCCACCCACGTCGCGGCGTGGGCGCGCACGCCCGGGGCGCCGTCACCGATCGCCGCCAGCAGGGCGCGGGCGAGGTCGCCCGGGTCACCGACGGCGAAGAGGGAGCCGGCGCGACCGTCGTCGGTCACCGCGCGGAACGCCGGGATGTCGCTGGCCACGACGTGGGCTCCGCCGCTCATGGCCTCGACGAGCACGATCCCGAACGACTCACCACCCAGTTGTGAGGCGACGTAGACGTCGACGGAGGCGAACAGGGCGGCCTTCTCCTCGTCGCTGATGCCGCCGAGGAACGTGACGTTCCCGTCGGCCCCGGCGAGCAGCGCCCGCGCCGCCTCGGCCTCACCCCGGCCCGCGATCAGGAAGCGGGTGTCCGGGTGCTCACGCAGCACTGCGGCGACGGCGCCCGCGAACACGCCCAGCCCCTTGCGGGGCTCGTCGAGCCGCCCGAGGAACGCGATCGTCGGCGGATTGTCCGCACCGAGGCGCCGACCCGCCCACCGGGGGTCGGGCTCGGCGTGGCGGAAGTGATCCACGAAGACGCCGTTGGGGATCACGAAGGCGTCGCCGCCGAGGTGGTCCGCCACGGTCCGGCGGGCCTCGGCGGACACCGCGATGCGGGCGTCGAGCCTCTCCAGCCAGGGCTGGACCATCGGGGAGAAGAGCAGGAGGACGCGCGAACGGTCGAGGGCGCTGTGGAAAGTGCCCACGGTGGGCACCCGGGTCTGCCACAGTGCGAGCATGCCGAGCGAGGGGGTGATCGGCTCGTGGATGTGCAGGATGTCGAAATCGCCGTCGGCCAGCCAGCGGGACACCCGGCCCGAGGCCACCACGCCGAAGTTCAGGCGCGCCACCGAGCCGTTGTAGGGCACGGCCACGGTGCGCCCGGCCGGCACGACGAAGCTGGGCAGCGGCGTCTCCTCCTCCGCGGGGGCGAGGACCGAAACCTCGTGACCCCACGATATGAGGGTGCTCGCGAGGTCACGGACGTGGAACTGTACGCCGCCCGGCGCATCGAACGAGTACGGGCAGACGATGCCGATCCTCACTGTTCGGCTGCCTTCCGGGCGAGGCGGTCGCCGTCGAGGTCCGCCGTGAACACCTTCTGGAGCATGTGCCAGCTGGTGGGGTGCTTGCGGACGTGCTCCGTCATGATGTCCGCCCAGGCCTGCGTGTAGGCCCTTATTGCGTCCGGCCCCGGCGCGGGGGGCGCGATCGGCCCGATGAATTCCAGGTCGATCCCCCACTTCCGTGGGCCGTGGAGCTGCTCGATCCTGTCGCCGCGGATGGCCGCGAAGTACAGGGGCCTCTTCGTGGCAATCGCAAGGGCCGCCGGACCCACCGCAAGCCGTGCGGGCTGGCCGAACAGCTGGACCTCGATGCCGCTGGAGCCGAGGTCACGGTCCGCCAGCAGGGCGACGATCCTCGTGTCCTCGCGTGAACGCCGGACGAGGTGGCGGAACACGTTCGAGCCGCGCTCGAATGGCACCACCTCGGTCCCCTCCTTCTCGCGCACCGCCAGGAACTTCCGGAACAGCTTCTCCGGCTTGAGCCGCTCCGCGACCACCATCACGGTGGCAATGTTCCGGGTTGACCATGCGCCGGCGAGGTCGTAGTTTCCGAGGTGGCCGAGCGCCACGACGACGCTGCCCTCCTCCAGGTCGGCACGCATCCGGTCGGGGACGTGGCCGCGCACGCGGACGTCCATCTCGTCCGAGGGCATGCCCGGCTGCATGAACAGTTCGGCGAAGTACCGCATGTAGGACCGCATGCAGTCACGCGTGAGGCGCCGGAGTTCCTTGTCCGTCGCCTCGGGCCGGACGCGGGAGAGGTTCTTCTCCAGCTGACGGACCCCGTCGCCGCCCTGCCGCCACGCGATCCTGCCGGCGACGTCGAAGAGGGCGCGCACCAGTGGCTCCGGGAGCCGGGGGACGATTGTCCACGCCAGGGAGAACGCGGTCCCGGGATCAATGCGCATGCGCGGCCGCCTGGTGGTAGACGGTAGCCATCCGCTGGATGACCGTGATGAAACTCGCGACCGCCACGTACCCGAGGAGGAGGGTGAGCACCCAGGTGGGCAGACCGAGGCCAACGAGAAGGCACCCCAGGAGGGAGACAATCAGGCGGTCGGTCCGCTCCGCGATCCCAACCGCGGCCGTGAACCCCACAGACTCGGCGCGCGAGCGCGCGTAGGAGACGATCAGGGCAAGCGGGACGATCGCCAGCGCGAAGCCGAACGTCCAGTCACCGAGCGCACCCGGGATCGCGATCGTGACGAGCGCGATGGAGAGGTACACGCTCGCGTCGCCGAACCGGTCCATCGTGGAGTCGAGGAACGCCCCCCAGGGTGATGAGCGCCCCATGCCGCGGGCCATGAGCCCGTCGATCGAGTCGGTGAGGAGGACCAGGCCGAGGAGCAGCGGACCAGCCACGAGATGCCCGCGCGCAAGGAGCCCGAACGCGATCGCGGCGGTCGCCACCGTGCCCCCCACCGTCACGACGTCCGGAGAGACGTGCCATCGGACGAGGGTGCGTGCCACGGGCCCGAAGGCCACGGTGCTGAAGCCCCGCCCGTGTTGCCCGATGACCATCAGCGACCACCCCATGCCCGGACGAGCAGCTCGCGCGTGTCCCCGAGGACCTGCGGCAGCGCCTTGGTCTGGGCGAGGATCGGGAAGAAGTTCGCGTCGCCCTTCCAGCGGGGGACGACGTGCTGGTGCAGGTGCGCGGCGATGCCGGCGCCGGCAACCGCGCCCTGGTTCATGCCGGTGTTGAAGCCGTCGGGGTCGGAGGCCCTGGTGAGTGCCCGGAAGGCGTCCGCGGTCAGGGTGGAGATCTCGTTGCGCTCGTCCTCGGTCAGCTCCGTGTACCACGCGACGTGGCGGTAGGGGCAGACCAGCAGGTGGCCGGGGTTGTACGGGTAGAGGTTGAGGACCACGTACGCGAGTTCCCCGCGGTGGACGATGAGGCCGTCCGCGTCGGCGCGCTCGGGCACGTGGCAGAACGGGCAGGAGGTCATGGCCGCGTCGATCGGCTTGTCCTGGCCGTCGATGTAGACCATGCGGTGGGGGGTCCACAGCCGCTGGAAAGCGTCCGGCGTGCCGGCGAACCCGTCGGCTGAGTCCACCTCCGCCATCAGGTGTTCCTCCGCAGGCGCACGTGGTCGACGATCTGGGCGACGGCGTCGTCCACCGGCACGCCGTTGCGCTGCTCCCCGCCCCGCAGGCGGAATGACACGGCGTTGGCCTCGACGTCCTCGCCGCCCGCGATCAGGACGAACGGCACCTTCTGGGCAGCCGCATTGCGGATCTTCTTGCCGAACCGGTCATCGGAATCGTCCAGCTCGGCGCGGATGCCCGCGGTGCGCAGCCGGCCGACGATGTCCGCGAGGTAGTCGTTGAAGACGTCCGCCACCGGGACCGCCACCACCTGGACGGGCGCGAGCCACGCCGGGAAGGCGCCCGCGTAGTGCTCGGTCAGCACCGCGAAGAAGCGTTCGATCGAGCCGAACAGGGCACGGTGGATCATGACCGGCCGCTGGCGGGTGCCGTCCGGCGCGGTGTACTCGAGGTCGAAACGCTCGGGCAGGTTGAAGTCCAGCTGGATCGTGGACATCTGCCAGGTGCGCCCGATCGCGTCCTTGGCCTGGACGGAGACCTTGGGTCCGTAGAACGCGGCGCCACCCGGGTCCGGCCGGAGCTCGAGGCCCGATTCCTCGGCCACCTGCCGCAGCGTCTCGGTGGCCTCCTCCCAGGTGGCGTCGTCGCCCACGAACTTGTCCGGGTTCTTGCTCGACAGTTCCAGGTAGAAGTCGTCGAGGCCATAGTCGCGCAGCAGGTCGAGCACGAACGTCAGCAGGGTCGCGACCTCGCCCTTCATCTGGTCCCGGGTGCAGTAGATGTGGGCGTCGTCCTGGGTGAAGCCGCGGGCGCGCGTCATGCCGTGGACCACGCCTGACTTCTCGTACCGGTAGACGGTCCCGAACTCGAAGAGCCGCAGGGGAAGTTCACGGTAGGAGCGCCCGCGCGAGGAGAAGATCAGGTTGTGCATCGGGCAGTTCATCGGCTTGAGGTAGTAGTCCTGCCCCTGGCGGCGCACGTTGCCCTCGGCGTCCCGTTCCTCGTCGAGGTGCATCGGGGGGTACATGCCCTCCGCGTACCAGTCGAGGTGCCCCGAGATCTGGAAGAGCTGGGCCTTGGTGATGTGGGGCGTGTTGACGAACTGGTAGCCGCCCTCGAGGTGTCGCTGGCGCGAGTACTGCTCCATCTCCATGCGGATGATCCCCCCCTTGGGGTGGAACACCGCGAGGCCCGATCCGATCTCGTCCGGGAAGGAGAACAGGTCCAGCTCGTTGCCGAGCCGGCGGTGGTCACGCCGCTCCGCCTCCGCGAGGCGGGTGGTGTAGGCGGTGAGCTCGTCCTTCGAGGCCCAGGCGGTGCCGTAGATGCGTTGCAGTTGCGGGTTCTTCTCGCTCCCCCGCCAGTAGGCCGCCGCGGAGCGCATCAGCTGGAAGCCGTTGCCGATCACCTTCGTGGACGGGACGTGGGGGCCGCGGCAGAGGTCCTTCCACGCGGTCTCGCCGTTGCGGCGGATGTTGTCGTAGATGGTGAGCTCGCCGGCACCGACCTCCACGGACGCCCCCTCGGTCTGGTCGGCCGAGGCGGAACCCTTGATCCCGATCAGTTCGAGCTTGTAGGGCTGGTCCGCGAGTTCTGCCCGGGCCTCGTCCTCACTCACCACGCGGCGGCGGAAGGACTGTCCCTCCTTGACGATGCGGGCCATCGCCTTCTCCAGCGCGCGGAGGTCCTCCGGGGTGAAGGGGGCGGCTACGTCGAAGTCGTAGTAGAAGCCGTCCACGATCGGCGGGCCGATACCGAGCTTCGCGTCCGGGTTGACCTGCTGGACCGCCTGGGCGAGCACGTGGGCGGCCGAGTGGCGGACGATCGCCAGCCCGTCCGGCGAATCGATGGTCACCGGCGCGACGACGTCGCCCGGCTGGAGCTCCACGAACAGGTCCTTGAGTTCGCCCGCCACCCGCATCGCGACGACGTCCCGCCGCCCGGCGAACAGCTCCGTACCGGTGGTGCGCGCGCCGATGCGCAGGGGCGGGGTCTCGGCGTGCTGCACGGTGGTCACAGGTCCTCCTGGTGGACGATGGGGACGCCTTTCAGGGTACTCGGCGCGGATACCACAGACCAAAGCGGTTACCGGCCTGAACGGGCACCCCGCCCGCGCCCGGGCCGTCAGGGCCGCGGAATGAGCACGGGCGTGTTCTTCTTGTACGCCTCGTAGTCGGCCTGTCCGCCCCACCTGGTGTCGGCCTTCTTCTCCAGCAGCGGGACGCCGCTGACCCGGGTGAGCAGCAGGGTGACGAAGAGCGGCGAGATGATCGCGACCCACTGCCAGCCCGAGAGGACGGGGATGGCGATGATGGCAACCCCCACCCACAGGAGGATCTCACCGAAGTAGTTGGGGTGGCGTGACTTCGACCACAGCCCGGTGTTGATGAAGCGACCCTTGTTGGCCGGGTCGGCATTGAAACGGCTCTTCTGCAGGTCTGCGATCGCCTCGATCCCGAAGCCAACCGCCCAGACGAGGGCCCCCACGATCGCGAAGGCGTCGAGGCCCACGCGCTCAGAGGAGGTGATGCCCACCCACGCCGCCGCGGCGGTGAACGTGACCCACAACCCCTGGATGGTCCACACGTTCAGGAACCGGAAGAACGAGGTCTTGAGCTTGTCGAACCGGTCATCCTTGCCGGCCCTGCTGACGCGGCGGAACAGGAAGGTTCCCAATCGCAGAGCCCAGATCACCACGAGTGCGCCGAGGAGCAACGCGCGGGCATCGACACCGGGCGTGATGATGAGCAGCAGGGCGGTGATCGAGATGTAGGTCAGGGCGCCCGTGAGGTCGAAGTACTTCTCGGTCCGGTTCAACCAGGCGTGGATGTACACCACCCACTGGATCGCGAAGGCGATGCCGACTGCCAGGGCGAACACGGGGATCCCGCCCGCCGTGGCGCCACCTTGGCTGCCGGCCCAGGCCACCAGGGCGCCGATCGCGACAACGAGGAGCGAAACTATCAGTGAGACCCGATCCTGCTTCTTCATGGGTATTCCTCCTTCATTGTGGGGTTCGCTGGAGCTCCCACGACGGGGAAAGAAAACCGCCGCAGCCAGGGAGCTACGGCGGTTTTCGGTGGGCGATACTGGGATCGAACCAGCGACCTCTTCCGTGTCAAGGAAGCGCGCTCCCACTGCGCCAATCGCCCGTGTGGGTATGGAGGTGGCGACGGGATTCGAACCCGTGTGTACGGCTTTGCAGGCCGCTGCCTCGCCTCTCGGCCACGCCACCAATGAGGCTCTTGGGCCACGTGGTAGGTGGTGCCTCCGAGCGGATGACGGGACTCGAACCCGCGACCCCAACCTTGGCAAGGTTGTGCGCTACCAACTGCGCTACATCCGCAAGCAACGAATTGCTGCGGACAAGACTCTAACCCAGCCGCCTCGGCCTAGTCCAATCGCCGGGACCCCGCGCGTCGCAGCCGGGGATCGCGGCTCCTGCCCGGGGATTTTCCCATCGCACCCCACGTGCGCTACCATCGAAAGCCGCATCGGGCGATTGGCTCAGTGGTAGAGCGCCTCGTTCACACCGAGGAGGTCGCTGGTTCGAACCCAGTATCGCCCACCAACCGGCTAGGCCCCTGAACTGCATTGATATGCAGTCAGGGGCTTTTGCGTGTCGCCTCGTGCTATCCACGTGCTATCGGCATCTCGGCGCGGGTGTAGGTCGCAGGCTCGACGCTCACGAAGGAAACCGCCACAGGCTGCGCGCGATTGAGGAGCCTGGGGTCAGAACCGACGTGAAGGGTGCGGACCATGGCCTCACGACAGCCGACGACCCGAACGCGAGGCATGGTCTCACTCGCCGAGGCCGCCACGCTCGCAGGAGTCAGCACCAGGACTCTTCGTCGCCGCATCGCGGAAGGGATTCTGCCCGCTTACCGGACAGGTCCCCGCCTGATCCGCCTCGATCCGGCAGACCTGCTGGAGCTGATCAAGCCGATGAACGAAACTGCGGCCGACCGCTTGGAGACGAGGACTGCGGTGCAGTTCGCGGCCGAGAAGGTTCGTCGGGCCGGCGGATTCTGAGCTCAGTACCGCATGGGCGAGGCTCGTCTCCTGACCAAGGGTGGTTAGCGGGTCAGCCGTTGCGCCCGTCGCCCGGCGAGGCTCAACTCGACGATCTTGTTGACGAACGGGTAGCCAGGTGTCGGCTCGGCTCCGATGTGATGCGTCAACTGGCTACGCAGCTCACTCCGGAGATCTTCGGAAGTCTCGGACCACTCGCGCTGGACGTTCGTGAAGTGCTTCTCGTAGACCTGGCCGAACAAGCCCATTAGAGCCCCGTCGGCCACCGGGAAGATGGCTGGGGCGAGGAAGTGACAGAACTTGGACCGGAACACGGGTGAGCGCACGTGCCCTCCAGCACGTGACGGCTTGAAGCGGGCGACGAGGTTGGCAAACGGTGCAACCTCCGCCCACGTCACCTGCGATATGTCCTTGTGGAGATGCGGCGCGCAAGCTTCGACCCAAGCGTCCCTGAGTTCCGGAAGCCCTGCGTGCACTGCTCGCGTGATGGCCTCGCTCGACGCACCGCGCGTTGCCTTCCATCTCGTTAGGTTTGGAAGGAACGTCTCCCACCACTCAGGGGTGAACTCGCCACCCGGGTTCTCGTTGGTCAGCTGTGCGTAGAAGCGGTTGTGGAAGTCCTGCCCCCAGCCAGCCGGCCAGACTCGGACGCCGTCGTCGAACTCCTGCCTACTGAGTGCCATGATCCTCCAAAGTCTCCGTCTCCACCCTCGCACTGTGGGACCGCGCCCGTGCTACAGATCGGCGAGAAGCGGTGCGTCACTCCCCAATGGGACTGAACGCCCTGGGGCAGAACCTCCGCGTGTTTCATCTTGAGGAGGTTGGGAATCCGGTGACGCTCGTGCCCGAGCCGCGATGGTCTCGGTGATGGCCTGCCGGTGGCACTCGTACACGACCTCGCGGGTGGTGTCGTCCGCCAGGCCCACAGCACGGACACGGACTTCGGGGCGGTGAAGGTGCAGTCGAACCCAGCCACCGGGCGACGCCGGTCCGCCGGGCCGGTGTAGACGTGCGGGGACTGGCCCAGCGGGGTTCCGGTGGCGGGGTCCTCCCCGTTGGCGAACAGGCGCTCCATCTGGACCGGGGTGACGAACGTGCCGGGGGTGAGGCCGGCGCCGTCGGCGA
>JADGOQ010000196.1 GCA_017882885.1 Actinomycetales bacterium | reverse complement strand
CGGGCCGAGCGATACTCGCCGTCGACGGACGGGGACCTGTTCGCGGGCGCCATCTACTACCAGGTGCCCTCCCGCGCCGGCGCCCACTGGTGGGGCATCCTCTCCACCCTGCTCCTCACCCCCCTGGCCTGGTACCTGCTGTCCGACGCCGGGGCCCGCATGACCCTGCCCGCCGACAACCAGTGGGAGACCGGCACGCTGAACCTCGCGGCACTCGGCGAGTTCGTCGCCGGGCTCGTGCTGCTCGCGGTGATCCTGCTGGCGGCGCGGGCCTCCTCACTGGGCGCCTTCATCGTCGGCGGGCTCCTGGTGCTCGGCGGCGGGGCGTTCATCCTCTTCCCGTCGCAGGTGCAGGACTTCCTCGAGCCCTACCTCGCGAACCTCCGGAACTACAACGACCTGGGCGGCAACGTCGCACACCACCTCGTGGGGGACGGCTCCTCCGGGCGCATCCTCATCGCCGGGTTCGCGCTGGTCCTCGTCGGTTTCGTCTCGCACAGCGCGCGCCGCCGCGGCCGCACGGAGCAGAAGATCCGCGAGGCCATCGAGCGCCGGAAGGCCGCCGGCTCCTGACCGTGTCCGACGATCTCGAGAACCTGCTCCACGAGGAGCGCTCCTTCCCGCCCAGCCCCGAGTTCGCCGCCCAGGCGAACGCGTCGGCCGGCCTCTTCGAGGAGGCCGTGGACCGCGAGGCGTTCTGGACCGCCCAGGCCCGCGACCTGCTCACCTGGGACACCGCGTTCACGCAGGTACTTGACTTCTCGGACGCGCCATTCGCCCCGTGGTTCGCGGACGGCACCCTCAACGCCGCGTACAACGCCCTGGACCGGCATGTGGACAACGGGCTGGGCGAGCGCGTGGCCATCCACTTCGAGGCGGAGGACGGCACCGGCGAGACCTGGACCTACGCCCGCCTGCGCGACGAGGTGGCGCGCACCGCCAACGCGCTCACCGGGCTGGGCGTCGGCCTCGGCGACCGCGTGGCCGTCTACATGCCGATGATCCCGCAGGCCGTCGTCGCGATGCTCGCCTGCGCGCGCATCGGCGCACCCCACTCGGTGGTGTTCGGCGGCTTCTCCGCCGAGGCGCTGCACTCCCGCATCCTCGACGCCTCGGCGCGCATGGTGATCACCACGGACGGCCAGTTCCGGCGCGGCACGACGATGCCGCTGAAGGGCGCCGTCGACGAGGCGATCGCCCACGGTGACACGCCGATCGAGCACGTGCTCGTGTACCGCCGCACCGGCGGGGAGGTCGCTTGGGACGAGAGCCGGGACGTGTGGTGGCACGACGTCGTCCCCCGGCAGTCCACCGAGCACACCCCGGTCCCCGTGCCGGCCGAGCACCCGCTGTTCATCCTGTACACGTCGGGTACCACCGGGAAGCCGAAGGGCATCCTGCACACCACCGGCGGCTACCTCACCCAGACCGCGTACACCCACCGCAACGTCTTCGACCTGAAGCCGGAGACGGACGTCTACTGGTGCACGGCGGACGTCGGCTGGATCACCGGCCACTCCTACGTGGCGTACGCGCCGCTCGTGAACGGCGCCACCCAGGTGATCTACGAGGGCACCCCGGACACCCCGCACCGCGGCCGCTGGTGGGAGATCGTCCAGAAGTACGGCGTCACGATCCTCTACACCGCGCCCACCGCGATCCGCGCCTGCATGAAGTGGGGCGAGGAACTCCCGAACGGCTTCGACCTGTCCTCGCTGCGCCTCCTCGGCTCGGTCGGCGAGCCCATCAACCCCGAGGCGTGGATGTGGTACCGCCGCGTCATCGGCCACGACCGCTGCCCCATCGTGGACACCTGGTGGCAGACCGAGACCGGCGCGATCATGATCTCGCCGCTGCCGGGCGTCACCGCCACCAAGCCCGGTTCGGCCCAGCGCGCGCTGCCCGGGATCGGGATGGACGTCGTCAACGACCTGGGCGAGCCGGTCCCCAACGGCGGCGGCGGGTACCTGGTCCTCACCGAACCGTGGCCCGCGATGCTGCGCGGCATCTGGGGCGACCAGGAGCGCTACCGCGAGACCTACTGGTCCCGCTTCCCCGGCATGTACTTCGCCGGCGACGGCGCCAAGAAGGACGACGACGGCGACATCTGGCTGCTCGGTCGCGTGGACGACGTGATGAACATCTCCGGCCACCGACTGTCCACCACCGAGATCGAGTCGGCCCTGGTCTCGCACCCCTACGTGGCCGAGGCGGCGGTCGTCGGGGCGGCCGACGACACCACCGGCCAGGCCGTCGTGGCGTTCGTGATCCTGCGGGGCGAGTTCACCGAGCTCGCCGACGAGGTGGGTGAGGGGCGCGACGTCGTCGCCCAGCTGCGGGCGCACGTGGCGCACGAGATCGGGCCGATCGCCAAGCCGCGCGACATCCTCATCGTGAACGAGCTGCCCAAGACGCGGTCCGGCAAGATCATGCGCCGGCTGCTGAAGGACGTCGCCGACCACCGCACGGTGGGCGATGTCACAACGCTCGCGGACTCGTCGGTGATGTCGCTGATCCAGCGGGGTCTCGCCGGGAAGTAGACCGCCCCGCGCGGCCGTCCGTCGCCCGGCCGGCCGCGCGACGGCGTCGACCGCCGGCGCCCGTGGGGTAGCCTCACAACCGTGGTCTCCGATTCGAGTTGCGTGCTCCAGCCGGGCCCGTGGGAACACCGGATGGTCACGGCCAACGGTTCGCGATTCCACACGGTCCTCGCGGGGGAGCCCGGTGCGCCCCTCGTGGTGCTGCTCCACAGCTTCCCGCAGTTCTGGTGGGCGTGGCGCCACCAGGTGCCGGCGCTGGCGGAGGCGGGCTTCAGCGTCGTGGCCATGGACCTGCGCGGTTTCGGCGCCTCGGACAAGTCCCCGCGCAACATCGCCACGCCGCACTCCTGCTTCGATGTCGCGGGCGTGATCTCCTCGCTCGGGTACTCCGGTGGCGCGATCGTGGGCCACGGCCTCGGGGCGCAGGTGGCATGGTCCATGCCCGCCTTCACGCCCGAGGTGACGACGGCGGTGGTGGCGCTGTCGACGCCGCACCCCCGCACGCTGCACCGCCACCGCCTCCCGGTGGGCACGTGGGCGTGGATGCAATGGACGCAGACTCCCTGGTTCCCCGAGCGCTCGATCACCCACGGGGACGCCGTGCGCGACTTCCTGCGGAGCTGCTCCCACAACCAGGAGCCGGTGGTCTCGCAGGCGGACCTGTACACCGAGGTGATGCGGCTCCCCTTCGCGGCGCACTGCGCGATGGAGCACTTCCGCTGGCAGGTGCGGTCCTCGATCCGCAACGACGGCCGCGCCTACGCCAAACGGCTGCGCGAGGCCCCGGCGGTGCCCACGCTCACGCTGTACGGCGAGCACGACCGGGTCTTCCCCGGTTCGATGTACCGCTTCGACGCCGAGGTGGCACCCCACGCGACGCGGATCCAGGTCCCCGGCGCCGGGCACTTCCTCCCCGAGGAGGCCCCCGGCGCCGTGACCGACGCGGTGGCCGGCTTCCTGCGCGAGCAGGCTCCCGGCCAGGCCGGCTAGGCCAGGCCCTTCGCGGCCAGCCAGTCGGCGGCGATGACGTCGGACGCCACCTGCTCGGAGACGCTGCGCGCATTGAGGGCCACCAGCTCAGCGGTGGTGAGTTCCGCGTTGACCGCGTCGAGGATGCCCGCGATGGCGTCGTCCACCGCGTCCGAGACCAGCGGGACCACCTGCTGCGGCAGGACGAGGCTCAGCGGGTCCGCGAGCGTCACGAGGTTGTTGGTCCCGATGGACGGGTCGGCGGAGTAGATGTCCGCGACGTTCACCGTGCCGTCCTGCAGGGCCTTCACCGTCAGCGGGCCGCCCGAGTCCTCGATCGGGAGCACGGTGACCTCGACGCCGTACACCGCGCGCAGCCCCGCAGGCCCGTAGGGCCGGGTCTCGAACTCCGAGTTCGCGCCCACCACCAGCGGGACGGTCACGTTCGCGAGGTCCCCGATGGACTCGAGGCCCCATTCGGCCGCGAATTCCGCGGTGACGTTGAAGGAGTCCTGGTCCGCGGCGGTCGCGGGCGTGAGGACCCGCAGGCCATCGGGCAGCACCTGGCCGAGCGCGGCGAGGATCTCCTCG
>JADGOQ010000195.1 GCA_017882885.1 Actinomycetales bacterium | reverse complement strand
TAAGGGCGACGGGGTGGATGCCCACCCAGCCGCTCTCCGGGCAGCGCTGCATCACACGCGAGGCCTTCAACGTGGCCCTCCCGCTCGCGCGCGGCTGGGGCGTGGAGACCGCGATGACCATCGACGTGCTCACGGCGGGGTTCACGGTCCAGGAGGTGCCGTGCAACCTGCGTCACCGCGCGTCCTCCAACGACCTGGCCGGCCAGATGCACCGTGCCGCCCAGTACCGCGACGTGCTCTATGCGGTCAGCGCCCGCAGGCTGCGGGGCGTGCGCGTCCCGAAGGAGCTCATCGACAGCGCCGCGACGCGGCAGCAGGCCGGTACGCCGTACAGCGTGAACTACGCCTGACCGGCGACGACGCCCGCGCGGCCCGCGTGCGCCACGCGCACCCGGAGCAGCCAGGTCGCGACCACGGAGAGCAGCAGGGGCACCGCGAGTGACATCCCGATTGCGGGCACGACGACGCCCGAGTCGTTGAGCGCGAAGCCGATCACCCACGCCGTCGAGAGCGCGACGATGCCCGGCTGCAGCATGACCGAGTCCTGGGTGAGGCGGCCCACCGTCGCGCGCGGCGACAGCCACTCGTAGCCCGCGAGTGCGCGGCGCATCCGGCCGGCCCGTTGGGGACCGAGTTCGGGGTCGGGGTTGGCGTCGGGGTCGTCACCGCGGGCTGCCCGCCCGAGCGGCCGCGCGATCACCACCACCAGCACCACCACACCCGCGACGGCGAGCACCGTCAGCGTGGACCCGAACAGGTTGGTGAGGTTCTGGCCGGCCTTGCGGGCGATCACGTTCCACAGGCCGCCGTCGAGGACGGTCTGGATGAAGTTGCCGAGGTGGGTGCGCTGGTCGGGCGGGCGGAGCCAGTCCAGCACCGAGAAGCTGATGGCCAGCAGCGCCGAGCCCCCGAGAACCGCGGCGAGCCGCTTCCAGGTGATCCGCACCCCCAGGGTCAGCAGCACGAGGATCGCGAAGGAGGGGATGAGGGCGGGCGGGCCGCCGAAGTCGGCACCGATGGAGGGGTGGCCGTCGAGCACCGTGGCCACGATCCCGATCACCGCGATGAGCCCCGCGGCCACCCAGGTCCGCCCGCGGCGCACCAGCGGCTCCGCCACGCACATGGCCACCAGCAGGCTGGCGGTCGCGTGCAGCGCGAACGAGGAGTTGTTGAACCCGTAGAAGCGACCGCCCACGAGCGGCTGGACGCCCATCAGGGCCGAGACCTGCAGCGTGGCGCCGGTGAGGACGTCCACGACGAGCGCCGTGAAGGTCAGCCCCGCGACCACCGCGAGCGGAGCGAGCAGGTGATGGCGCCACGGCCCCAGCAGCGCGACCAAGCCGATCACGACCGCGATGAAGAGGACGAGTCCCCACAGGGTGAGGCCGGGGTTCGGGGCGCGCCACCACGGGACGAGGTTGGCGAGGTAGCTGGCCACGGGCACTGCCGCCACGATCGCGCCCGTCGTGCGCAGGGAGCGCAGCAACCGGGTGGTGCCATCAGGGAGCAGCAGCGCCCGCCCCAGCGCGGCCATCCGCCGCGCGGACGCCTGCAACCGGCCCAGGATCGCGCGGTTCAGCCCGAATGCGGCCGCCCCGTACAGCAGGATGTTGATCACCACGAGGAAGGTGAAGAACCCGGGCACGAGGGGCCGGACCGTCAGCGAGTGGACGGCGGCGTCCGTGAGCCGGAACAGGTGGTTCGACGGCGCCGCACCGGTGGTCCGCATCGGCACGCCGGGCATGCCGGGCATGCCGGTGGGGCTCTCGCCGCTCAGCAGCGAAAGGATCGTCGGGGCGACGTCGGTGGCCTGCACCATGCCGTACTGCCGCGTCGAGGACGAACCCAGCACTCCCGCCGCGGCGCCGCCGACGCCTTCGCCCTGCGGGGCGCCGTCGTTCGCCGCCGGCGCCGCGACCATCGCAGCCACCTGCATCCGCGGCACGGTGCCCGAGTCCGCCAGCGACACCACCAGGACCACGGCCCCCGGGCTCGTCTCCCGGACCGCCGCGAGCACGGCGCCGAGCTTCGCCTCGATGGAGGCCACCTGCTCCGCGCGCGTGGGGGCCGAGAGGATCCAGTCGTCGGTGCTGGGCAGGTCCGGGACCGCCGGCGCCGGCGGGGTCTCCTCCTGCAGCTCGCCCTCGTCCACATACACGAACGGGCGGTTGCGGTCCCCCACGCTCCCGATGTCCACCACCGCGAGGTCGTGGCCGGGCAGGAGCCCGGCCACCTGCCCGCCGAGGGTGGCCGTGGCGGCGGCGGCCGGGGCGTAGTCGCCAACCGGGATCCCGTCGGAGCCCGCGAGCGCGATCGCCGCGCCGGGGCCGAGACCGAGCACCGAGGAACCCCGCGCCCGGAGTTGCTCGCCGAGCAGTCCGGGCACGGCGTCATAGGACCCGGCCGCGGCGGCCTCGAGGTAGTCCGGCCAGCCCGGCACCACGCCGTCGGCGCCGGGGGAGAAGAGCTTGCGGCAGGTGCCGCGGGTGGTCATCGGGAGGTCCGCGGCGCGGCGGCCCGCGGAGACGGCGAGCCAGCCGTCCGCGGGGCACGCCGAGGACCGGACCGAGCGCGAGATGAGGTTGCCGGTGGAGCCGTCGCCGAGGAGGGAGAAGAGGGCGGGGGTGGCGGCGGCGGAGACGTCGTCCCAGCGCACCCCCGTCATCCCGACGACGACGACCGGGCTGCCGTCGAACTCCCCGGCCGCCGCCGGGGCCGGGTTCGGGCCGGCGGACCCGGGAGCACCAGTGCCCGTGCCCGCGAACGCTCCGGGCAGCACCATCAGCGCCACGAGGGTGATGATGGCCACCGCGATCGCGGCGCGCACGAGCGCGGCGCGCCGGCCGTTTCGGGGGTTCCTCACGCTCCGAAGCCTACTTTGTGGCCGTGGCGCCCCGGAGGGCTTGGCCCCGAAACGCGGCGGCGGCGTCGGCCGGCTGGGTGGGATTCCGGCAACACGCCCGGGCCGCGTTATTGTTGTCCCACTATGCGTTGCGCCTACCTCGGTCCTGAGGGCACCTTCTCCGAAGAAGCCATGCGGTTGTTCGCCCCAGATGGCGAGCCCGTCCCGTGCGTCGACGTCCCCAGCGCCCTGGACATGGTGCGGATGGGGGAGGTGGACCACGCCGTCGTCCCGATCGAGAACTCGGTGGAGGGCGGCGTCAACGCCACGCTCGACACGCTCGCCCACGGCTCGCCGCTGATGATCGTGGGCGAGGTGGTGGTCCCGATCACCTTCGCGCTCGTGGCGCGCCCGGGGACCCGGATCGAGGACGTCCGCACGGTCGGCACCCACCCGCACGCGTGGGCTCAGTGCCGCCGCTGGATGCACGACAACCTGCCCGACGCCGTGCACGTCCCGTCCCCGTCCACCGCGACCGGTCCGGTGGCGCTCGCGAGCGGCGAGGCCACCTACGACGCCGGGCTGTGCTCGAAGATCTCGGCCGAGCGATACGACGTCGAGATCCTGGCGGAGGACATCGCGGACAACTGGAACGCCGTGACGCGGTTCGTGGTGGTCTCCACCCCGAAAAGGCTGCCCCCACCCACCGGCGCGGACAAGACCACCCTCATGGTGCACCTGGCCCACAACGAGGCCGGCGGCCTGCTCGCCATGCTGGAGCAGTTCGCGGTTCGCGGGGTCAACCTCTCCCGCATCGAGTCCCGCCCGATCGGGGACGCGCTCGGCCGGTACGGCTTCTCCATCGACGCCGAGGGCCACATCGCCGAGGAGCGGATGCAGGAGGTCGTGATGGGCCTGCACCGGGCGTGCCCGCTGGTCAGGTTCATGGGCTCCTACCCCACCGCGGACGGCCGCAGGGCCCGGCTGGACCCGGGGACGTCCGACGCGGATTTCATCGCGGCGCGCACCTGGGTGCGCTCGCTGCTGCAGAGTTGAGGGACTGATGAACGGAAGTGCCACCCGGCATGGTGTCGAGAGCCACGGCGCGCCCGGGCGCGATGATGCGCGCACCCGGATCCTGGACGCCGCCCGGGTGGCGTTCGCGGCCTACGGGTACAGCGGGGCGTCGCTGCGGTCGATCGCCGCGACCGCGGGCGTGGACGTGGCCCTGACCGCCTACTACTTCGGGAACAAGCACGCCCTCTACCGGGAGGTGACCTCGGTGATCGAGGGCGCCACCACCGAACTTGCCGACGTCGTGACCAGGCACCGCCCCGAGGCCGGCGTCCGCTCCACCCGCGTCATCTCGGAGTCGCTGCACGACGAGGCGTCCCGTCTCGCGATCCTCTCAGTGGTCCGCACCCTCTTCACGCCGGCGGGCGCGGGGGATCCCGTCCACGCCGACGTCGTCGACCGCACGCGCGAGTTCTACGCCTACGCGTGGAGCAACCCGGGCACGGAGCTGGCGGACCAGGCCTTCGCCGCGATGATCACCGGGATCTTCCTCGCCCGGGACGTGCTCGGCCAGGACCCGATCGCCTCCGCCGACCACATCCGCCTCGGCAAGGTGCTCGCCCTCCAGCTGCAGGAGATCGTCGACCACCCCGCCGATATCCAGCCCGGTCACGGGACCGGCCCGGCCGCCGGGGGGGCGGACGCACCCGGGTGGGCGCCGTCGTCGTTCGCCGGCATGGCGGCGGGCGTGGACGGCCGGCGGGACATGCGCGTTCGCATCCTCGACGCCGCGCGCCGGTCCTTCGCCACGCTGGGGTACCACGGCACGGCCCTGCGGGCGCTCGCCGACGAGGTGGGCTGCAACGTGGCGCTCATCCCGTACCACTACGGCAACAAGGCCCGCCTGTTCCGCGCGGTGGTGGAACAGGGGTTGGAGTCAGCCGCGACACTGCGCCCTGTCGCCGAGCTCGACGGCGGCCGGGCCGAGGACGAGGCCCATGACCTCACGCGGGCGATTCTCGACCTGTTCCTGGACGAGCCGGTCGCCTCCGCGGTCCGCGCGATCCTGCTCACCGCCGCGGCGCCGCGGGATGGGCACGAGGACCTGCGGCGCGAACTCCTCGTGCGGATGCAGACCATGTCCGACCGGGTGCTGGGGCTCGACGATGCGCACGGTGGGACCGGGGTCACCAGGACGCCTGATGCCACCCTCGGGTACCAGATCTTCGGATGCATGTTCATGGGCGTGTACGTGCTGCGCTCGATCCTGAAGGTCGAGCCGCTGGCCTCCGCGACCAAGGAGGAGCTGGTGGCGCTGCTGGCGCCGCGGCTCGAGTGGCTGCTGGTGGGCGGGCTGGAGCGCGCGCTCGCACCCTGCCGTGGCTGATGCGGGACTGACGGGCACCTGACGCCGGTCAGGGCGCGCGCCACTCAGGCCGTGCGGACCACGAGCCCGCCCGGCTGGATGCGGGTGTGCATCGTGGTGGACAGGCCGACGAGGTCCCCATCCACCTGGACAGCCTCGGGCTGGGCGGTGTGGATGGTCACGGTGCGGCCGCGACGGTAGTCGATCCGCGACGCGGCGTCCGTCTCGCTGCGGATGCCCACACCCTGCAGCACGATCTTGCCGACCAGCGACACCCACCCGACCAGCCCACCGCGGGTGTCGACGGCCATGATGTCCAGCCAGCCGTCGTCGAACTGGGCGTCCGGGAGCAGGGTGACGCCCACCGGGAGCTTGCCGCAGTTCGCGATCATGATGGTGCGCGCCTTGACGCTGTAGCCGCGGTGGGAGTCGCCGATGGTGACGGTGGCGTCGATGCGGCGGCCGTGTATGTGCTTCAACGAGGCCACGATGTAGGCCATCCAGCCGATGCGGGACTTCAGCTGGTCGTCGGTGCCGGCCACCATGTTGGCGTCGAAGCCGATGCCTGCGATCACGAGGAAGACGTGCTCCCTCTCGGGCGGCGACTGCTTCACGCCGTGCTCCTCGAGGTCCTCCTCGTCCTGCACCGACTCGGCGACACCCGATTCGAGCGCCACCTCCTCCTCGGTGTCGGTGAGGAGTTCGGTGCGCACCCACCCCATGTCCACGCGGCGCTCGCGGCCGGTGAGGGCGATCTTGATCATCTCGCGCTGGTCGTTGAGGGGGAGGTCCAGGTTCCGGGCGAAGAGGTTGCCGGTGCCGAGCGGCAGCAGCCCCATCGGCGTGCCGGTGCCGGCCAGCGCCGCCGCGACGGCCCGCACGGTCCCGTCCCCTCCCGCGGCGACGACGACGCTCGCCCCCGCCTCCAGCGCCTGCCGGGCGGGCCCCGTCCCCGGGTCCGCGACCGTGGTCTCGAGGAACAGCGGGTCCTTGAGGCCCACCTCGCGCGCGGTCTGTGTGAAGATGCGCTTCAGCTCGTCCCAGTCCGCATTCTTCGACGGGTTGAGGACCACGGCCGGCGGGCCGGCCGCCTCCTTGGGCGCTTGGTGGACGCCGTCGATGGTGGCCGCGGCGAAGTGGTGGGCCGCCGGGGCAGGGTGGGCAGTCCGCCGCAGGGCCGCGATCGCGAGCACGAGCGCGGTGACGCCGATCGCGATCGACATGATCACGAGGACCGTGAGGGCGGTGGGGTTCATATCGTGAATCTACCCGTCGCGGGGCGGCGATGCCCGCGGGGTCCGGTGCCGCCGGATCGGGCGGGGTGGCCCGGGAGCACGGTCCCCGAACCAAGTAGGCTCGGCAGCATGATCGATCTTCGTGCATTGAGAGAGAACCCGGACGTGGCGCGTGCCTCGCAGCGCGCCCGCGGCGCGGACGAAACCCTGGTGGACCGCATCATCGCGGCCGACGAGGCCCGCCGCTCCTCCCTCAACGCCTTCGAGACCATGCGGGCCGACCAGAAGGCGCTCTCGAAGTCGGTTGGCACGGCCTCGCCGGCGGAGCGCCCGGCAGTCCTGGAGGCCGCGAAGCGGCTCGCGGACCAGGTCAAGCTGGCGGAGCAGGCCGCCAACTCGGCGGCGGCGGAGGCGGACGCGGTCGTCCTCCAGTTGCAGAACATCGTGGTCGACGGCGTGCCCGCGGGTGGCGAGGCCGACTTCCGGGTGCTGCGCCACGAGGGCACGCCGCGCGACTTCGCGGCGGAGGGCTTCACGCCGCGCGACCACCTGGACCTCGGCGAACTCCTCGCGGCGATCGACACCAGGCGCGGTACCAAGGTCTCCGGCGCGCGGTTCTACTACCTCACCGGCATCGGCGCCCGCCTCGAACTCGCGCTCCTCACCTGCGCGCTGGATCAGGCCATCTCCTACGGCTTCACCCCGATGATCACCCCCACCCTGGTGAGCCCGGCCGTCATGGGCGGCACCGGCTTCCTGGGCGCGCATGCGGAGGAGATCTACTACCTCCCCGCGGACGACCTCTACCTCACCGGCACCTCCGAGGTGGCACTCGCCGGCTACCACCAGGACGAGATCCTGGACCTCGCCAACGGCCCCCGCCGGTACGCCGGCTGGTCCACCTGCTACCGCCGCGAGGCGGGCTCGTACGGCAAGGACACCCGCGGCATCATCCGCGTCCACCAGTTCAACAAGGTGGAGATGTTCTCCTACTGCCGGCAGGAGGATGCGGAGCAGGAGCACGCCCGCCTGCTCGCGTGGGAGGAGGAGATGCTCGCCAAGGTGGAGCTGCCCTACCGCGTGATCGACGTCGCCGCCGGGGACCTCGGCTCGTCGGCCGCCCGCAAGTTCGACTGCGAGGCCTGGCTCCCCACCCAGGAGCGGTTCATGGAGGTCACGTCCACGTCGAACTGCACCACGTTCCAGGCCCGCCGCCTCGGGATTCGCGAGCGGACGCCGTCGGGCAACCGGCCCGTCGCCACGCTCAACGGGACGCTCGCCACCACGAGGTGGATGGTCGCGATGCTGGAGAACCACCAGCTGGCCGACGGCTCGGTGCGGGTCCCGGCGGCGCTGCGGCCCTACCTGGGTGGCCTCGAGGTCATGGAGCCGGTGGCCTGATGCAGGACCGCGTCCCGACCCACCTCCCCAAGGCGGGGCCGGGCCTGCTCGTGGCCCTGGACGTCGACGGCACGGTGCTGGACCACGGCGGCGGGTGCTCGCCCGCCGTGCTCGACGCCGTCGCGCGCCTGGCCGCCACGGGGACCCACGTGGTGATCGCGACCGGGCGCGGCGTCGTCGCGACGACGCCGGTCCTCGACGCCCTTGATCTCTGGCAGGGCTACTCGGTGTGCTCGAACGGCGCGATGACGCTTCGGCTCGACCCCGCGTTCGACGGCGGTTTCGAGGTGCTCGAGGCGATCACGTTCCACCCGGAGCGCGCGCTGCGGAGCCTGCGGGAGGTGCTGCCCGACGCCCTGTTCCTGGTGGAGGACGCGCACAGCGTCCGCCGCGTCACGGCGTCCTTCCCCGATGGCGAGCTCATGGGCGAGCCCGTGATTGTGGAATTCGAGGAGCTGTGCCAGGTGCACGCCACTCGCGTCACGCTGCGCGCCCCGGACCTCGAGGCGGTCGACATCCACGAGGCCACCGAGCGGGCGGGGTTGCACGGGGTGAGCTACTCGGTCGGGTGGACGGCGTGGCTGGACATCGCCCCGGAAGGCGTCTCCAAGGCGACGGCGCTGGAGCGTATCCGCGAGCACCTGCGGGTCTCGCCGTTCGCGACCGTGGCCGTGGGCGACGGCGCCAACGACCGCGAGATGTTCGACTGGGCGAGCTGGGCCGTGGCCATGGGCCAGGCGACCGACGAGACGAAGGCCCACGCCAACGACGTCACCGGGCCGGTGGGCGAGGACGGGCTCACGGCCGTGGTCGAGGCACTACTGGACCGCTGACCGGTCGTTAGCAATTTGTTACTCGGCGAACCGAACCATCCGTAGCCAATCTCACAGCCGACATGGGAGGGTAGACAGTGGCTCTGTTGTGAGCAACGCACAAGGACGTTCGAGAAAACAGGAGGCGTTCGTGAAGAACCCCAGTATGCGCAGGACCGCGCCGGTCATCGCCGGTACCGCGGCCCTCGCGATGATCCTCG
>JADGOQ010000194.1 GCA_017882885.1 Actinomycetales bacterium | reverse complement strand
CGTCTGGAACGAGGTGCGCGAGCGGCTGCGCTCCACGCTCAACAGCCAGACCTACAAGTTCGCCTTCGCGGGAGCACGACCCCTGTCCCTGACGCACGATCGCCTCGTGCTGGGCGTCGACACCGAGTTGCTGCGCCAGTGGATCCACCAGCGCTACCTGCCGCTGCTCCGCGACGCCCTCTTCGAGGTGTGCGGCGCGGACCTGCAGGTCGAGGTGCTCGTGGTGAAGCAGGCCGAGGAGGAGACGCCCGCCCCCGCGGAGGGCCCCGCCATCGCCCAGCCGGAGCCGGAGCCGGTCGTCTCGGTGCCGCCGCGGCGCCCCCTGGGACTCCAGCCGCGGTTCACGTTCGAGGCGTTCGTGACCGGGCCCTCCAACCGCTTCGCCCAGGCGGCCGCCCTCGCCGTGGCCGAGGCGCCGGCGCGCGCCTACAACCCCTTCTTCGTGTACGGCGGGGTGGGGCTCGGAAAGACCCACCTCCTGCACGCCATCGGGCACTTCGTCGCGGTCAACCACCCGGAGCTGGCGCTCACCTACGTCTCGGTGGAGACCTTCACCAACGAGTTCATCAACGCGCTGCGCGACGGCGGCATGCGCTCCTTCAAGGACCGGTACCGCTCGACGGACATCCTCCTCATCGACGACATCCAGTCGCTCCAGGGGCGCGAGCAGACCCAGGAGGAATTCTTCCACACGTTCAACGCCCTCCACGACAGCGGCAAGCAGATCGTGATCTCGTCGGACCGGCCCCCCAAGGCCATCGCGACCCTCGAGGACCGCCTGCGCAGCCGCTTCGAGATGGGCCTGATCACCGACGTGCAGCCCCCCGACCTGGAGACGCGGATCGCGATCCTCCAGAAGCGGGCCCGGGCGGACCGCTACGAGATCCACGACCCCGAGGTGCTCCCGTTCATCGCCGGGCGCGTCTCCACGAACGTCCGGGCCCTGGAGGGCGCGCTCACGCGCGTGGTCGCCCACGGGTCGATCTCCGGCCGCCGCGTCACGGTCGAGCTCGCCCACGAGGTGCTCGAGGACCTCTTCCCCGCCGGCGAGGGCATCCTGCGCATCGAGGTCATCCAGGGAGAGGTCTGCCGCTACTACGGGGTGGCGCTGAACGAGCTGACGAGCGACAAGCGCACCCGCCGCATCGTGGGCCCGCGCCAGGTGGCCATGTACCTCAGCCGGGAGCTCACCGACTCGTCGCTGCCCGCCATCGGCCGGGCCTTCGGCGGCCGCGACCACACCACGGTCATGTACGCGGTGCAGAAGGTGGCGAACCTCATGGGCGACGAGGGCGAGGTCCTCACCGCCGTCAACACCCTCACGAACCGCCTCACCGGACGTCAGCGGTGACGGTGGAGGACCCTCGGGAGGGTGGGGGCCGTCTCTCCCCCGTTCCCCCCGCCCGGGGCACGCGGGCGGCGGGGCTGGGGAGGCGTGGGGAGTGGCGACACCTCGAACGGCCCTTCGCCCACCGGTGCGCCAACAGCCCGAAAGATGTCCGGTGCGGGGGCTCCACGGGATCTCCCCATCGTCCACACGCCCTACTGCGGTGACGGCATTCTCACCCTTCTTCTTTCTTCTCTCATGGAGGGGGACCCGGTGGTGGTGGACAACGAACAAGTCGGGGCCGCTGGGCGGCGACCGAGGGGCGACGCTCGTCCTCGGCAGCCGTTAGGGTCGCGGCGTGCGCCTCGTCTCGCCCAAGGAAGAGCTGGCGGCCAAGCTCGCGATCGCGGGTCGGGCCGCGTCGGCGAAGAGCACGATCCAGATCCTGTCGCACATCCTCCTGAAGGCCGACAACGGCAGCTGTGAGCTGGCGGCGACGGACATGGAGCTCTCGCTGCGGGTTCCGCTGGGCGGCACCGTCGAGCAGCCCGGCTCGGTGGTGTTGCCGCGCCTTGCGGCGGACATCGTGCGCAGCATGGCCGACGGGCCCGTGACGCTGGAGCACCGCGACAACGAGGGCGTCGTCGCCGTCTCGGGCGGGGGGTCGGCGTTCTCCCTCAACTGCCTCCAGGCGGGCGACTTCCCGGAGCTGCCCCCCGAGGAGGGCAGCGGGCTGTCCCTGCCCGCCGACGTCTTCGTGGACACCGTCGAGCGCGTGGCCCGGGCCGCGTCCCGCGACGAAACCCGCCCGGTGCTGACCGGCGTGCTGGTGCGCCTGGGGCCCGAGGGCCTCACGATGGTGGCCACCGACTCCTACCGCCTGGCGGTGCGCCAGACGCCCCTCGAGGCGCCCCCGGCCGACGTCCGCGAGGCGATCGTCCCGGCGCGGGCACTCAGCGAGGTCGCCCGGCTCGCCGGCGTGGTCAAGGCCGACGCCGTTGAGATCGTGCTCACCGAGACCCAGGGCCTCATGCGGGTCGGCGACTTCCGCCTCACCAGCCGGCTGATCGAGGGGCAGTTCCCCGACCACCGCCAGCTCGTGCCCGACGCCTTCGAGCACGACGTGGTCTTCGGGCGGGCCGAGCTGCTCGGCGTGCTGGGCCGTATCGGCGTCCTGGCCCAGCGCAACACGCCGGTCCGGCTGGCCTTCGAGCCAGGGAGCGTCACCGTGTCGGCCGTGAGCGACCAGGTGGGGGAGGGGCACGAGTCCCTGCCGGTCTCGTTCACGGGCGAGCCGCTGGAGATCGGCTTCAACGTGGAGTTCCTGCGCGCCGGCGTGGAGAGTGTGGTCGGCGACGAGGTGCGGCTGGGGCTCATCAGCCCGCTGCGGCCCGGACTGTTGCGCGGAGCGGACGATGACTACCGCTACCTCCTCATGCCGATCCGCCTCAACGCCTAGCCCTCCGGGGCGCGCCTGGACGGCGCGGCGGCTGGAGCTCTCGGACGTGCGGTGCTGGCGGCGCGGGTCGGTGGAGCTGCCGGAGGGGCTGGTGATGGTGGTGGGCCCGAACGG
>JADGOQ010000193.1 GCA_017882885.1 Actinomycetales bacterium | reverse complement strand
GCTCTTCGCCCCCGGGTAGTGTGCGTCGCGGAGGTGGGCCGGGACGGCGTCAGCCCGCCCGGCCCGGACGTCGGCGATCGCGGCGTCGATCGCGAGGTACCCGGCGTTCGACTTCGGCGCCGTGGCCACGTGGATCACGGCCTCCGCGAGGATGATCCGGGCCTCGGGCATTCCGATCAGGGCCACGGCCTGCGCGGCCGCCGTCGCCGTCTGGAGCGCCGAGGGGTCGGCCATCCCCACGTCCTCGGCCGCGGCGATCATGACGCGCCGGGCGATGAACCGCGGGTCCTCCCCCGCCACCACCATCCGTGCGAGGTAGTGGAGCGCCGCGTCGACGTCGGAGCCTCGCATGGATTTGATGAAGGCGCTGATCACGTCGTAGTGCTGGTCCGCGCCGCGGTCGTAGCGCACGGCGGCGACGTCGATGGCGGCCTCCACGACGGCCAGCGTCACCTCCCCGCCACTCCCGACGGCGTCGGCGCCCGCCTCAAGGATGGTCAGGGCCTTGCGGGCGTCCGAGCCGGACACCCGCACGATGTGGTCGCGCGCCTCCCCCGTGAGTGCCACGTCGCCCGCCAGCCCGCGCTCGTCGGCGACGGCGCGCTCCAGCAGCACCCCCAGCTCGGCCGGCCCGAGCGGGTGCAGCGTCAGCAGGAGGGAGCGCGAGAGGAGCGGCGAGATCACGCTGAAGTGCGGGTTCTCGGTGGTCGCCGCGATGAGTGTGATCACGCGGTTCTCCACGGCCGGGAGGAGGGTGTCCTGCTGCGCCTTCGAGAAGCGGTGCACCTCGTCGATGAACAGGACGGTCTGTGTCCCGCCGCCCACCAGAGCGCGCCGCGCCTCGTCGATGACCGCGCGCACCTCCTTCACGCCGGCGCTCACCGCGGACAGTTCCACGAAGGAGCGCCCGGAGGTGCGGGCGACGAGGTAGGCGACCGTGGTCTTCCCCGTGCCGGGCGGGCCCCACAGGATCACCGACGACGGCGCCGCCGAGCCCCCAACGAGGCGCCGCAGCGGCGAGCCCGGCTGGAGGAGGTGGTCCTGGCCCACGAGCTCCTCCAGGGTGCGGGGGCGCATCCGGACCGCGAGCGGGGCGGCCGGGTACTCGGGGATCCCGGCGTCGCCGAGGGCAGCGGCTTCGAAGAGGTCCACCGCTCCAGCCTAACGGGCGCGCGGGTGGGCCATCGCGTAGGTCTCCCGCATCGCCTCGATGGTGACGTGGGTATAGATCTGCGTGGTGGCGACCGAGGCGTGGCCGAGCAGTTCCTGGACCACGCGGACGTCGGCCCCACCCTGCAGCAGGTGGGTGGCGAAGGAGTGCCGGAGGGTGTGCGGCGAGACGTGCTCGGTGAGCCCGGCGCGGGCGCTCGCGCCCTGTACCACGGCCCACGCGCTCTGGCGGGAGAGCGGGCGGCCGAGCGTGTTCAGGAAGACGCGGGGTGTCCCACGGCCCTTCGCTGCCAACAGCGGTCTGGCCCGCACCAGGTAGGCCTCCATCGCCCGCGCCGCGAAGCTGCCGAGCGGCACGACGCGCGTCTTCGAACCCTTCCCCAACAACGTGACCGACATGGACTCCAGGTCGACGTCGTCGACACTGGCGGTGACGGCCTCCGAGATGCGGGCGCCGGTCCCGTACAGCAACTCCAGGAGGGCGCGGTCCCGGAGCCCGACCGCTCCCTCGGTCGCCCCCGCAGCGGCGAGCAACGCCTCCACCTGGGCCACGTCCAGGGTGTGGGGCAGCGTCTTGCGGGGCGACGGCGGCCGGACCCCGTGGGCCGCGTCCCCACCGACGCGGCCCTCGCGCACCGCGAAGCGGTGCAGGCCCCGGACGGCGCTCACCACACGCCCGGCCGACGACGCCGCGAGCGGCGCGCCGTCGTCGCCGCCGTCGCGCAGCGCGGCGAGGAACCCGGTGACGTCCGTCTCGCGGACACCGCGCAGGTCCTCGATCCCGCGGCGGGCGAGGAAGTCGCGGTACCGGGCCAGGTCACGACGGTAGGCGCTGAGCGTGTTGGTCGCCATGCCGCGCTCGATGCGCAGGTGGGTGAGGTACTCGCCGACCAGCTCGTCGAGGGGACTCACATGAGGGTGGCGACGAACGGGTCCACCGCGATGGCGACGAACAGGATCGTCAGGTACGTGATGGAGCCGTGGAACACCCGCATCGCGGCGAGCTTGCCCTTCTCGGGGTGGCGCGCCCGGCGGTACAGCTGGACGCACGAGGCAAGGAAGTACCCGCCGGCGAGGACCGCGACCACGGTGTACACCAACCCCATGGGAGCCACCGGCACCAGCAGGAGGGACAGTGCCACCATCGCGCTCGCGTGCGCGACCATGTGCCAGGCGACCGTACTGTCGCTCGAGACGACCGGCAGCATCGGGACGCCCGCCCGCTCGTAGTCGCGCTTGAACTTCATCGACAACGGCCAGTAGTGGGGCGGGGTCCAGAAGAAGATGATGCCGAAGAGGATGACGGCCTCCCACGCGATCGAGCCCGTGACGGCGGACCACCCGATCAGGACGGGCATGCACCCCGCGGTCCCGCCCCAGATGATGTTCTGCGGCGTGCGGCGCTTGAGGATCATCGTGTAGCCCACGACGTACAGCAGCAGCGCGAGCACGGTGAAGCCGGCCGCCACCCAGTTCACGAGGAACCCGAACCACAGCACGGCGACGAGCGCGAGTGCGGTCGCGAAGACCAGCGCCTCCCGGACCGTGATCGCCCCGGTCACCAGCGGCCGGTTCCGGGTCCGGTTCATCACGGCGTCGATGTCCCGGTCGTAGACCATGTTGAAGGCGTTGGCGGCACCGGCGGCCGCGGTTCCACCCACCAGCGTGAGCACCACCAGCAGCCAGCCGGGCCACCCGCCCGCCGCCAGGATCATCGTCGGCACCGTGGTGACGAGGAGGAGTTCGACGACGCGCAGCTTCATGAGCGCAACGTAGGCGCCCACACGGGAACGCAACCCCCCGCGGGCAGACGCCACGCGGGCATCCTCCGACACGGGTGCGGGGGTTGCCGGGCGGATCGGGATGATGACTCCTCAACTGGTGGTTACCGCACCCATTCTAGGCCAGTACCCCGGACTTCTGTCCTGCCGAGACGTGCCACGGGGCACCGCCGAACCGCCACATTTGGGTGGCAACCCAATGCCGCGCGTCACACTTTCGGACTAGTGTCCATTCAGGACCACGTGAGTGGCCGCGCCGCCCGGACAATGATGCCCCCGAGGGCAGAAGCGAGGATGAGAAGACCATGTCGCCAGAATTGCAGTGGACCGATCTCGACCAGCGTGCTGTGGACACCACTCGCGCGCTTGCCGCGGACGCCGTCCAGAAGGTCGGCAACGGCCACCCCGGAACCGCCATCTCGCTGGCGCCACTGGCCTACGTCCTCTTCCACAAGGTGATGCGGCACGACCCGGGCAACGACAGGTGGCTGGGCCGGGACCGCTTCGTGCTGTCGATCGGGCACTCCTCGATGACGCTCTACAACCAGCTCTACCTCTCCGGGTACGGCCTCGAGCTCGAGGACATCGCCTCGCTCCGCACGTGGGGCTCCCTCACGCCGGGCCACCCCGAGTACGGCCACACCAAGGGCGTCGAGATGACCACCGGACCGCTCGGCCAGGGCCTCGCGTCCGCCGTCGGCATGGCGATGGCGTCCCGCCGGGAGCGGGGCCTCCTCGACCCCGACGCACCCGCGGGTGGGTCGCCCTTCGACCACTTCATCTACGCGGTCGTCGGCGAGGGCTGCCTGGAGGAGGGCGTGACCTCCGAGGCGAGCTCACTCGCCGGGACGCAGCACCTCGGCAACCTCATCGTCTTCTACGACGACAACCGCATCTCCATTGAGGACGACACCAACATCGCCTTCAACGAGGACGTGCTGAAGCGCTACGAGGCCTACGGCTGGCACACCCAGCACGTCGACTGGACCAACGGTCACACCGGGTACGTCGAGGACGTCCAGGCCCTGTACGACGCGATCGAGGCGGCCAAGGCCGTCACGGACAAGCCGTCGTTCATCAAGCTGACCACGATCATGGCGTGGCCGTGCCCGACGAAGCAGGGCACGGGCGCGGCCCACGGCTCGGCGCTCGGCGCCGCCGAGATCGTCGGCCTGAAGGAGATCCTCGGCATCGACCCCGCGGTGAACTTCGAATACGCCCGCGAGGTCGTGGGCGAGACCAGGAAGAACGCCGCCGACCGCGCCGCCGCCGCCCACGCCGAGTGGGACGTGGCTTACGCCGCCTGGCGTGACGCGAACGCAGAGCGGGCCGCCCTCCTCGACCGCCTCGTGAAGCGTGAACTGCCCGCCGGCTGGGAGAAGTCCCTCCCGACGTTCGAGGCCGGCAAGGCGATCGCGACCCGTGCGGCCTCCGGCAACGTGCTCTCCGCGCTGGCGGACGTCCTGCCCGAACTGTGGGGCGGCTCCGCCGACCTCGCCGGCTCGAACAACACCACGATGAAGGGGCAGCCCTCGTTCCTGCCGCCGGACCGGCAGTCCGAGGACTGGCAGGGCAACATCTACGGCCGCACGCTCCACTTCGGGATCCGTGAGCACGGGATGGGCGCGATCGTGAACGGAATCACGCTGCACGGCCTCACCCGGCCGTACGGCGGGACGTTCTTCGTTTTCGCCGACTACATGCGCCCTGCGGTCCGCATCGCCGCCATCATGGGGATCCCGTCGACGTACGTCTGGACGCACGACTCCGTGGGCGTCGGCGAGGACGGCCCCACCCACCAGCCGATCGAGCACCTCACGGCCTACCGGGCCATCCCGGGGTTCGACATCGTGCGCCCCGCAGACGCGAACGAGACCGCCCAGGCGTGGCGTGGCATCCTCGAGCGCACGGACCGCCCGGCCGCGATCGTGCTGTCCCGCCAGAACCTGCCCGTGCCCGCACGCACCGACGGCGAGGCCTCCGGTGACGCGTTCGCATCGGCCGAGGGTGTCCTCAGGGGCGCCTACGTGCTCGCCGAGGCCGAGGGCGGGAGCCCCGACGTCGTCCTCATCGGCACCGGCTCCGAAGTGCAGGTCGCGGTCGCCGCACGCGAGTTGCTCGCCGCGGACGGCATCCGGGCGCGCGTGGTCTCGGCCCCCTGCCTGGAGTGGTTCTTCGAGCAGGACGAGGCGTACCGTGAATCCGTCCTCCCGAAGGGCCTCAAGGCGCGCGTCTCGGTCGAAGCGGGCCTCACGTCCGGTTGGGCGGGCATCGTCGGCGACGCCGGCCGCAGCGTGGGCATCGACCACTACGGCGCCTCCGCCGACGGCGCATTGCTCATGAAGGAATTCGGCGTCACGCCCGAGGCCGTGGCCGCCGCCGCCCGTGGCTCCATCAACGACACAAAGTGACACCCCGACCATCCAAGAAGGACCTACCCATCATGTCGCAGAACCTGAAAGACCTGTCCGCCGCCGGAGTATCAATCTGGCTTGACGACCTCTCTCGCGGGGCCATCAAGTCCGGCGCCCTCGCGAAGAACATCGCGGAGAAGTCCGTGGTCGGCGTGACCACCAACCCGACCATCTTCGCCGCCGCCCTCGCCAAGGGCGCCGACTACGCCGAGCAGATGAGCGCACTCGCCGCCGCCGGCGCCAGCCTGGACGACGCCGTCGTCGCGGCCACCACGGACGACGTGCGCGACGCGTGCGACATCCTGCGCCCGGTCTTCGACCGGACCGCCGGGTTCGACGGCCGCGTGTCCATCGAGGTCGACCCGCGACTTGCCCACGAGACGGCTCCGTCCGTCGAGCAGGCCCGCGCGCTCTGGGTGACCGTCGACCGCCCGAACTGCCTGATCAAGATCCCCGCCACCCTCGAGGGGCTGCCCGCGATCACGACCCTCATCGGCGAAGGCATCAGCGTGAACGTGACGCTGATCTTCTCGATCGACCGCTACCGCGCGGTCATGGAGGCCTACCTCGCGGGCCTCGAGGCCGCGCACGCCGCCGGCATCGACCTCTCCACCATCCACTCGGTGGCGTCCTTCTTCGTCTCGCGCATCGACTCCGAGGTGGACAAGCGCCTCGAGGCGATCGGGACCGACGACGCCCTTGCCCTGCGCGGCAAGGTCGCCGTCGCGAACGCCCGCCTCGCCTACGAGGCCTACCAGGAGGTCTTCTCCTCCGAGAGGTTCGCGGCGCTGCCCGGCGCGAACCCCCAGCGTGTGCTCTGGGCGTCGACCGGCACCAAGAACGCGGCGTACTCCGACGTGCTGTACGTGGCCGAACTCATCGCCCCCAACGTGGTCAACACGATGCCCGGCGCGACCCTTGATGCCTCCGCCGACCACCTCGAGGTCACCGGTGACACCATCACGCCGAACATCGCCGACGCACATGCGGTGATGGACGCCCTCGCGGCCGTCGGGGTCGACTTCGACGACGTGACCGAACAGCTCGAGAAGGAGGCCGTCCACAAGTTCGCGGTCAGCTGGGAAGAACTGCTCGAGTCCGTCACGAACGCGCTGAACGCGTAACCAACCGCGGCTCGCACACGCATAATCAGGACGTGACGAACCCACTTCGCGACGATCGAGACCGCCGCCTGCCGAAGATCGCCGGCCCTGCGGGGCTGGTGATCTTCGGCATCACGGGTGACTTGGCACGTCGAAAACTCCTTCCCGCCATCTACGACCTCGCCAACCGCGGCCTGCTCCCGCCGTCGTTCGCCCTGACGGGGTATGCACGCCGTGACTGGTCGCTCGAGCAGTTCACGGCGATGGTCCGGGATGCCGTTGTGGCCGGTGCCCGCACGCCCTTCGACGAGCGCACCTGGGAGCACCTCGCCGCCGGGCTCCGCTTCGTCTCCGGTGACTTCGACGACGACGACGCCTTCGACCGCCTCGCGCGGACGGTCGCCGAACTCGACAAGGAACGCGGGACGCTGGGCAACCACGCGTTCTACCTCTCGGTCCCCCCGCGCGCGTTCCCGCTGGTCCTCTCCCAGCTCGCCCGATCTGGCCTCTCCAGGTCGGAGCCGGGGAGCTGGCGGCGTGTGGTGATCGAGAAGCCCTTCGGGCACAACCTCGAGAGCGCGCAGGAGCTCGATACGGTGTTGTCCCGGGTCTTCCCGCCGGAGTCGGTGTTCCGCATCGACCACTACCTCGGCAAGGAGACCGTCCAGAACCTGCTTGCGCTCCGGTTCGCGAACCAGCTCTTCGAGCCACTGTGGAACGGCTACCACGTGGACCACGTCCAGATCACGATGGCCGAGGACATCGGCATCGGGTCGCGCGCCGGATACTACGACGGCATCGGCGCGGCCCGCGACGTGATCCAGAACCACCTGCTCCAGCTCCTCGCACTCACGGCGATGGAGGAGCCGGCCAACTTCGACGCCGCGGCGCTGCGGGCCGAGAAGGTCAAGGTGCTCTCCGCGGTGCGGGTGCCCGCGGACATCGACCTGCACACTGCGCGCGGGCAGTACGTGGCGGGGTGGCAGGGCGGCGTGAAGGTCGCGGGCTTCCTCCAGGAGGAGGGGATGCGCCAGGAATCCACGACCGAGACGTTCGCCGCGATCCGCGTGGACATCGAAAACCGCCGCTGGGCCGGGGTGCCGTTCTACCTCCGGGCCGGAAAGCGCCTCGGGCGCCGCGTCACCGAGATCGCCGTGGTCTTCAACCGGGCGCCCCACCTGCCGTTCGAGAGTTCCCAGACGTCCGAGCTCGGCCATAACGCGCTCGTGATCCGGGTACAGCCGGACGAGGGAGTGACGATCCGGTTCGGCGCCAAGATCCCCGGCACCTCCATGGAGGTCCGGGACGTCACCATGGACTTCGGCTACGGACATGCCTTCACCGAGAACTCCCCCGAAGCATATGAGCGCCTGATCCTGGATGTCCTGCTCGGCGATCCACCCCTCTTCCCGCAGCAGCGCGAGGTGGAGCTCTCGTGGCAGATCCTGGACCCGATCCTCGAACACTGGGAGGGGCGGCCCATCGAGGGCTACCGGCCGGGGACGTGGGGTCCGCCGTCCGCCGATGCAATGCTGGCGGCCGACGGCCGCGAGTGGCGCAGGCCCTGAGGAGCAGAGATGATCTTCCGACTGGAGAACACGACCTCCGCCGAAGTGGCTTCGCGCCTCGTGATCGTCCGCGAGGAGGGCGGCGTCGTCGCCCTCGGGCGGGTGCTCACCCTCATTGTGCTGGCGTTCGGCAAATCCAACGTCGACGCCGCCATCGAGGTCACCAACGCCGCCTCACGTGAGCACCCGTCGCGGGTGATCATCATCGACACCGCGGGTGGCGTCGGCGCGGACGGCCTGGACGCGGAGATCCTCGTGGGGGGCGACGCCGGGGCCTCGGAAGTGGTGGTGCTCCACCCGCGCGGGGCCGCGGCCGTCGACCAGGACACCCTCGTCACACCCCTGCTTTTCCCCGACACCCCGATCGTGGCGTACTGGGTGGGCTCTACCCCGCACAACCCCTCCGGCGAGCCGGTGGGGCGCATGGCACAGCGGCGCATCACCGACATCGTCTCCGGGATCACCGACTCCGCCTCGAGTGATGAGGCGCGCACGTGCTTCCGCGCGCTGGGCGAGAACTACCGGCCCGGCGACACGGACCTGTCGTGGGCCAGGATCACCCTCTGGCGGGCACTCATCGCCTCCTCCCTCGAGCAGGAGGCCGGGGAACTGCAGTCCGTGGAGGTCCACGGTGCGCCCGACAGGCCGTCGATGTACCTCCTCGCCGGGTGGCTGGGTTCACGCCTCGGGGTCCCCGTGCACGTCCACGACGCCAACTCGACCCACATCACCAGGGTGAACCTGAACCTGCCCAGCGGCACCATCAGCATCCACCGGCCGGACGGCTCCGCGGTGGCGGCCATCCTGCGCGCGGGCCGCCCGGACCAGCGGACCAACCTGCCGGCGCGCACCGTCAAGGACTGCCTGATGGAGGACCTGCGCAGGCTGGACGCCGACGACACCTACGCCGCGGCGCTCGCGCATGCCGTCCGGACCCTGTAGGGATGGAACCGGAAACGAAGGGACGTCCCGTGGAACGCGTGATCGTGCTGCCCAACGCCGACCTCACCGCCCGTGCGGCCGGGATGCGGCTGCTGCTGACCCTCATCGACGCGCAGTCACTGCGCGCGCCCCACCACGTGGCCCTCACCGGGGGGACCATGGGGATCGCCATGCTTGCCGCGATCGCCGATGACCCGCTCGCGGGAGCCGTCGACTGGTCGCACGTGCACCTATGGTGGGGCGACGAGCGGTTCGCCCCCGACGCCGACCGGAATGCCACGCAGGCGCGCGAGGCGTGGATCGACGCACTGCCCATCCCCCCGGCGAACGTGCACGAGGTGGCACGACCGAGCGAGGCGGCCGACGTCGACGAGGCCGCCGCCGCCTATGCCGCGGAACTCGCGGGCGTGCGTTTCACGGTGGTGGTCCTGGGCGTGGGGCCGGACGGGCACGTCGCGTCCCTCTTCCCGGGGCACCGCGAGATCGAGATCGACGGGCTCGGGGCGATCCCGGTGCGCAACTCCCCCAAGCTCCCACCCCTGCGCGTGAGCCTCACCAGGGAGAGCCTGTGCAACACCGACGAATTGTGGTTCGTGGTTGCCGGCGGGGAGAAGGCCGACCGGGTGGCCGAGGCGATGCGTCCGGGTGACGTGCCGCTGCCCGCGGCGCGGGTCCGCGGCGCTGCGACCATCTGGCTGCTCGACGCAGCGGCCGCCGCCGCGCTCTAGGTCCCCTGCTTCCGCTCCGGGTCCCCGGCTTCCCTCCGGGACGGTGTCACTCGCCCCGTCGCGCCCGTAGGGAGGCGAGTGCCTCATCCAGCAGGGCGGCGCCGTCAGCGTCCGTCCGGCGCTCCTTCACGTAGGCGAGATGCGTCTTGTACGGCTCGTTGTGGGGAGCCGCCGGGGGGTTCTCCTTGTCCTGGCCGGCCGGGAGACCGCAACTCGGGCAGTCCCAGATCTCGGGGATCTCGGTCTCGGCCTCGATGGCGAAACTGGGCCTCGTCTCGTGGCCCTGGGAACACCAGTACGAGATGCGCACGCGGGGAGCGAGCTCCCCGCGCTCGGCCTCGCCCATGGGCCCGGAGCCCACGCGTGAGCCGCGAATAGCGTTGCCGCCTGCCACGGCGCCTCCTAGAGCTGGATCTTCTGGATGAGGCCCAGCATCACGATCACGGTGACCCACACAAGGGCGACACCGATCGTGATCCGGTTGAGGTTGCGTTCGGCGACCCCGGAGGAGCCGACCGAGCTGGACAGGCCGCCGCCGAACATGTCCGACAGTCCCCCGCCCTTGCCCTTGTGCATGAGGATGGTCAGCACAAGAAAGACGGAGGTGAGGACCAGCACCACCTGGAGCGCGATCGTCAGAGCGGTCACAAGTCATCCAATCGAAGGACGGAGAGTTTCTCAGGACAGGATAACTGATGGCGGCACACCGACCGGTGTGCCGCCATGACAGTCACGCCACGGAGTGGTGCTTGTACCCGACGATCGCCGCGAATTCCTCCGCCTGCAGTGCCGCGCCGCCTACGAGTGCGCCGTCGACGTCGGCCTCCGCCATGATGTCCGCAATGTTCGAGGACTTCACCGAACCGCCGTAGAGGATGCGCACGGACTGGGCGAGCTCCTCGTCATAAAGTTCGGCCAGCCTCACCCGAATGGCGCCGCAGACCTCCTGCGCATCCTGGGGAGTGGCAACCTCGCCGGTGCCGATCGCCCAGACGGGTTCGTAGGCGACGACGGTCGTAGCGGCTGCCTCCGCCTCCATCCCGGCGAAAACGCCATCGATCTGCGCGACGACGTGCGCGACGTGGGTGCCGGCCCTCCGGATGTCCAGCGCCTCGCCCACGCAGATGATGGGGGTCATGCCCGCCGCGAGGGTGACCCGGGCCTTCTCCCCCACCAGGGCGTCGGTCTCGCCGTGGTACTCGCGCCGCTCCGAGTGGCCCACGACCACGTACGAACACCCGAGCTTCGCCAGCATCGCCGTCGAGATCTCCCCGGTGAAGGCCCCCGCAGCGTGCACGGAGACGTCCTGGGCGCCATAAGCGATGTCCAGCCTGTCCCCGTCCACAAGGGTCTGCACGGATCGGATATCGGTGAATGGCGGCATGACCGCCACCTCGACGTCAGCGAAGTCATGCTTGGCATCCTTGAGGATCCAGGCCAGCTTCTGCACCAGCGCGATGGCCTCGTGGTGATCGAGGTTCATCTTCCAGTTGCCCGCCATGAGCGGGGTGCGGTTTGCCATCAGGACTCCAGAATTGCGATGCCGGGGAGGACCTTGCCCTCGAGGAATTCCAGCGACGCGCCGCCGCCGGTCGAGATGTGCGAGAAGGTGCCCTCGTCGAAGCCGAGGATCCGGACCGCGGCCGCGGAGTCACCGCCACCCACGATCGAGAAGCCGTCCGACTCGCTCATGGCGCGGGCCACGGCGCGGGTGCCCTCGGCGAACGCCGGGAACTCGAACACGCCCATCGGGCCGTTCCACACCACGGTCTTCGCGCCGGCCACCTTGGCCGCGAACAGTTTCTGTGACTCGGGGCCGATGTCCAGGCCCATCTTGTCGTCAGGGATCGCGTCCACCGGCACCACCACGAACGGGGAGTCGGCGGCGAACGAGTCGGCCGCGAGCACGTCGACCGGCAGGACGATCTCCACGCCCTTCGCGGTCGCGGCCTCCAGGTAACCCTTGACGATGTCGATCTGGTCCGCCTCGAGGAGGGACTTGCCAACGGACATGCCCTGGGCGGCGAGGAAGGTGTACGCCATCCCCCCACCGATCAGGAGGATGTCGGCCTTGTCCAGCAGGTTGGCGATGACGCCGAGCTTGTCGGACACCTTGGCGCCGCCGAGGACGACGGCGTACGGGCGCTCCGGGTTGTCGGTCGCCTTCCGGAGCGAGTCGATCTCCTTGAACACCAGCCTCCCGGCGGCGTGCGGGAGCCGTTGGGCGACGTCGTACACCGAGGCCTGCTTGCGGTGGACCACACCGAAGCCGTCGGAGACGTAGGCGTCGGCCAGCTCGGCGAGCTCATCGGCGAGGGCGCCGCGCTCTGCGTCGTCCTTGGAGGTCTCCCGGGCGTCGAAGCGGACGTTCTCGAGCAGCGCGACCTGCCCGTCCTGCAGGTTGGCCACCGTCTCCTTCGCGGACGGGCCGACCAGGTCCGTGGCGAGGGCGACGTCGGCGCCCAGCAGCTCGCCAAGGCGCGCTGCCACGGGGGCAAGGGAGTACTTCGCCTCCGGCGCACCCTTGGGGCGGCCGAGGTGGGCCATCACGATGACGCGCGCGCCCTGGTCGGTGAGGGCCTTCAGGGTGGGCAGAGCCGCGCGGATGCGACCGTCATCAGTGATGGTCCGTCCGCTGAGCGGCACGTTGAAGTCGGACCGGACGAGCACGCGCTTGCCGCGCAGGTCGCCCAGGGTTTCTATGGTCTGCATGTCTTCCTCTCAATCATCACGCCGAGGGGCGCCCGCGATCACTCACGGACGCCCCAGCGGCAGCGTTCTCAGAGCTTCTCGCCCACCAGCACGGTGAGGTCCACGAGGCGGCTGGAGTAGCCCCACTCGTTGTCATACCAGGAAACGACCTTGACCATGTCACCGATCACCTTGGTGAGGC
>JADGOQ010000192.1 GCA_017882885.1 Actinomycetales bacterium | reverse complement strand
CTCCGCGACATCCACGGCGAGAGCCGGGTGGGCCTTCTCACGGGGGACGTGTCCGTGAACCCGCACGCACCCATCCTTGTGATGACCACCGAGGTGCTGCGCAACATGCTCTACAACGAGTCGCGTTCCCTCGACTCCCTGGAGTTCGTGGTCATGGACGAGGTCCACTACCTCGCGGACCGGTTCCGGGGTCCGGTGTGGGAGGAGGTCATCATCCACCTGCCCGCGCGGGTGCAGATCATCTCCCTGTCCGCCACGGTCTCCAACGCCGAGGAGTTCGGGCAGTGGCTCACCATGGTGCGCGGTGACACCGAGGTGGTGGTCTGCGAGCACCGGCCCGTGCCACTCTGGCAGCACGTCATGGTGGGCGGGCGACTGTACGACCTGTACGGCCCCAACGCGCAGGGGACCGCCCGGCCGAACCCGGAACTCCTCGCCGCGGTGCGCCGCGCCACCCCCACGCGCGGCGGGCGGCCCCACCACTCCCGGCTCCACCGCCCGGGCGTGGTGGCGGAACTGGACAGCAACGGCCTCCTCCCGGCCATCTGCTTCATCTTCTCCCGGGCGGGGTGCGATGCCGCTGTCGACCAGGTCCTAGGCTCCGGGCTCCGCCTCACCGACGAGGCCGAGGCGGCCGCCATCCGGCGCATCGTGGAGGACCGCTGTGCCACGATCGCTCCCGAGGACCTGGGAACGCTCGGATACCTGCGCTGGTCGCTGGCACTGGAACGCGGCGTCGCGGCACACCACGCGGGGCTCATCCCGCTCTTCAAGGAGGTGGTGGAGGACCTCTTCGGCCGCGGTCTGCTGAAGGTCGTCTACGCCACCGAGACGCTCGCGCTGGGCATCAACATGCCCGCCCGGAGCGTGGTGCTCGAGCGCCTCGTGAAGTGGGACGGCAGCGCCCACCAGAAGCTCACCGCGGGGGAATACACCCAGCTGACGGGGCGGGCGGGCAGGCGCGGCATCGACGTCGAGGGTCACGCCGTCGTCATCCACGACGAGGACGTGGACGTGGAGGCGGTGGCGGGGCTCGCCTCGAAGCGGACCTACCCGCTCCGGTCCGCCTTCCGGGCCACCTACAACATGAGCGTCAACCTCCTGGGTGTGATGTCGCGCGAGCGTGCGCGCGAGGTGCTGCAGACCTCCTTTGCCCAGTTCCAGGCGGACCGGGGCGTCGTCGGGCTCGCTCGCCAGGTGCGGAAGCTCGACGACCTGATCGAGGAACTGCGCGGGAAGTTCGAATGCGAACGCGGGGACTTCGCGCAGTACGCGGCCCTCCGCGAGGCGATCGGTGCCGAGGAGCGGCGCATCTCGGCCGAGAAGTCGCGGGCGGTCCGCCAGGGGGTCACCGACGAGCTCGGCCGCGTGCGCGTGGGCGACGTCATCCGCTTCCGGCGTGGACGGCGCACGCACCACGCTGTCGTGCTCCAGGTGGTCGAGACCGCGCACAGCGGCACGATCGTCGACGTGGTCACGGACGACGCGCGCTCGCGCCGGTTCGCCGCCGAGGACCTCCTCGGCGGCGTCACCGTGCTGGGCAACGTCCACGCCGCGGGACGCCACAACCCCCGCACCCCACGCGGCCGGTCTGACCTCGCCGCGCTCGTGCGGGCGTTCGCCGAGGGGAGGACCAGGGTGAAGCCGCTGGAGCCGGCGCGAAGTGGCGCCGAGCCCACCCGGGGCGACCTCGACCGGCTGCGCGCCGAGTTGCGGGCACACCCGTGCCACGCGTGCCCCGATGTCGAGGCGCACGCCCGCTGGGCACGCCGGTACCACCAGGCATTGGCTGACCGCGCGGGGCTGCTCGAGCGCATCAACCGCCGCACCGGCTCGATCGCCGTCGGGTTCGACAGGCTCCGCGACTACCTGCACGAACTCGGTTACCTCGGGGCGGGCGACGAGATCACGCCCGCGGGTGAGGTGCTGCGCGGCATCTACTCGGAGCGGGACCTCCTGATGGCGCAGTTGTTGAGCGAGGGCGTGTGGAACGGCCTCTCGCCGGCCGAGCTCGCCGGTGCCATGAGCGTCGTGGTCTACGAGTCGCGCAACGGCACCCCGGGACGCCCCGGGGCGCTCCCACAGCGCCTACGGCAGGCCCTGCAGCGCTCCCACGAGGTCTGGGAACGCCTGGAGGAGGGTGAACGCGCCCACGCCATCGAGCCGATGCCCCCGATCGACCCGGGCCTGGCTGGGCCCATCCACCGGTGGGCGTCCGGTGAGCCGCTCAGCGCGGTGCTCGCCGACGACGAGCTCACCGCCGGGGACTTCGTCCGGTGGAGCAAGCAGGTCCTCGACGTCCTCGACCAGGTGGCGAAGGTCCCGGGCATCCCGGAGCGGCTCCGTGCACGAGCACTGGCCGCGCACATCGCGATCAACAGGGGGATAGTCGCGCTCTCGTCCGTGTGATGTGCGACGTTTGCCGCCGAATCGCGCGAGGCGCTCGCCAACGCGCCGCCGACGCGGTACGGTGAAAGGACTCGGCGACGAGCCGAAAGCAGCCCACAGGTCCAGTAGAAAACGGCACCACCGGCACCAGCGCAGGTGAGGGTCGGTCCGAAGGATCGTGGGCTGCTTGCATGTGCGGGCAGGCCATGCCGTGCTCGCCGTCAAAACCTCCGTAAGCTGGTGCCGTGCACCCCCCACGCCTCCCGGTCGCGACGGCGCTCGCCGCAGCCGGCGGGCTGGTCACCAACCTCGCGTTCCCCCACCACTCCTGGTGGTTCCTCGCGTTCGCCGGTGTCGCACTGCTCGTGCTCTCGCTCCGCGGGGCGCGGCCGCGGAGCGGGTTCCTCCTCGGGCTCGTCTGGGGCCTCGCGTTCTTCCTCCCGCTGCTGTCCTGGTCCATCGTGTCGGTGGGCCAGTGGATCCCGTGGTTCGTCCTCTCCGTGTACCAGTCGCTCTATATCGCGGTGTACGGACTGCTGCACGCGCTCGTCATGTCGCGGGAGTTGTCGCGCGGCAAGGGGGCCGTGGTGGTGCCGCTCCTGTGGGTGGCGGTCGAGCAGCTCCGCATGCTGTTCCCGTTCGGGGGCTTTCCGTGGGGCGCCCTCGCGTTCTCGCAGGTCGAGGGGCCGCTCCTGCCACTCGCGTCGTGGGGCGGCACCGCGCTCACCAGCCTCGTGGTGGTGGGGGTGGGCCACGCACTCGCCGGACTGGTGATACGACCCGGGCTTCGCAGCCTGGGGGCCGCCGGGGCCGCCGTCGTCGTGGTGGTCGCGAGCACGGCGATTCCGCTCGACGCCGGGGCGGAGAGCGGCGAGATCGCGGTCGCGGCCATCCAGGGCAACGTCCCGGTGCGGGGCGGCGAGGCACTCGGCCAGGCGCGCGAGATCACCGCAAACTACCGCGCGATCACCGAGCGGCTGGCGGACGGGGATGAGCCGTTCGACGTCGTCCTGTGGCCCGAGTCGGCCGCGGACGTGGACCCGAGGTCGCACGCCGACGTCGCCGCCGACGTCACGGCCGCCCAGGACGCGGCGGGCGTCGCGCTGCTGTTCGGCACGCAGCGGTACACCGAGGAGTACCGCTACAACGAGTACGTCGCCTGGCTCGACGGCGCGGCCATCGGCGCGTACACGAAGCAGCACCCCGTGCCGTTCGGGGAGTACATCCCCTTCCGGGACTTCTTCCGGACGCTCTCGTCCGCGGTGGACCTGGTCTCGGTGGACATGGCACAGGGCCAGGATCCGGGGGTGCTGGAGATCCCCGTGGAACGGCTCGGCCGCACCGTGACGTTCGGGGTGGGCATCTGCTTCGAGGTGGCGTACCACGAACTCCTGCGCGAAAGCGTTGCCCATGGTGCGGAACTGCTGGTGATCCCCACGAACAACGCGTCGTTCGGGTTCACGCAGGAGGCGACGCAGCAGCTCGGCATCACGCGGTTCCGCGCCGTGGAGCACGGGCGCAGCACCGTCCAGGTCTCGACGGTGGGCGTCAGTGCGTACTTCCTCCCCGACGGCTCCACCGTGGCGCGGTCCACGGACGAGCTGTACACCGAGTGGGTGGGGCTCGAGACCCTCCCGCTCCGGACATCGACAACTGTTTCCGACCGGCTGGGGGAGTGGCCCCGTAACGTGGTCTGGATCGTCGCGCTGGCGTGGATCGCGGCAGCGCTCGTGAGCCGCAGGAGAAGGACATGAAAACGCTCGTCATCATCCCCACCTACAACGAGCGCGAGAACATCCGCGACATCGTGACGCGCGTGCGCCGCGAGGACGTCGACGTGCTCGTGGCCGACGACGCCAGCCCGGACGGCACCGGCGCGATCGCGGATGAACTGGCCGCCGCGGACCCGAGGGTGTTCGTGAAGCACCGCGCGGGCAAGGAGGGCTTGGGCAGGGCCTACATCGACGCGTTCGGGTGGGGTCTCGCAAGGGACTACACGCACCTCGTGGAAATGGACGCCGACGGTTCGCACCGCCCGGAACAGCTCCCCCTCCTGCTGGAGCGGGCGGCCCGCGCGGACCTGCCCGACCTGGTGATCGGCTCCCGGTGGGTGCCCGGGGGAGAGGTGGTCAACTGGCCGTGGTCCCGGATGTTCCTGTCCCGCGCGGGGAACCTCTACGTGCGGCTGTGGCTCGGCCTGCCCGCCGCGGACGCCACGGCCGGGTTCCGGGTCTACCGCAGCGAGATCCTTCGGCGGATCGACTTCGACACGGTCGGCTCCTCGGGGTACTACTTCCAGGTGGAGATGACACGGCAGGCGGCGCTGGCCGGGGGAGTGGTGGTGGAGGTGCCCATCAGTTTCATCGAGCGGGAGCGCGGCACGTCAAAGATGAGCAACGCGATCGTCCGGGAGGCGATGGTGCGCACCACGCTGCTGGGCGCGCGCCACCGCTGGCAGCAGGTGCGCGCCGCGTTGCGGCGCTGACCCGGCCAGCGGCCCGATGATGCGGGGGAGCGGCTTCAGGCCGAGCGACGGCGGAGCTCGCCGGAACGCAGGAGTTCGAGCCGTTCACTGAGCAGCACCTCGAGCTCCTCGATCGAACGGCGCTCCAGCAGCATGTCCCAGTGGGTGCGGACGTGCTTCACTGGCTTCAGGGGCTCGGGCTTGATGTGGTCCTTGAGGATTGCCTCCTCGCCGCAGCGGCATTCCCACACCGCGGGCACGTCGGCCTCGACGGAGAAGGGCAGCTCGATGACGTGCCCGTTCGGGCAGTCGTAGCGCGCCATCTGGCGCGGAGCGAACTCGACGTTCTCCTCGGTCTCCATGGACTTGGAGCCCATACTCATGCCTCGAAGTGAGCGGTCTGCCATGCGTGAACCCCTTGGTGTCTTGTGGACGAGTGCGAATACGGCCTCGTGGACCTTCCCGATGTGTTGAACGCCTCGGGGGGTGCTTTTGTTCCCGGCGGTGCCACACGGCCGGGTCACGGCCTCGGCGCCCGGGCGGTCGTCCTACGCTGGGGAGGTGATCGACCTGCGCAGCGACACCGTGACCCGCCCCACCGACGCCATGCGCGCCGCGATGCTGCGGGCGCCCGTGGGTGACGACGTCTACGGGGAGGACCCGTCCGTCGTCGAGCTGGAACGCCGTACGGCCGCGTTGCTGGGCCACGAGGCCGGGCTGTTCTGCGCCAGCGGGAGCATGTGCAACCTGCTGGGCATCTGGTTGCTCGTCCGTCCCGGCCAGGAGGTCCTGTGCGACGCCGGGGCACACATCGCCCGGGCGGAGATGGGCGCCCACGCCGCGCTGCACGGGGTCAGCATGCGGACCTGGCGCAGCCGCAGGGGTGTGGCCGACGTGGAGACGGTCGCCGGGCTGCTGGCGCCCTACGCCGGGCCGCACCTGGTCTCGACGGCCGCCGTCGAACTGGAGAACACCCACAACTTCGGGGGCGGGACGGTGCAGCCGATCGAGCACCTGCGCGCCGTGTCCGCGCTGTGCCACGACGCGGGGGTGGGCCTCCACCTGGACGGCGCACGGCTCTGGAACGCCCACGTGGCGAGCGGCGTCCCCCTGGACGAGTTCGGACACCTGTTCGACACCGTGACGGTGTGCTTCTCGAAGGGCCTGGGAGCTCCCGTGGGATCGGTTCTGCTCGCGAGCGCCGAGCGGATCGCGCGGGCACGGGTTCAGCGCAAGCGGCTGGGCGGCGGCTGGCGCCAGGCGGGTATGCTCGCGGCGGCCGCGCAGTTCGCCGTCGACAACCACGTGGCGCGGCTCGCCGATGACCACCACGCCGCGGCCACCTTCGCCGGCGAGGTCGCCGCGCTGGCGCCTGCCGCCGTCGACCCAACGCGGGTCGAGACGAACATCGTCGTCATTGACACGGGCACCGACCGCGCGGCGGACGTCGCGGCGGCCGCGGCCCGTGCGGGCGTCGCGGTTTCCGCGCTCGGGACGCACACGATCCGGGCCGTCACCCACCTTGATGTGGACGAGGCTGCCTGCCGGATCGCGGGACGGGTCATCGGCCGGATCCTGGGCAGCTACGCCGACTGCTGACGAGGCGTCATGACGATGCCGTCGCCTCTGGGCAACTCCGGCGCGACGTGGCACGATCGACCGGGTGACGCCGACGGAGCCCGCGAAGGGCGCCCCTCGCAACGGATGGAGACACGATGAGCACGGCCACGAGGACGGACACGCAGTTGCCTGCGCGGCACATTGCCGACACCCACGACCTGATCCGCGTGCAGGGCGCGCGCGAGAACAACCTCAGGAGTGTCAGCGTCGAGATCCCCAAGCGCCGGCTGACGGTGTTCACTGGGGTCTCGGGCTCGGGCAAGAGTTCACTGGTGTTCGACACGATCGCGGCGGAGTCGCAGCGGATGATCAACGAGACCTACAGCGCCTTCGTGCAGGGCTTCATGCCGACACTCGCGCGGCCCGACGTCGACCTGCTGGAGGGGCTGACGACGGCGATCATCGTCGACCAGGAGCGGATGGGCGCCAACTCGCGCTCCACCGTGGGTACCGCCACCGACGCCAACGCCCTGCTCCGCCTCCTGTTCAGCCGGCTCGGGCAGCCGCACGTGGGCGGGCCGCAGGCATTCTCGTTCAACGTCCCGTCGGTGACCGGGTCCGGGATGATCAAGGTGGACCGGGGCGAGGGCAGGAACCAGAAGAAGGTCGCCACCTACACCCTCGTCGGCGGCATGTGCCCGCGGTGTGAGGGCATGGGCAACGTGTCCGACATCGACCTGACGCAGCTCTACGACGACAGCAAGTCGCTCGCCGAGGGTGCGCTGACGATCCCCGGCTACACAGGCGACGGCTGGTACGTGCGGATCTTCACCGGTTCCGGCTTCCTCGACCCGAACAAGCCGATCAGGGACTACAGCAAGCGGGAGCTCGACGCCCTCCTGTACAAGGAGCCAACAAGGGTCAGGATCGACAACGTCAACCTGACCTACGAGGGACTCATCCCGAAGATCCAGAAGTCATTCCTGGCCAAGGACCCGGAGGCGATGCAGCCCCACATCCGGGCGTTCGTCGAGCGGGCGGTCACCTTCACCACCTGCCCCGAGTGCGGCGGAACCCGGCTCGCCGCGGGTGCCCGCTCCTCGAAGATCGCCGGCATGAGCATCGCGGACGTGTGCGCCATGCAGATCAGCGATCTGGCCACGTGGGTCCGCGGTCTCGGCGAGCCGTCGGTGGCGCCACTGCTCGCCACGCTCCGGCCCCTCCTCGACTCGTTCGTGGAGATCGGGCTGGGCTACCTCAGTCTCGACCGGCCGACGGGCACGCTTTCGGGCGGCGAGGCGCAGCGCACCAAGATGATCCGCCACCTCGGCTCCTCGCTCACCGACATCACCTACGTCTTCGACGAGCCCACCATCGGTCTCCACCCGCACGACATCCAGCGGATGAACGACCTCCTGGTGCGCCTGCGGGACAAGGGCAACACGGTGCTCGTGGTCGAGCACAAGCCGGAGATGATCGCGATCGCCGACCACGTCGTCGATCTCGGCCCCGGCGCGGGGACGGCGGGCGGCGAGGTGGTGTTCGAGGGCACCGTCGAGGGGCTGCGGGCCAGCGGCACCATCACCGGACGCCATTTCGACGACCGCGCGTCGTTGAAGGAGAAGATCAGGACGCCGGACGGTGCGCTCGAGATCCGGGGTGCGACCACGAACAACCTCCGGGACGTCGATGTCGACATCCCTCTCGGGGTGCTTGTGGTCCTCACCGGCGTCGCCGGCTCGGGCAAGAGTTCGCTGATCGAGGGTTCGGTGTCCGGGCGCGACGGCGTCGTGTCGATCGACCAGGGCGCGATCAAGGGCTCGCGGCGGAGCAACCCGGCGACCTACACCGGGCTGCTCGACCACATCCGGAAGGCGTTCGCGAAGGCCACCGGCGCGAGGCCGGCGCTCTTCAGCGCCAACTCCGAGGGCGCCTGCCCTGCCTGCAACGGGGCGGGTGTCATCTACACCGAGCTGGGGTTCATGGACACCGTCGAGACGCCCTGTGAGGAGTGCGAGGGCAAGAGGTTCCAGCCCAGCGTGCTGCAGTACAAGCTCGCCGGGCGGGACATCAGCGAGGTGCTTGCGATGTCGGTGACCGAGGCCGAGGAGTTCTTCGGCGCCGGCGAGGCGCGCACGCCGGCCGCGCACGCCATCCTCGACCGGCTCTCCGACGTCGGGCTCGGCTACCTCAGCCTCGGCCAGCCGATGACGACGCTGTCCGGTGGCGAGCGGCAGCGGCTGAAGTTGGCCACCCATTTGGCCGAGAAGGGCGGCGTCTACGTCCTCGACGAGCCGACCAGCGGCCTGCACCTCGCCGATGTCGAGCAGTTGCTCGGCCTGCTCGACCGGCTCGTCGACTCCGGCAAGTCAGTCATCGTCATCGAGCACCACCAGGCGGTCATGGCGCACGCCGACTGGATCGTCGACCTCGGTCCCGGAGCCGGCCACGACGGCGGCCGGATCGTCTTCGAGGGCACACCCGCCGCGCTCGTCGCCGCCCACTCCACCATCACCGGCGAGCACCTTGCGAAGTACGTCGGCACCTGACCCGTGCGGGCCTCGATCGGGGCGGACACCGTGGGATGAGTCCGTTTCAACCCCTCACCCGGTATCCGATAATGTGCATTATGTCATTTCGGTTCTGACAGCGCCGCACGGACCCCACCCGGGCGTCCCCGTTCCCCTCCCCTCAATCGAGGGGAATGGGGGCCACGTGCGTCCCGACGCCGCGCAGCACGGGACGCTCGACCCCGAGGTCGCGCTGGAGCCCGCTGATCACCCCGACCCACTCGCGGTCGGCAGCCGTCACTCGACCGTCCCCGGGGCGGCTGAACATCAAGGACGGCGGGTCGGCAACCATGCCCGCGAGGTGCTGGAGCAGTCCGCGCACGTGTGCGGCGTCCCCTGCCGTGGGGCGGCGGGGCATGTCATCGATGCCCACGACGACCGGGTGCTTCACGCCCTCCGGGTCGAAGTAGCCGATCCACAGCGTGCGCTCCTCGGAACCCTGCTTCTCGAGCACGAGCTGCCAGAGACGACAGAGATCGTCGGTGTCATGGACCATCGGGTACTGCGCTTCGTTTTCCATGGGGGAATCATGGAGGCTGCTCCCCCGCCCACGCGGCGGTCATCCACAGGGCTGTGGACAACGGCGCGGTGTGGGATTCACCATGCGGCCCGTCGGCACGTCCTCCGACGCTCCGAACTAGGCTCGAAGCCATGCCAGTGGGAATCGACTTCGGGACAACTCGCACCATCGTGGCCTCCGTGGACCGGGGCAACTACCCGGTCGTGAGCTTCCTCGATCCTGACGGTGACGCCCACGAGTACTTCCCGTCGGTCGTCGCCCTTGCGGGTGGCGCCCTCCTGTACGGCTTCGACGCGCTCGCCGCCGCCGCCGACGGCGCTCCCCTGCTGCGGTCCTTCAAGCGGGCGCTGGCCGAACCGGACGTCAACACCGCCACCACCCTGCGCATCGGTGACCAGGACATCCCGCTGCTCGACGTGCTCACCGGCTTCGCAACCGCACTCAGGACCGCCCTCGGTACGCGCTCCAGCCTCGGCGAACTCGACACCACGCGGACCGTGATCGCCGTCCCCGCCCACGCCCACGGCGCGCAGCGGTTCCTCACGCTTGAAGCCTTCAAAGGGGCGGGCTTCACCGTCACCGCGATGGTCAACGAGCCGTCCGCGGCCGGTTTCGAGTACTCGCACCGCCGGGGCCGCACGCTGAACTCCCGCCGCACCCGCGTCCTCGTCTACGACCTCGGGGGCGGCACCTTCGATGCCTCGCTCGTGCACGTGGACGGCACCAGCCACGAGGTCCTCGACTCGATCGGGCTCAACCACCTGGGTGGCGACGACTTCGACGCCGTCGTCGGGTTCTACGAGGCCGCCGCACACCTGGTGGAGGCCACCGTGGACGCGATGGGCCCGCTCGTGGGCGGGCTTGACGACACCGGGCAGGCCGACGTCGCCGGGCTCGCCGACGTCGCGGG
>JADGOQ010000191.1 GCA_017882885.1 Actinomycetales bacterium | reverse complement strand
CGCGCGCTCGCGGCCGCGCCGCCCCCGACGAGTTTCGAACAGGGTACGGCCCGCTTCGGGCTCCTGCTCGCCCGCGTCACCGGTGGCCTCACCGCGGTCATCCTCGCCGTCAACGTCATCCTCGGCCGGCCGGTCATCGACGCCGTGCTGTTCTCCCTGGCACTCGCCGTCGGCGTGACTCCCCAGATGCTGCCGGCGATCGTGGCGGTGAGCCTGTCCACTGGGGCGCGGCGGATGGCCGGCGCCAAGGTGATCGTGCGGCGACTCGACGCGATCGAGGACCTCGGGAGCATGGACGTGCTGTGCACGGACAAGACCGGCACGCTGACCGAGGGAGCCATCACCCTCCACGGGACACTCGATGCGACGGGCCGGCACAGCGAGCCCGTTGGAGAACGCGCGGCGGTCAATGCCGCACTCCAGACGGGGTTCACCAACCCGGTGGACGAGGCCGTGCTGGCCGCCACCGGCACTCCGGGTCCCGCCTGGCGTGCCGTGGATGAGATCCCGTTCGACTTCGAGCGGAAGATGCTGTCCGTTCTCGCCGATGGACCGGCCGGGCGCGTCCTCATCACCAAGGGGGCCTTCGCGAAGGTCATCTCGGCGTGCACCCGGGCGGTGACGGCCGACGGCGAGCGCCCGGTGGGCGAGGTGCGCTCCCTCGTGGAGGAGCAGTTCGCCCGCCTCAGCGCCGCCGGGTTCCGCGTCCTCGCGCTCGCCGAGGCTGCCCTGCCGGGGCGCGCGAGTGTGACCGTCGCCGATGAACGCGACCTGACGTTCCTCGGCTTCCTCACGTTCGGTGACCCCATGAAGGTGGGACTCGGGCGGACCTTGGCCGACCTGGACGGCCTGGGCATCCGGCTGTGTGTGCTCTCGGGGGACAACCGGCTGGCCGTGCTCCACGCCGCCGCCGGCATCGGCCTGCCCGATCCAGTCGTGCTGACAGGGACTCAGGTCGATGCCCTCGGAGATGACGAGCTTGCGAACGAGGCCCGCAGGGCCAGCGCGTTCGCGGAGCTGACACCCGCGCACAAGGAGCGGATCATCGAGGTGCTCCGGTCCACCGGCGCCGTCGTGGGCTACCTCGGCGACGGCGTCAACGACGCCGGTTCCCTCCATCTCGCCGACGTCGGGATCTCGGTGGACACCGCCGTCGACGTCGCCAAGAGCGCCGCGGCGATGGTCCTGCTGGACAAGGACCTCCAGGTGGTGGCCGACGGGGTGCGGCTCGGGCGTCAGACCTTCGCGAACACGCTGAAGTACATCCGGACCACCATCAGCGCGAACTTCGGGAACACCGTGAGCATGGCGATCGCGTCCGCGTTCCTGCCCTTCCTCCCACTCCTGCCGCGACAGATCCTGCTGCTCAACTTCCTGTCCGACCTGCCCAGCGTCACGATCGCGGCGGACAACGTCGACAAGGAGGACATCGACCAGCCCCGCCGGTGGGACATGCGGGAGGTCACCACCTTCATGGTGGCTTTCGGTCTGCTCAGCACCGTGTTCGACCTCCTCACCTTCGCGGTGCTCCTCACCGTCTTCCACGCGGATGCCACCCTGTTCCGCACCGGGTGGTTCGTGGGTTCCACGCTGACCGAGATCGCCGTGCTGATGGTGCTCCGAACCCGCCGTCCCGCGTTCCGCAGCCGCCCCGGCACAGGGCTTGCGGCCACGTCGATCCTCGTCGCGCTGGTGACGCTTGCCCTTCCGTTCTTCCCCGGTCTCGCCGGTCCGTTGGGACTGACCGCGCTCCCGTTGCCCGTGCTCGCCACGCTCGTCGGCATCACGGCGCTCTATGTCGTGGCGGCGGAAGGAGGCAAGGGGATCCACTCCCGGCGCTCGCGGTCCGCCGCGGGAGTCAGAGCGGGCGCCGCACCGGTCTCGTCACGGGACCGGCGGCTGAAGCACATCGCCCGCGAGCACGGCCATCGCCACGAGGTCAGCGCGCGCCCTCGCCCACCCCGTCGCGGGGCTTGACGACCAGCACCGGCATGGGCGCCCGCCGGACCACCGCCTCCGAGACGGAACCGAGCAGCACCTCTCGCACCGCGCCCTTCCCACGGGACCCGATGACGATCAGGGACACGTCCTCATCCCGCGCCACCTGGAGGATCTCGTGGGCGATGTTCCCCACCCGGAGCTCGTACCGTGCGTCCAGTCCGGCGTCGCGAAGCCGTGCCACGATCGCGGCGAGTGGCGCCTCCGCTTCGGCTTCGAAGATCTCGGCGGACGCGGCGAGGATCCCTCCTTCGACCACATGGATGACGATCACCTCGCGCGCGCCGGCGTCCTTCAACTGGGTGATGTACGTGATGGCGCCCATCGCCACGGCTGAGAAGTCCGTGGGGTACAGGATCCGACTGAACATGGTCCGACCTTCCCGGGGTTGACATGCCGCCCATTCGGCACGCTTCCGATGCATGCGACCCTACGCGCCAGCCGCCGCACGCGGCATACGCTCAGTGCATGACTCTGGCGCTCAGGATCGGTGAGGTCGCGCGGCGGAGCGGGCTCACGATCCGAACGCTGCGCCACTACGACGACCTCGGCCTCCTTGTTCCGAGTGCCCGCACCGACGGGGACCAGCGGCTCTACTCGCGGGCCACGTCGCCGCCGTCGAAGCGCAACTCGCGGCCGAGCGTGAGTTGCTCACCCGGCGACGGCGCCTCATGCGGGACCGGAGCCAGCCTCCACCCGCGTGAAGGTGGCCACCAGATTGGTTCGGCGAAGTGCCTCGAACCGGAAGGCGTGGGGGAGTAAGGTCGCCCACATCACGGCGGTGGGGCTCGCCTTCAACCGCGGCAGCAATGCCGACAACAGTCCCTGACCCTTGGCGAGGACGAGGGAGGCTGTGATTCGCGCGGCCGGACCTCCCCTCTTGGTGACGACGCCGCGGCGTCGTGGAGGAGTTGGAACATGGCAGAGAACTTCGTTGTCACTGACCTGAGTGCGCTGGAGATCCTGGACTCGCGGGGCAACCCCACCGTTCGCGTGGAGGTGACGCTCGAGTCGGGCGCGAGCGGCGTGGCGGGGGTCCCGTCGGGCGCGTCCACGGGGAGCCGGGAGGCGGTCGAGCTGCGCGACGGCGACAAGGACCGGTACTCCGGTAAGGGCGTCACGAAGGCGGTGGCCAACGCCAACGGCGAGGTCGCGGACCTGGTCAAATCCCGCTCGTGGTCCTCGCTCGCGGAGGTGGACCAGGTGTTGGACGATGCCGACGGGACCGGGAACAAGGCCCGCCTGGGCGCGAACGCCCTCGTGGGCGTGTCGATGGCGCTGGCCCGTGCGCTCGCCGCCCCGGGTGAGCTGTATGCCTACCTGAACAGCCCCGGCGTGCCGTTGCGGCTGCCGGTCCCGCACTTCAACGTGCTCAACGGTGGGGCGCACGCCCCGAACTCGCTGGACTTCCAGGAGTTCATGGTCGCTCCCATCGGTGCGCCCTCGCTGCCGGAGGCGGTGCGTGCGGGCGCGGGCGTGTACGCGAAGCTCCGCTCCCTGTTGCAGGCCCAGGGCTTTGCCACCGGACTGGGTGACGAGGGCGGTTTCGCCCCGGACATCACCCGGCCGGAGGACGTGCTGGCCCTGCTGGTCGAGGCGATCGAGGGCGCCGGGTACACCGCGGGTCGCGACGGCGTGGCGATCGCGCTGGACCCGGCGGCGAGCGAGTTCTACAAGGGCGGGGCGTACCACGTGGCCGGCGAGGCGCTCAGCACCGCCGACATGATCGAACGCTACGCCGCCATGGTCGCGGACTACCCGGTGTGGTCCATCGAGGACGGCCTCGCCGAGGGCGACTGGGATGGCTGGGCAGCCATGACCGCCCAGCTCGGGGACAAGGTCCAGCTGGTGGGTGACGACCTCTTCGTGACCAACCCGGCCATCATCACTGAGGGCATCGCCAAGAAGGTGGCGAACTCGGCGCTCATCAAGCTCAACCAGATCGGTTCCGTGAGCGAGACCCTGGAGGCCATGCGGCTGTGCCGGGAGGCCGGCTACACCCAGATGGTCTCCCACCGCTCGGGCGAGACGGAGGACTCCTTCATCGCGGACCTCGCGGTGGCCACCGGCTGCGGCCAGCTCAAGACCGGCGCCCCCGCCCGCGGCGAGCGGGTCGCGAAGTACAACCGGCTCCTGCTGATCGCCTCCCGGGCGGACCTGCCCTACGGGCTCGGCTGACACGGCGACGACGACGGCGGGCCCACCCCCCGTCGTCGTCGGGTCTCGGCCGTTCATCGCGGTGCCTGCTACGCCGATGCGGCAGGATGTGAGTGTGCCCGACCCGAGCACCCTCACCGCCGACCACCGGCTCGCCACCTACGGGACCCTGGGTCCGGGGCGTCCGAACCACCACAAGTTGGCTGGGCTCGAGCGTCGCGGAGGGTGGGCGTGAGGCGTCAATCTACGTCCTCGCCCCGGACGCTGGGTGATGGTTTCGGGCAGTTGGCGCCCTCGATGGCAGGGCTTCCCTGGATCGGAGTCGCCAAGTGCGCGATTGACGGCCGATTTCCGCCCTGAATCGGGCAGTTGGCGCCCTCGATCGCTGGGACGCCCCGGACCGAGGGCGCCAAGTGCGCGAAACTCCTGCTGGCCAGATCGCCTAGGGTCGTCGCATGGGATGAATCGTGTTCGACACCGCCACCAGCCTCAACGGCTGGATCGCCGACGAGCACAACTCGCTCGCGTGGCTCTTCGCCGAGTCCGACATTCTCGCCCACCCCCAGAAGTGGCGCGAGTTCCATGGCGACAAGCCGACCTTCGTGTTCACCACCCGGCAGCTGCCGGTGCCGGCGGGGGCGGACGTGCGGTTCGTGTCCGGGCCGGTGGCGGATGTGCTGCCGGTCATCCGGGAGACGGCCGGCGACGGCGACATCTGGGTGGTGGGTGGCGGCGACCTCGCGGGCCAATTCCTCGACGCCGGCGCGCTCGACGAGATCGCCCTGTCCGTGGCGCCGGTGGCACTGACCGGCGGTGCGCCGCTCCTGCCGCGCCGCGTGGAGTCCGACCGGTTGCGGCTGGTCTCCGCGAGGGCGGTGGGCCAGTTCGCGCGGCTCGTCTATCGGGTGCTGCCTGAGGAGTGAAGACGGCGTCGGCCCGGCGGGACCTGCTACGGGCCGAGGAGGGCGAGCGGGACGACGGCGACGCCGTCGGGGCGGCGGTAAGCCTGGGCGCCGGTGGTGAGGACCACCATGTCAGCTACGTGCTCTCCCAGTGACTCGCGCAGCCACCGGAGGTGCCGGACGTCGTCGTCGACGACGACGGGGTTCAGCTTCACCTCGAACGCCACGACGCGCCGGTCGGGACCCTCCGTGATGAGGTCGATCTCCTGGTCACCGTTCTTGGTGCGCAGGTGTCCGACGCGGGCCTCGACAGCCTGCGCCAGCACGCGCACGGTCTGCGCCGCGAGGGACTCGAACAGGGCACCGAGGAGCGTGCCGTCCGTGGGAACCACCTGCTCGCCCTCGCCCCGCAGGAGTGCTGCAGCGTCGATGCCGATGAGCCGAGCCGCCAGGGCAGGATCCACCAGGTGGTGCTTGGGCGAGACGGTGAGGCGTGTCAAGGGCGAGAGGCTCGGCACCCAGGCTGGCAGCGGGTCGAGCAGGAAGAGCCGTTCGAGGTTCTCGCGGTAGACGGCAACGGTCTGTCGTGCCGGCTTGTCGCCCTCACCGGGGGTGGCGGCGTCGAGGATGACGGTGTGCGTGGCCGTGGTGGCGGTGGCGGCCGCGTAGGCAGTTAGCCATGCGCGGAGGGCCGCCGGTCGCCGGACGACGGCGCCGCTCTCCTCCAGGTCGTGGTCAAGGATGCGGCTGAGGTAGCTGTCCAGCTGCATGCGGCATGCGCGTGGCGGGAGGTTTCGGATGCCGGGGAAACCGGAGCGAAGGATCTCCTCGGTGTAGTCGGTGAGGCGGAGCGGCGATTGGCCGGAGATCAGTGCCTCTCCGGGCGCGAACAGGCTGGTGAGCGACACGGTCGGTGTGGTTCGGCCGCGTTCGCACATGGCGAGCGGTCGCATCACCAGGCGAACGATCCGTCCGGCGCCGGAGTGGATCTTCACATCGCGAGTCGGGCCGGCGGAACCTGTCAGGAGGAACCGGCCGCCCGCTGTCGGATCGGCGTCGACGAGGTGGCGCACCCGGTTCCAGACGGTTGGCTCGAGTTGCCACTCGTCGAGGAGGACGGGAGGTGGGGAGGTTGCGATCAGGTCGGGATCGGCGGCCACGATCTGGCGCTGGCGCGGGTCGCTCAGGTCGAAGGTGGTGGTGACTCGCGCAGAGGCGGTTGCCGTCTTGCCCACGCCCTTGGCGCCCTCGAGCGCGATGGCGGGGAGGGCGGGCATGAGCTCGTCCAGCTCGTCGTCAATGACCCGTCGGTTGTACTCCATGGTCTATTTAACCATTGGACGGATGTCTGACTAACATCTGGACGCCAGTCTGTCTGACATCTCGACGCAATTGGGGCGCGTTGCTCGGTTGCCCACGGCAACCCGCGGTGGGACGCTCAAGGCATGGCAATCATCGACGTGGATGGCCTCCGCAAGAGCTATGGACCACGCGAGGTGCTCCACGGCATCGACCTGTCGGTGGAGGAGAACGAGATCTTCGGGATCCTCGGCCCCAACGGCTCGGGCAAGACCACCACGGTGGAGACGATCGGGGGCCTGCGGACCCGGGACGCGGGAACCGTCGTCGTGGCGGGCATGGACCCGGCGGACAACCCACCGCGGCTGCGCGAGGTGCTCGGCATGCAGCTGCAGCAGTGCCAGCTCCCCGGGCGGATCACCGTGGTCGAGGCGATGCGCCTGTTCGCCTCGTTCTACGGCGCGCCACTCGCCGTGGACGAGCTGATCGCGCGCTTCGGACTGGCCGCACAGGCGCGGACTCGGTTCGAGAAACTCTCCGGGGGCCAGCAGCAGCGGCTGTCCGTCGCCCTGGCGCTGGTCGGAAACCCGCGGATCGCGATCCTCGACGAGACCACCACCGGCCTTGACCCGCAGGCCCGCCGCGACATCTGGGAGTACCTCGCCGCCCTGCGCCGGGACGGGACGACCATCCTGCTGGTCACGCACTACATGGAAGAGGCGCAGTACCTCTGCGACCGGGTGGCGATCATCGACGACGGCGTCGTCGTCGCCCTCGGGACACCCGCCGCCCTCGCGGGGAGCCGCGGGGAGCAGGAGACGAGCTTCCTCCCGTCCCGCGCCGTCGCGGCGGAGGTGCTCCGCGCGCTCCCGGGTGTCCGGGCGGTCCGGGTGGAGAACGGGCGGGTGGTCGTCTCGGGCGACGGCACCAGCACTCAGACGGTGCTGGCCAAGCTCATCGAGCTGGGCGTCACCGCCCAGGACCTGCGCGTCACGAGTCCCACGCTGGACTCGGCATACCTGTCCTTCACCGACGACGGGCCTACCCCCGCCGGCACGGAGGAGTGACCATGTCCACCGGCACCGGCACCGGCACCGTCACACGGGCGCTCTTCGTGAACGAGGCCCGCCTCATGTCCCGCACGCCCGCGGCCATCATCTTCCCCATCCTCTTCCCGGTGATCGGCGCGATCGTCATCGCGGCCATCCCGGCGGCACGCCAACCGCTCGAGCCATTCGGCGGCTTCAGCGTGGCCCAGACCTACATCCCCGTCCTGGTCATCTTCGCCCTGACGTCGCTGGCGCTGACGGTCATGCCGCAGATAGTCGGCTCCTACCGCGAGCTCGGGGTGCTGAAGCGGTTGCGCACCACGCCGGCGTCGCCGGGTGCGCTGCTCACCGCCGTCGTCGGGCTGATGGCCGCCGTCTCGACGGTGGTCACCCTCATCATGGTGCTCGTCCCCGCGGCGCTCGGGGTGGGCCTGCCCGGGAACACGGCGGTGTTCGCCCTCATGACTGTGCTCTCGATGCTCGCCTTCCTCGCGCTGGGGGCCATGCTCGCCGCGGTGATCCCGAGCTCGCGGGTGGCGAGTGGCATCGGCTCGGCCGTGTCGGTGGTGATGTGGTTCTTCGCCGGCCTGTGGTTCCCGCGCGCGCAGTTCCCGGATTGGCTCCTGGTGATCGCGGACCTCACCCCCGGCGGTGCCGCCGCCCGCGGCATGCTCGACGCCACGCTCGGCGCGGCCGTGGGGTGGCAGCCCATCGCGGTGCTGGTGGGCTGGACGCTGCTCGGGGTGGCGGTCGCCGTGCGGACCTTCCGCTGGGAGTGAGGTCCTCGGGGCGGCCGACGGCGGCTGCGGTCCCCACGCCCGACCCCACGCCCGACCCCACGCCCAAACCTCACGCCCAAAGCGAGGTTCCGAGCCGAGGGTGAGGGCTATACCCCTCGCCCTCGATTCAAGACCTCACCCTCGGCCGGATCCCGCTACGGACCGAGGAGGGCGAGCGGACCACAGCGACGCCGGTCGGGCGGGCTCCTAGCATCGAGGGCGCCAGGTGACGGTTGGGCCGGGTCCGAGGTCCTGTCCGACGTCGCGGCAGGCGTCGCGCACGGGCGTCGCGCACGGGGGTCGCCCTCGGCGTGCTCGCCACGACGGCGCTGCGTCGTGTCCGCACCCTCCCGGGAGGCCCGGGAGCGGATTCCGCTACCCACCCTCCCGGGAGCCCAGGTAGCGGATTCGGTTCCAGCCTCCCCCTCGATGCGCGCCGGACTGCCCGCGGCGACCCGCAACAATGCCCTCGAAGGCATGGTCGCGGCTCGTGCGGCCCGGAAGGATGGAGGGGAAGAGCAGACGGCGCAAGGAGGCCCCATGTTCACCAGTCCCCGCCGGCCCAGCGCCCTGATCACGGCTGTCGTCACCGTGGTCCTGGCTGCCGCGCTCGCGGCGTGCGGCGGCTCCACCGAACCGGACGCTGACGAAACCGGCGCGGACTCCTCCTCCACCCCCGCAGCCACTGCCACTGCCACCGCCGACCCCGAGCTCAGCCGGCTCGCCACGGAGTTCATCGACCTCCTCGTCGCCGAGGACTTCGCCGCCGCGGCCGCCACCTTCGACGACACCATGGCCCAGGCCCTCCCCGCCGCGGATCTTGCCACCGCCTGGCAGCAGGTGACCGGCCAGGTGGGCCCCTACAAGGAGGAGATCGCCCGCCGCCAGGAGGCCACCAGCGGCTATGACGCGGTGGTCGTCACGGCCCAGTTCGAGCGCTCCCCGCTCGACATCCGCGTGGTCTTCGGCGCGGACCGCCGCATCGCCGGCCTTTTCTTCCAGCCGGCCACCGCCACCGGGACGCCGACGGCGGAGGCGTGGGCGCCGCCGTCGTACGCCGGGGAGGTCGCATCCCGGGATGTCATGGTGGGCGACGCCGAACTCCCCGGCACCCTCACCACGCCCCTGGGGGCGGGGCCGTGGCCCGCGGTGGTGCTCGTCCACGGCTCCGGGCCCAACGATCGCGACGAGACCATCGGCCCGAACAAGCCGTTCCGCGACCTCGCGCTCGGCCTGGCGACCCGCGGCATCGCGGTCCTCGCCTACGACAAGCGCACCCTCGTGCACCAGGCCGAGATGGCAGCCGTGGAGGACCTGACCGTGCAGGAGGAGGTGGTGGACGACGCCGTCGCCGCTGTGGAGCTGCTCCGCTCCGACCGGAACGTGGCGGACCCGGACCGGGTGTTCGTGCTCGGCCACAGCCTCGGCGGCATGCTGGCGCCGCGGATCGCGGAGGCGTCCGACGGCGTCGCGGGCCTGGTCATCCTGGCCGGGGCCGCGCGCCCGCTCGAGGACCTCATCCTCGAGCAGAGCACGTACCTCGCGGGGCGGGACGGGACCATCACGGCGGAGGAGGAGGCGGCGCTCGCGAACCTTGCCACGCAGGTGGCGGCGATCCGCGATCCCGCGCTCGACCCGGCCACCCCCGCGGACCGGCTCCTCGGGGTGCCGGCCAGCTACTGGCTGGACCTGCGCGGATACGATCCGCCCGCCGTCGCCGCAGGGCTGGACCTGCCGATGCTGGTGCTGCAGGGCGAACGCGACTACCAGGTGACGATGACGGACTTCGCGCTGTGGTCGGAGGCGCTGGCGGGCCGGGAGGACGTGACGCTGCGCAGTTTCCCGGGGCTGAACCACCTGATGATGACCGGAGCGGGGGACGGCGCCGGCGCGGCCGACGCCGGGGCCGCCGACGACGCGGGCGGGCTGAGCGGACCGGAGGAGTCCGACGTCACCGGGCACGTGGCGCCCGAGGTCATCGACGCGATCGCGGGGTTCGTGCTGGGCGCGGGGTGACCTGTCTGACGTTGCCGCCGGGCCGCCCGGCGTGACACCGTGGAACCAGGCCGCGGGTCCGCGGCTTCCGGACGAGGGGTGCCGTACCCGGTGTGCGACAAGACGGCCCGGAGGAGGCTGTGTGGGTGGGCATCGGCGCGGTGCTCACGGTGGTGTTCGCGATGAGCACGGGCCAGGAAGCGGTGTCCGCGCTGAAGGTGCTGTTCCTTGCGATGATCGTGGGCGGCGTGGTGGGGCTCAAGCTGGTGCATTGAGGAGTTGGCTGAGGACCGCGGCAGATGAGTGCGGCGGATCAGCAACAACAGTCCGGCAGATCAACAGCTTACGGTCCTGATCAGGCACGACGGGTCAGTTGTGGCGTTCGAAGGCGAGGTCGTGGATCGAGGGCGAGGCCTTGAATCTGGGCTGGCGAGGCTTTGGATCGAAGGCGAGGGTTCCGCGCCTCTCCCTCGGTTCGAAACCTCGCCAGCCTCACCCCGGGCCTGACCCCCGGGCACCGCATCGGGCCGCCAACCGCCTGACCCGGGCAGCGGTCCGAGGTGGTGGCGTCGCGCCCTGCGTCCCGAGGCCCCGCGCACTGAGTCCCGAGGCAACGTGTGCGGCACCCGCGAGAATGGTCGGGTGACACACTCGCCCGGCTCCCGGCGCGAACCGGCCCGCCCCTTCGACCTCGCCGCGATCGGCCGCGGTCTGGTGTTCGCGGATTCGCTGGATCGCCTCGCCGCCGCGCTCGACGACGGCGGGGGCGCCGCCGTCGTGCAAGCTCCGCCGGGCACGGGCAAGACGACGCTCGTCCCGCCACTGCTCGCCAACCTCGCCCGGGCAGGGGGTGATCGCCTTGGGGGCGGAGTCGCCGGCGGGCGGATCGTCGTGACCCAGCCGCGCCGGGTCGCAGCGCGCGCGGCCGCCCGCCGGCTCGCCTTCCTGGACGGCAGTCCCCTGGGGGAGCGCGTCGGCCATACCGTGCGCGGGGAGAGCAGCACCAAGCCGGGCGTGCTGATCGAGTTTGTCACGCCCGGCATCCTGCTGCGCCGCCTCCTCGCCGACCCCAGCCTGCCCGGCGTCACCGCGGTAATCCTCGACGAGGTGCACGAGCGCGGCCTCGAGACGGACCTGCTCGTCGGGATGCTCACCGAGGTGCGGGAACTCCGCGGCGACCTCCGGCTGGTCGCGATGTCCGCCACCGTGGACGCGCACCGGTTCGCGGCCCTGCTCGGGGCGCGCGGCGACGGTGCAGCGCGCGGCGACGACGGCGGGCCGGCCGCCGTCGTCGACTGCCCGGCCGCCCTGCACCCCCTCGAGGTCCGCTGGGCTCCCGCCCCCGTCCCGCGTCTCGATGATCGCGGGGTCACCCGGCAGTTCCTGGAGCACGTCGCGAACACGGCCGCCGCGGCCCACGCCCGGGCGCTCGCCGCCGACCCGGGCGTCGACGCCCTGGTCTTCGTGCCCGGCGCGTGGGAGGTGGCCGAGGTCGCGGCGCGGTTGCGCGAAACAGCCGATCCGGGCACCGAGGTGCTCGAACTTCACGGGCAGGTGGACGCGGCCGCCCAGGACCGTGCCGTGTCCGGCCGGGAGCCCGGCGGCCCGCCACGGATCGTCGTGTCCACCGCGCTCGCCGAGTCGTCGCTGACCGTCCCGGGCGTCCGGCTGGTGGTGGACTCGGGGCTCGCCCGCGAACCCCGGCGCGATTCGGTCCGCGGGATGAGCGGCCTCGTCACCGTCTCGGCGTCGCGGGCCTCCGCTGACCAGCGGGCCGGACGCGCGGCCCGCCTGGGACCGGGCACCGTGGTGCGCTGCTACGACCAGAAGACCTTCGCCGCGGCCCCCGCGCACGCGATGCCGGAGATCGCCGTCGCGGACCTGGCCGGCGCCGCGTTGGTGCTCGCCTGCTGGGGAGCGCCAGGCGGCCGTGGGCTGGCCCTGCCCGACCCGCCACCGCGCCAGGCGATGGACGACGCCGTTCGGGTCCTGCGTGACCTCGGCGCCGTCGACGACGACGGGCGGGCCACCCCCATCGGTCGGACGCTCGCCCGGGTCCCGGCCGATCCGCGGCTGGCCCGTGCGCTGCTGGACGGGTCCGCCGCCGTCGGGACGCGTACCGCGGCCGAGGTAGTGGCGCTGGTCGCGGGGGACGCCCGCGCGCCGGGCGCCGACCTCGGGCGACTCTGGTCCGACCTCCGCTCCGGCCGGGATACTGCCGCGCGGCGGTGGACCGAGGAGGTGCGGCGCTTGGAGGGGATTGCGCGTCGGGAGGGCTGCGGCGTCGCCAACGCGGGTCCGGGCGGCGACGTCGTCAACGCGGGTCCGGGAGCCGGCGGTGGTCCGGGCGCCGGGGGGCCGCGCACCGGTGGACTGCGCGGCGCGGACGCGCTGGGGTTCGTCGTGGCGCT
>JADGOQ010000190.1 GCA_017882885.1 Actinomycetales bacterium | reverse complement strand
CGATGCCGCTCGTCCGTGACGACGACACCGGCGCGCTCGTCGCCACCTCGTGGTCCGAGGCGCTCGACGTCGCCGCGCGCGGCATCGAGCGCGCCCGCGCCAACGGTGGCGTGGCCGCCCTCCCCGGCGGGCGCCTCACCCTTGAGGACGCCTACGCCTGGTCCGCCTTCACCCGCGTGGTGCTCGGCACCAACGACGTCGACCACCGTTCCCGCGTCTCCTCCGCCGAGGAGGCCGCCTTCCTGGCGTCGCACGTCGCCGGTTCTGGCCTCGGCGTCACCTTCGCCGACCTCGAGTACGCCCCCCAGGTCCTCCTGGTCGACTTCGAGCCCGAGGAGGAGGCCGGCAACGTCTTCCTCCGCCTCCGGAAGGGTGTGCTCGCCGGGCGTGTGCGGGTCGCGACCGTCGCGCCCTTCGCCACCCGGGGCGCCACCAAGCTGCGGGCCCGGCTCATCGCGGCCGCACCCGGCACCCAGCCCGAGGTCCTCGCGGCGATCGGCGCGGGCGACGGGTTCGCGGACGTCACCGAGGCGCTGGGGCAACCCGGTTCGGTGATCATCATCGGCGAGCGGGCGGCAACTGCCCGGGGCACGATCTCCGCGGCGGTCGAACTGGCAACCCGGACCGGTGCCCGGCTCGTGTGGATCCCCCGCCGGGCAGGTGAGCGCGCCGCCATCGACGCCGGCCTGCTGCCCGGGCTCCTCCCCGGCGGCCGTCCCGTCGCGGACGCCGGCGCTCGCGTCGACGCCGGCGCCGTCTGGAACGCCGAGGTGCCGACGACGCCGGGCCGTGACCTGCCCGCCATCCTCGCCGCCCTCGGGTCGGGCGAACTCGCCGGCGTCGTCGTCGGCGGGGTGGAGCTCCGGGACCTCCCCGACCCACGCCTGGCCCGCGCCGCCCTCCACACCGCGTTCGTGGTCCAGCTCGAGGTGCGGCGCTCCGAGGTCACCGAATTCGCCGACGTCGTGCTGCCGGTCGCGCCGCCCGTCGAGAAGCCCGGGACGTTCATCAACTGGGAGGGCAGGTTGCGCCCGTTCCCCCAGGTCCGGACAACGGCGGCGCAGAGCGACCGCCGGGTCCTCGACAACCTCGCCGCCGAGCTCGGCGCGGGCCTCGGCCTCCACTCGCTCGCCGACGCGCTCGCCCAGTTGCGGGAGTTCGACCGCTGGGAGGGCGCCGCGCCGGCGTTCACCTCCGTGGAGGCGGGTGAGTTGCCCGTGGTGGGTGGCGCCGACGCCGTCCTCGCCACCCACAAGTTGATGCTCGACGCCGGCCGCGGCCAGGACGGCGAGCCGCACCTCGCCGGGACCGCCCAGCACCCCGTCGTGCGGGTGAGCCCCGAGTTCGCCGGACAGCTCGGCGTCGCGGGCGACCAGCTGGTCACGGTGACCGGGCCCGCCGGCTCGATCACCCTCCCCGTGTTGCCGACCGACATGCCCGCGCACGTGGTGTGGCTGCCGCAGAACTCCCCGGGCTCCTCCGTCCATGACCAGCTCGGCGCGTGCGCCGGGGACATCGTGTCGCTGTCCAGGGAGGTGGCGAAGTGATCCCGTTCCAGGCCAATCCGGTGGCGGACTTCTCCGAGGACACGTGGTGGATCTGGCTCGTCAAGGCCGTGTTCATCCTGGTGTTCCTCCTGGTCAGCGTCCTGATGGCGCTGTGGGTGGAGCGCCGTGTGCTCGGCCGGATGCAGACGCGCCTCGGACCGAACGTGCACGGCCCGTTCGGCCTGTACCAGTCGATCGGCGACGCGCTCAAGCTCGTCCTGAAGGAGGACTTCTGGCTGAAGGGCGCCGACAAGGTCATCTACCTGCTCGCGCCCTGTATCGCCGCGTTCTCCTCCTTCATGGTCTACGCCGTCCTCCCCTTCGGCCCGAAGGTCTCCATGTTCGGGCTGAACACCCCCCTGCAGCTGACGGACATGTCGGTGGCGGTGCTCTACGTCCTGGCGGTCACGTCCTTCGGCATCTACGGGATCGTGCTCGGCGGCTGGGCCTCAAACTCCACGTACCCCCTCCTTGGTTCGGTGCGCTCCTCGGCCCAGATGATCTCCTACGAGCTGTCCATGGGGCTCTCGCTCGTGTCGGTGTTCATCGTTTCGGGCTCGATGTCGACGTCGCAGATCGTGGACGCGCAGACCCAGCTCTGGTGGTTCATCTCGCTCCTCCCGGCCTTCGTCATCTTCCTGGTCTCGATGGTCGGTGAGGTCAACCGCCTCCCCTTCGACCTCCCCGAAGCGGAGGGCGAACTGGTCGCGGGCCACATGGTCGAGTACTCGTCCATGAAGTTCGCGTGGTACTTCCTCGCGGAGTACATCAACATGTTCAACGTCTCCGGCGTCGCGGTGACCCTGTTCCTCGGCGGCTGGCGCGCCCCGTGGCCGATCTCGGCGATCGGTGGCGGCATGTTCAACGAGGGGTGGTGGCCCATGCTGTGGTTCATCGCCAAGGTCTGGATCGTCATGTTCCTCATGATCTGGACGCGCGGAACCCTGCTGCGCTTCCGCTACGACCAGTTCATGAAGCTCGGCTGGAAGGTGCTGATCCCGGTCGCCCTCACCTGGGTGGTCATGGTGTCCATCGTCCAGGGCGTCCGCCAGTTCACCGGGATGGACCTCCAGTCCATGCTGATGTTGATCGCCGGCGTCTTCCTCGTGATCCTGGTGCTCCTGCTCCTGTGGCCCGCGAAGAAGGAGCCGCCACCCCCGGCCGATCGCATCCCGGAGGTGTTCGACGCATTCGGGGGCGGGTACCCCGTTCCGCCCATGCCGGGCCAGGAGTTGCCACCATCGCCGCGCCGGCGGCGCCGGGAGGCCGCAGCAATGAGCGCACAGGAGGCAACCGATGAGTGACAAGTCCGTGGGCAAGCCCCGCAAGGGCGAACTCTCCAGGGCCAAGCCAACACGTTTCGCCCCGGACGAGAAGGGTCCGGTCGGCAAGTTCCTCGCGCCTGTGGCCGGTTACGGGGTGACGTTCTCCTCGATGTTCCGGCCCGTCGTGACGGAGCAGTACCCGTTCGAGAAGGTCCCCACCCAGCCGCGTTACCACGGTCGACACCAGCTCAACCGGTACGCCGACGGCCTGGAGAAGTGCATCGGGTGCGAGCTGTGCGCCTGGGCGTGCCCGGCGGACGCGATCCTGGTCGAGGCCGGCAACAACACCACCGACGCGCAGTACTCGCCCGGGGAGCGTTTCGGCCGCGTCTACCAGATCAACTACCTGCGCTGCATCTTCTGCGGACTGTGCATCGAGGCCTGCCCCACCCGCGCCCTGACCATGACGAACGAGTACGAGTTGGCCGGTCCCACCCGCGAAGGTCTCATCTACGAGAAGCAGGACCTGCTCGCGCCGCTCGAGGACGGCATGCTCGCCGCCCCCCACCCCATGGCCGAGGACACGAGCGACGGCGACTACTACCGCGGCGCCGTCACCGGTACCACCCGGGCCCAGGTCGAGTGGGTCCGCCGGAACCGTCCCGAGGACCCCACCCTGCCCACCGCCGTGGAGGTCGCCAAGTGAACGCCCTTCTCCTCGTCCCCGCCGCCCTGAATGCGGACGGTACCGTCTCGTCGGGGGAGACGGTCCTGTTCTGGGTCATCGCCCCCCTGATGGTGCTCGGCGCGCTCGCGCTCGTGTTCTCCCGGCGGGCCGTGTACGCCGCCGTGAGCATCATCTTCGTCATGATCGGCCTCGCCTTCCTCTACGTGGCCCAGGACGCCGTCTTCCTCGGGGTCACGCAGGTGGTCGTCTACACCGGCGCGATCATGATGCTGTTCCTCTTCGTGCTGATGCTCGTCGGCGTGGACGCCTCGGAGTCCCTCATCGAGACGATCAGGGGCCACCGGCCGCTGGTGGGGCTCTTCGCCCTCGGACTCGTGGTCGGGCTCGGTGGCGTGGTCATATCGGCCGCCTACTCGGCCCCCGTCGGCCTGGAGGCGCTCAATGCCGACTCCAACCCCGTGGGCGTCGCCCGGGTGCTCTTCGGCCAGTACGCCCTCGCGATGCAACTGACCGGTGCGCTCCTCATCGTCGCGGCGGTCTCGGCGATCACCCTCACCCACGTCGAGCGGCTCCTACCCCTGGTCACCCAGCGCAGGGTCGCGGACGCCAAGATGGAGGCCTGGGCCGCGCGCGGGGCCCGGATCGCCCAGCTTCCGGCGTCGGGCGTGTACGCGACCCACAACGGCGCGGACATCCCGGCGCTCTCGGCAACCGGGGAACCGGTCATGGCATCGGTGCCGCGCGTCCTGCGTGTGCGGGGCCAGCAACTCGAGATCGGCGACTTCGCGCCCAACATCGCCGCCGAACGCGACCGCCCAACCGGCCAGTCAGGGCTGCCGAACATGCCCGGTGAGCCGGCCCCACAACTCACCCAGGGGGAGGAGGAGCGATGAGCCTCACCAACTACCTGGTGCTCGCCGTGGTCCTGTTCACGATCGGCGGCACCACCGTGCTCGTCCGGCGCAACGCGATCATCGCCTTCATGGGCGTGGAACTGATGCTCAACGCCACCAACCTCAGCCTGGTCACCTTCTCCCGCATGCACGGCAACCTGGACGGTCAGGTCATGGCGTTCTTCGTCATGGTCGTCGCCGCCGCCGAAGTCGTGGTGGGGCTCGCGATCATCGTGTCCATTTACAGAACCCGCAGGTCGGCGTCCCTCGACGACGTCTCCCTGCTGAAGCACTGAGGGGCTGGGGAATATGCTTGCCTCGATCCACACGGCGCCGCTCGAAGCGGTCGGTGCCATCCCCGCCACGGGCGCCGCGTCGCTCGCCTGGCTGCTGGTGGCCATCCCGCTCGCCTCGGCGGCGGTCCTGCTGGTGGCCGGGCGCCGCTCCGACTCGTGGGGCCACTGGCTCGGCGTCCTGGCACCCGTCCTCAGCTTCCTGCTGGGCGCGACCATCGCGATCCAGCTCCTCGGGCTGCCCGCGGACGACCGGGTCATGACCACCCAGCTGTACCCCTGGATCACCACACCGGAGCTGTCGATCGACTTCGGGACGAGGGTGGACCCGCTGTCCGTGACCTTCGTGCTGCTCGTGACGTTCGTGGGTTCGCTCATCCACGTCTACTCGGTCGCCTACATGGAGCACGACATCGACCGTCGCCGCTTCTTCGCCTACATGAACTTCTTCGTCGGCGCGATGCTGCTGCTGGTGGTCGCCGACTCCTACGCCCTGCTCTTCGTCGGCTGGGAGGGCGTCGGCCTCGCCTCCTACCTCCTCATCGGCTTCTGGAACTTCAACCCCGACTACGCCACGGCCGCGAAGAAGGCGTTCGTGATGAACCGCGTGGGCGACGTCGGCCTCCTGCTGGCGATGGGCGCGATGTTCACGACCATCGGGTCCGTCTCCTTCGAGGATGTGCTCGGCGCCGAGTTCAGCGCCGCCTGGGCGACCGCGATCGGGCTGTTCCTCCTCCTCGCCGCCACGGGCAAGTCCGCGCAGTTCCCCCTGCAGGCGTGGCTGGGTGACGCCATGGCCGGCCCGACGCCGGTGTCCGCGCTGATCCACGCCGCCACCATGGTCACCGCCGGCGTCTACCTGGTGGTCCGCTCGGGCCCCGTGTACCTCCAGTCGCCGGACGCACAGCTGGCCGTGGCGATCATCGGTGCGATCACACTGCTCTTCGGTGCCATCGTCGGTTCCGCCAAGGACGACATGAAGAAGGTGCTCGCGGCGTCCACGATGTCCCAGATCGGCTACATGATGCTCGCGGCGGGCCTCGGCCCCATCGGCTATGCCTTCGCGATCTTCCACCTGTTCACCCACGGCTTCTTCAAGGCCGGGATGTTCCTCGGTGCCGGCTCGGTGATGCACGGCATGAACGACCAGGTGAACATCCGCCGCTTCGGTGGCCTCTCCACCTACATGAAGGTCACCTGGGTCACCTTCATGATGGGCTGGCTCGCGATCCTCGGCATCCCCCCGTTCTCCGGGTTCTGGTCCAAGGACAAGATCATCGAGGCCGCGTTCGTCGGCGAGGGCTGGCACCCGTGGGTGTTCGGCACCGTCGCCCTCCTGGGCGCCGGCATCACGGCCTTCTACATGTCGCGGCTGTTCTTCATGATCTTCCACGGCGACAAGCGCTGGACCAAGGCCCCTGAGGGCCCGGACCAGCACCCCCACGAGTCGCCCGCGCTGATGACCGTCCCGATGGTCATCCTCGCGATCGGGTCCGTGGCACTCGGCGGGCTGCTCTCGGTGGGCGGCAGCTTCGTCACCTGGCTGGAGCCGGTGACCGGGCACGCCGAACACCACGAGCCGGTGCTCCCGGTGCTGGTCATCATGATCGCCACCATCGCGGTCGTCCTGGCCGGAGTCGCGATCGCCTGGCGGATGTACGTGGCCGTGGCGGCGCCGATGACCGCACCGCACGGCAGCGCGCTCACCCGCGCGGCCCGCAACGACCTCTACCAGGACCAGCTCAACGAGGCCGTGTTCATGCGTCCCGGCCAGGCCCTCACCCAGGGCCTGTTCCTCGCGGACGAATACGTGGTGGACGGGACCATCGAGGGCACGGCCTTCGGTCTCGCGTCCATCGGCAGGGTCGCCTCGCGCCTCCAGAACGGTTACGTCCGCTCCTACGCGGGCTACATCGTCGGAGGCGCTGCGGTGGCCGTGGTGGTCATGCTCGCGTCGCGGATGTAGGGACTTGGACAGGAACTGATGCTGACATGAATACTTTCCCCATCCTGACGGTGATGGTGGCGTGGCCACTGCTCGCGGCGATCGTGCTGTGGCTGGTCAAGCCGCTCCACGGCGTCGCGCGCTACTACGGGATCGCCGTGTCCCTCATCGAGGTGGCGCTCGCGCTCGTCGCGATCACCCAGTTCGACGTCGCCCACGCCGCCACGGTGCAGCTCACCGAGCAGGCGCGGTGGATCCCGACGATCGGTGCCTCCTGGGCACTGGGCATCAACGGGCTCGGGCTCGCGATGGTCGTGCTCGCCGTCGGGCTCGTCCCGGTGGTCCTGGTGGCGCGGCACCCGGGGGAGGGCGGGCCCGACTGGGGGTACGTCGCCCTCGTGCTGGTGCTCGAGTCGACGATGGTGGCCGTGTTCGCGGCGCGTGACGTCTTCCTCTTCTACATCCTCTTCGAGGCGATGCTGTTCCCGGTGTACTTCCTGGTGGGACGCTACGGCGGCCCCGACCGGCGCCGCGCCGCCCTGAAGTTCCTGCTGTACTCCCTGTCCGGCGGACTGATCATGCTGGTCGGCGTCGTCGCCCTCCATGGTTACGGCCCCGGGGGAGACCAGGCGTACCTGATCGACAACCTCGCGGGGAACCTCACCGCCTCGGTGGGCGCGGAGCAGTTGCTCTTCGTGTCCTTCTTCATCGCGTTCGCGATCAAGGCGCCGATGGTCCCGGTGCACACCTGGCTGCCGGACACCGCGCAGCAGGCGGACTCGGGGACGTCCACGCTGCTGGTCGGCGTGCTCGACAAGGTGGGCACCTTCGGCATGATCGCCCTGTGCCTGCCGCTCTTCCCGCGGGCGTCGTCCTGGGCGGCACCGGTGATCATCGTGCTGGCCGTCATCTCGATCCTCTACGCCGGCCTGGTGGCGCTCGCGCAGCGCGACTTCATGCGGCTGACCGCCATGACCTCGGTATCGCACTTCGGCTTCATCGTCCTGGGCATCTTCGTGGGGTCCGCCACCGCAATGACCGGTTCGATGATCTACATGGTGGCGCACGGGCTCTCAACGGCCGCCATGTTCCTCGTCCTCGGGTTCCTCGAGAGGCGGGGCCGCAGCCAGTGGATCCCGGCCTACCGCGGGATGCAGCGCATCACGCCGGTCCTGGCCGGCCTGTTCCTCGTGGCCGGCCTCGCGTCCATCGCACTGCCGGGCCTGTCCGGTTTCGTTCCCGAGTACCTCGTGCTGCTCGGCACCTTCAAGGCCAACACCCTCGCGGCGGTCTTCGCCGCCCTTGGCGTCATCATCGCGGCCCTCTATGTGCTGCTGCCCTACCAGCGCATGTTCACCGGACCCAAGGATGAGGGCATCACGGGCGCCGCGGACCTCGATGGCAGGGAGAAGCTGGCGATGGCGCCACTCGTCATCGCGATGCTGGCACTCGGTATCTTCCCCGGACCCGTCCTCGACGTGCTCTCGCCCGTCGCCGACCAGACCGCGCCGCTCATCCAGAGCGCGCAGGGCGTCGATACCGCCATGGCCATTGAAGGGAGCGCGAAGTGAACCAGTTCGTGGCACCGGCGATTGAGTGGGCGGCACTGACCCCCCTGCTGATCATCTTCGGCGCGGCCGTGGTGGGTGTGCTGCTCGAGGCCTTCCTCCCGCGTTCCGCGCGTCGGCCCGTCCAGGTGGGGCTCGCCCTCGTCGCCATCGCGAGCGCACTCGTCGCCGTGGTGTGGCGCTGGACCGTGCTGCAGGACGGCGGGCCACGCGAGGTCGTGGCCGGCGCCGTGATCGAGGACGGCCCCGCGCTGGCGGCGCAGGCGATCCTGCTCGTCGTCGCGTTCATCGCGATGCTGGTCATCGCGGACCGCACCGAGACCGGCGAGGGCGCGTTCGTGGCGTCGGGCGCCACCCGTCCCGGCAGCGAGGAGGAGGAGCGTGCCACGAATGCGGGCCTCGTCCAGGGCGAGGTGTTCCCGCTGACGCTGTTCTCCCTGCTGGGCATGATGGTGTTCTGCTCGGCCGGGGACCTGCTCACGCTGTTCGTGGCCCTCGAGGTGCTGTCGCTGCCGCTGTACATCCTCTCCGGGCTCGCACGCCGGCGGCGGCTACTCAGCCAGGAGGCCTCCCTCAAGTACTTCCTGCTCGGCGCGCTCTCCTCCGCGCTGTTCCTCTTCGGTATCGCGCTGCTGTACGGCTTCTCCGGTTCGTTCCGGCTCTCCGTGATCGCCACCGCCGTCCCGGCCACGGCGGGCATGGACTCACTCCTGCTCGCGGGCTCGATGCTCGTCCTGATCGGCCTGCTCTTCAAGGTGGGCGCCGTCCCGTTCCACGCCTGGACACCGGACGTGTACCAAGGCGCCCCCACACCGGTGACCGGCTTCATGGCAGCGGCAACGAAGCTCGCGGCCTTCGCCGCGATGATGCGCATCATGTACGTGGTGCTCCCCGGCCTGAAGTGGGACCTCGCGCCGGTGTTGTGGACGATCATCGGGCTGACCATGCTGCTCGGCACGGTCCTCGGTATCGTCCAGGGCAACGTGAAGCGCATGCTGGCGTACTCCTCGATCGCGCACGCGGGGTTCGTCCTCCTCGGCGTGGTGGCGCTGCAGCAGAGCGGGATCTCGTCCGTGCTCTTCTACCTGCTCGCGTACGGCCTCGCCACGGTCGGTGCGTTCGCCGTCATCACCCTGGTGCGTGAGCGGGACCCCGAGGGCCTCGTCACCGCGGAGGCGAACGAGCTCGAGCAGTGGGCCGGGCTCGGCAATCGCGACCCATGGCTCGCCGGCGCCATGCTGGTGTTCCTGCTCTCCTTCGCGGGAATCCCGCTCACGGCGGGCTTCATGGGCAAGTTCACCGTCTTCACCGCGGCCGTCCAGGGCGGCCTCGGCCCACTCGTGGTCCTCGCGGTGCTCTGCTCCGCGGCGACCGCGTTCTTCTACGTCCGTCTCGTCGTGCTCATGTACTTCACGGCGCCGGACGGCAAGTCCACCGTGACCGTGGAGTCCGAGGGCATGACGACCGTGGCCGTGGCCATCTGCGCCATCGGTACGGTGGCGCTCGGTGTGTTCCCCGGTCCGGTCCTCGACATGCTTGCGGGCGCCGCCACCTACCTTCCGTGAGTGAGTACGTGAATCCTGCATCCCCTTCCCTGATCGACCGCCTCGAGCCCGAGATGGCCGTGGTGGAGCAACAGCTCGCCCGGGCCACCGCCCACGCCGAGCACTCCATCGCGGAGGCGGCGTCGCACCTGGCGAAGGCCGGCGGGAAGCGCCTGCGGCCGATGCTGACCCTGCTCGGGTCACAGCTCGGCAGCGGGGTGAACGACGAGGTGCTGCGTGCCGCCGTCGCCGTCGAGCTGACGCACCTGGCCACGCTCTACCACGACGACGTCATGGACTCCGCCACGCTGCGCCGTGGCGCGCCGGCGGCGCAGGAGGTGTGGGGCAACACGGTGGCGATCCTGACCGGGGACCTGCTGTTCGCGCGCGCCTCCCAGATCGTGGCCTCGCTCGGG
>JADGOQ010000189.1 GCA_017882885.1 Actinomycetales bacterium | reverse complement strand
TGGCGGGCGTTGTCCACGGTGATCGAGGTGGCCGCCGCGTGGTGGAAGCTGGATGAGGCTGGCAGGGAGGATGCGTGGCAGGACCCGTGGTCCTGGAGGAGCCTCGTCGAAGCCCTCCGCCGCCTCGTCGAGTGGGCGGACGTCTCTCGCCATCGACCTCGTGGCAAATCTGCTGCCACCTATTGACATCGTGGACCCGCCGAAGCCGCCCCCACCGCCCACAATACTGGACCTCCGCCATCTGACGGACGAGGAGGCGGACGCGCTGCTCGTCGGCAAGGAGTGGCTGGACGAGCTGGTGGACCTGCTGAACCTGCGCCGGCAGGCGATCCTCTACGGCCCGCCCGGGACTGGAAAGACGTACCTCGCGCTCAAGACCGCCGAAGCGATCGCGCAGCCGGAGAACGTGCGGATGGTGCAGTTCCACCCCTCATACAGCTACGAGGACTTCTTCGAGGGGTACCGGCCGCGGCGTGGGGAGGGCGGCGTCGTGGGGTTCGAGCTGAAAGCCGGGCCCTTCCGGCGGATCGTGGAGGACGCCCGCGAGCACCCGGACCAGCCGTACGTCCTCATCATTGACGAGATCAACCGCGCCAACTTGGCCAAGGTGTTCGGCGAGCTGTACTTCCTGCTCGAGTACCGGGACAACGCGATCGAGCTGCTCAACAGTGAGGAGGACTCCAAGCCCTTCTCCCTGCCGAAGAACGTCTACATCATCGGGACGATGAACACGGCGGACCGGTCGATCGCTCTGGTGGACGCGGCCATGCGGCGGCGGTTCGCGCTCCTCTCCCTGCACCCGGACGACGCCCACGTTCACGGCATGCTGCGGGCCTGGTTGGAACGGCGCGGTCTGGACACCCGGCCGGCGGACCTGTTGGACGAACTCAACTCCCGGATCCCGGACCGGGACTTCGCCGTCGGGCCGGCCTACCTCATGAAACCCGGTGAGGTGGACTCGGAGGCCGGGCTCGAACGGATCTGGCGGACGTCGATCCTCCCGCAGCTCGAGGAGCTGCACTACGGCGACTCCGTGGACGTGGTGAAGCGGTACGGGCTGGCTGCGTTGCGGGATGCGCTGCCGCAGAAGGAACAAGACGCGTCGCCCGGCGGTGCGGCCGCAGGAACGTAATCGCCCCGATGACCGTTCGGTGAGCGACTCGCCTTCGGCGACACCAGAAGCTGGAGGAGTGCAGGGGTTGTTCGGTGTTCGGTATTGACCGAACACCGAACGATAGGAGATACTCGGACTATGCAGGACACGGAAGCGCTCGTCGTCGACGCCTTCGCCCAGTTGGGGCTGACCGCCGTCCCCGCCGAAAGCACGGGGACCACTCGCGGTGACCTCGTCATCGAGCCGGGCAAGGTTGACGTCTCCCTGGAGTTGAAGAGGCGCAGCCTGGTCGATTCCGCGTCCGCCAGCCGACTTGTCGGCTCACTCGTGAACACAGACCGTGGACCTCACCACGACACGGGTCCCCGAACGATGTTCGCCGTGGCTGATCGCATTACATCGGACGCGCGCAGGGTCCTGACCGAGAACGGCTGGGGATATCTCGACCTACGTGGTCGCCTTGAGGTGCGGGCGCCAGGGCTCGTGGTGAATGCTGATGTGGAACCGGTTGCGTCGAAAGCTACGAAACGCCGACCGCTTGCGGGTCAGGTGGGCCTTGAAGTGGCAGCCGAACTGCTCATGAATCCAAGCCGTCCTGTGAGTGTCCGGGAATTGGCGCGGTCCCTCAAGCGATCTCCCAGTGCGGTCTCGGACACGCTTGCCGCCATGCGCGAGGAGAACCTCATCGACAAGCACGAAGGGGTGTCCATGCCGGAGCTGTTCTGGACCATGGCGGAGCGGTGGCCGTCTCACCGGGAGTTCCTGCTTGACGCGCCGTCTCCGGTTCTCGGCGAGTCGCGCGACCCGCTCCGGCTGGGGCTTGACGATGTCGAGACATCGCCCGGTTGGGCACTAGGTGGGCTCTCGGCCGCCGTTGTGCTGGGAGCCCCGGTAGCAGTGCGGGCCGATCAGGTGCTCGACTTCTTCGTTCCGGACGCGTCGATTCTCCGCCGCGCACGTACGCTCCTCGGCTCGGCCGCGGGTGAGGCGACGGCGGCCTGCTCGGTGAGGTTGGCTCCGGTCCCTGCGGTCTGCGCGAAGCGGTTCCACACGCGAGTGGGGCGCGATCTGTGGCCTACCGCGCATCCCCTCTTCGTCGCACTGGACCTCGCCAACGACGAGGGCCGCGGAAGGGATGTCCTGGCGGCGTGGACTCCAGCCGGGGGTGTCACCCGTGTCTGGTAGGGAAGTCGTGTTCCACGGGCTTGCGATGGCGGGGGTCGTCCACGCGCTCGCGGACGTGAGCGCCCAGCTTGGCGAGCCTCCCGTCGTGATCGGAGGTCTCGCCGTTGTCACGCGGCTCAGCACGGCCTACCGCGCGACAGTCGATCTCGATCTCGTCGACCGCCGCAGTTCCGGCCGTGAACCTCATCTCGAGGTGCTGAGGAGGGCGCCCGGAGCCGAGCCCACCGAGCCTGCGGCCGTGACGCTGCCGACTCCCTACGGGTCAGTCCGCGTGGACGTGCTCGAGGTGAACCAGGCCGAGTTGGATCATCCGAGCGACGATTCCGGCGATCGGCTTCACGCGTCGGCACATGCGTGGGCGAGCGAGACGGCGTCGGAAGTCACCATCGTCGTGATGGGAGACCGGCGGGAGATTTTCGAATCGATTCCGTCCCTCATCGCACAGCCCGGGCCCTTGATAGCGATGAAGCTGCAGTCGGTCATGGATCGTGGGGACGCCAAAGCGGGAACGGATCTTCTCGACGTGGTCCGACTGGTCCTGGACCGAGAGTGCGGGCACGAAGCGCTTTCCGAGATCACCTCATGCCCGCCCCAGATGGCTGCTGACATCGCCGAGCATGTCGTGGGGTGGTTCGAGGCGAGGGGGTTGTGGTCCTTGAGGAGGATTCGCGCCGCGGGCGGCAGCGACGTCACCATCGACGACGTCGAGCTTGTCGTGGAACTGCTCCTCGGCGCCTGTGATCGCCGCCCGGCGGGGAGAGGCCCAGCGTGACCACCACCCGGATGGCCTTGGTGCGCCGCCGGATCGACCTGACCGAGAACAGCGCGCCGGAGACGGTACCCCTCGACGACGCCGTCGGGACCGCGCTCGCGGCGACGGGATTCGTGGACGCCCGGCCCGTGCACGGCACCCGGCTGTGGGAGCTGCGGCCGCTCTCGAAGGTTGGCGCGGTGGCGGTGGGCGACGTCGAGGTGCACGTGGCTCCGAAAGTACCGATCGACCGCGTGGTGCACCTGCTCGAGTACAGCCTCGGCTCGGTGGGATGGCAGGACGCCACGGTCGACCTCACGGTGGCGCCGGATCTCCTCACCGCCGTGGTCGAGGTGTTCGAGCGGGTGGCGTCACGAGTCCTGCGGCAGGGCGTCCTCCAGGGCGACCGCACGGTGGAGGAGACGTCCGCGGTGGTGCGCGGCCGGATCCTGCACGGCGAGCAGCTCCGCCGCCGGTTCGGCCTCGCGCTACCCGTGGAGGTGCGCTTCGACGACTTCACCGTGGACACCCCGGAGAACCGGCTGCTGCGCGCCGCCGTGACGGTGGGGCGGCGGCTCCCCGGGCTCACAGGCGGCCTGCGGCACCGGCTCGCGCGGCTCGACCTCCTCCTCGACGGCGTCACCCGGGCGTCCCCGCGGGCAGCGCTGGAGGAGTGGCGGCCCACCCGCCTGAACGCCCGCCTCGTCCCCGCCCTCCGGCTGGCGGAGGTGATCGTGGCGGCGGCGTCGTTCGAGACGGCGGGGACCGGGCTCGCGGTCTCCGGGTTCGTGGTGGACATGGCGAAGGTGTTCGAGGACTTCGTCTGCGCCGCCCTTGGGAGCGCGCTCGTCGGGCGCGGCGGCGGGTCCGTCCAGGCGCAGGATCCCTGGGCGTTGGACGTGGCTGGGGAGGTCGCGTTGCGCCCCGACCTGGTGTGGTACACCGACGACGACGGCGCACGCGGGGGAGTCGGGCGAGCCGGGGGTGGTCGGCCGGCCGCCGTCGTCGACGCGAAGTACAAGGCCGAGAAGCCGTCCGGGTTCCCGAACGCCGACGTGTACCAGATGCTCGCCTACTGCACGCGGCTCGGCCTGCCGGTGGGGTGGTTGGTGTATGCGAAGGGGAACGAGGCCGGCGCGACGCACCAGGTGGTCGGCGCGGGGGTGGAGATCCGCGCCCGGGTGCTGGACCTCGCACTGCCGCCGTCCGCGCTGCTCGCCCAAGTGGACGACCTGGCGGCAGGGATCGTGGTCGTCGAGGGAGGCCGGTGGCGGGCGGCAACACCGAGTGGGACCTGAGACCTTGGTCTCTCGCGGAGGCCCGCGGCCGGCCGTACGCTCCCACTGAGCCGGGGGGTGTCCCGTGAGGCGCTGGGTCGTGGGTGCCGTCACCGTCATGGTTGCCGTGGCGGCGATCGTGCTCGCCGTCGTGCTGCTCCAACCCACCCGGAGCACCGAACCGATCCGCACCGAGGACCCTCTTTCCCTCGCCCTCACGGCCGGCGAACCCGTTGCCTTCACCTCGGACGCCCCCGTCGAGGTCACCCTCTCCGTGGGCGCTCCCGCCGATGTCGACCTCACCTCCGACGCCGTTCCAGACGCGGTCATCACCCTCACCTCGACCGACGGCGGCTCCGCGCACCTCGCGCTCGCCTCACCCACCGCCGCCATCTGGGACGAGACGGGCTTCACAACGTCAGGCGGGACTCGTCCCTACGACCACCACAACAACGCCGCCGACGAGGACCTCACCGTCGTCCCCGACACCGCCGGCCCCGAGGGCGGGTTCCTCCTCCTCCACGTCTCCGGCGACGGGCGGGTCACGTCGGTCGACGCGGCGCTCCTCGGCTCCGGCGGGGCCGACGTCGCCGGCCGCGAGCAGGACACCGCCCTCGACGCCGCGCTGGACCCCGCGAGCGGCACGCTCGTGATCGCGTCCTTCCACCGCACCGCGGGCGAGCAGCACGACGGCCCCGCCGACGGCGGCCAGCAACTGCACGTCGTGACCGTGGCCGCGGACGACGGCGCCGCCACTCGCGTGTGGGACGGCCCGACCGCGTCGGGCAGCCCACGGGCGCAGGTCACCCACCCGATGGAGCTGGTCCCCGTGGACGAGGGGCTCGCTCTCGCCCTCTACGATGCCCATGCCAAGCCGGACGCGCCCTCGGGCTCGGCGGACCGCGGGCGGTTCGTGCTGTGGCCGTGGGACGGCTCGGGTGACACGCCCGGCTGGGGTGCGGGCGCCGTCGTCCTCGACGGCGGCAAGCCGGTCCTCGCCGACGTGCGGATCGGCCTCAACGCCTTCGCCCAGACACCGACCCGTGCGATCTGCGGGGCTCCGGTCGCCCTGCGTGGCGCGGTCCCGGTGGCCGGTGCGACGGTGGCGATCACGAATCCGGCGGGGGACGTCGTCGCCTCCCCGCCGGTGAGCGCGGGCGGGACGTTCGAGCCGGTGGAGCTGCCGGCGAAGCCCCCGACCACCTACACGGTGACCGTTTCGGGGAACGGCCTGGCGATCGACGAGGATGTGCGCCTGCTCGGCGGGGACGACCTCTTCATGACGTACGGCCAGGTGCCGGGGCGCGGTGACCTGCGGATCCGCTCCGCGACCGAGGGCTACACCTCGTGGATGGTCAAGGCCGGGTGGCCCGGGCTCGGCGAGATCGCCGGCGCGGACATGTACGTCTGGTACGGCAACTATGCGATCAACGTGGGCGCGGAGTACTGGGAGGGCACGGACGAGCTTGCCGCCGTGGACGTCACCGTGCTGGGCGGCACGTACGAGACGCACGCGACGGCGTCGGAGATCGACTTCTCCGGATGGTTCGAGCCGCCGGACGCGGGCACCGTCTGGGACGTCACGGACTGGGCGGACATTCCCGCGACACTCGGGACCCAGCACACGGACGCCCTGCTCGGGCTCGGCGAGGGCATCTACGGGCTCTTCGCCGGCTCCGACGACGCCGACGAGTGGATCGAGACCGGCCAGGGCAACGAGCTCCTCACCTGGGCGGAGGCCCAGAGCGACTTCGCGCCACACCCGGAGTTCGACTCCTCCGACCCGCTCGGGTCCATGTTCAGCGTGACCGAGGCGGTGCCGCGGGACTTCGCGATCCCGACCGTCATCGGGGGGTCCAGCGAGCAGCAGACCGCGGTGCGCGTGGACCAGGTGGTCGTGTTCCACCCCGGGCCGCAGCAGGTTGAGGGATTCATCGCGTCCGGGTCGCTGTACCGGGACGCGTCGCGGATGGCGGATTAGGCGCCTGCGACCGCAGGCGCCGGTGACGATCGGAGAGGGGCCGAAGATGGGTGCTGGACGGCGGAGGTCGGGGCTCGCGGGCGCGCTCGCCTTGGTGGTGGGACTGGGCCTCGTGGCGGGGTGCGGGGACTCCGGCGGCGGGTCGGGCGAGGAGACAGGGACGAGCTCCGCAACGTCGGCCGGCGAGGCGACGGCGACGCCGGCCACGGCGGACGAGGCGACCGCGGCGGAGGGCACGGGGTCCGGCGAGGACGGGACGGCGTCGTCGTCCGCTCCCGTGAACCCGGCCGACATCCCGCCCGGGCGGGAGATCGCGGAGGGAGGCGGCGGGCCGATCCAGTACACGTTCCGCGAGGAGTGGCGGCGGGCGCTGGCCGAGGCGCAGGCGTGGCGCGAGGGGGCATACCTGTACGAGGCCTTCGGCCGGTACGTCAATGACGAGGGCGTGCCGAGCGAGTGGCGGATGTCGTTCGTGGCGGGTCCGGCGGCGGAGGCCGACGCGGTGCTCATCGTGACGATCGACCCGTGGGGCCAGGTCACGGAGACGGAGGAGATGACGGAGTCGCTGTCCTCGCACGTGTCGGAGTTCGACCAGCCGGTGCCCGTGGAGGTGCTCGACTCGGACGAGGCCGTGACGCTCGGCCGCGCGGCGCTCGGATCGATGTACGACCTCGGCAAGGCGCAGGACCCGTACGTGGCGATCGGGTTAAGCGAGCTCGACGGCACCGGGCCGTTCTGGCGGTATGGCTTCTTCTACCCGCCGAGCGCCGAGTACTACTTGGCGCGGCTCGACGCAGTGACGGGAGAGGTGGTCCCGGAGCCGGCACAGGGTTGACGGGCGCCGGCCAGTCTCGCCGGCCTGCCGGCGGGCCAGCGCCGTCGTCGGGCTCGTAGGATGACACTCCACGTGACGGAGAGGAGGCTCAGATGGCCGAGGCGACGGTGGCGACGGTGATGGCCGAGCTGGCCGCGCTCGAGGACCCGAAGATGCGCGCGGTGAACGAGGGGCACGGCGACGACCACGGCGTGAACCTCACCAAGCTGCGCGCGCTCGCGAAGCGGCTGAAGACGCAGCACGACCTCGCCCTCGAGCTCTGGGAGACGGATGACACCGCGGCGCGGCTGCTGGCTCTCCTGATCTGCCGCCCGAGGTCGTTCGAGCGGGACGAGCTGGACGCCATGCTGCGTGCGGCGCGCGCCCCCAAGGTGCAGGACTGGCTCGTGAACTACGTGGTGAAGAAGAGCCCGCACGCCGAGGAGCTTCGCCTGGCGTGGTTCGCCGATCCGGACCCGGTGGTGGCCAGTGCTGGCTGGGCGCTGACCTCCGACCGCGTGGCGAAGCAGCCCGACGGCCTCGACCTCGCGGGCCTGCTCGACCTCATCGAGGCGGAGATGAAGGACGCCCCGGATCGCCTGCAGTGGGCGATGAACACCTGCCTGGCCCAGATCGGGATCGCGCACGCCGAGCACCGCTCGCGCGCCATCGACATCGGCGAGCGACTCCGGGAACTCGGTCGGTTCGGCGGCACCACCCGCGTGGGCGAGAGCGAGCCGACTTTGAACATCTGCAAGTAGCTTTCAAGTAGACGTGCCTCGGTAGGGCCGTCATACGACGGCGGGAGCAGCATGGCGCGCAGGAGCATCTACCACCGCATGCGGCGGCTCAACGCGCGGCTTGCCACGAATCTGAAGCGCGGCAAGGGCCCGACTGGAACCGTGCTGGTGCTGACCACCACCGGTCGGCGGTCGGGCCAGCCGCGGGAGAACCCGCTGCAATTCGAGGAGGTCGACGGCGTCCTCCACGTCGCGTCCGCCCGCGGCGCCGCGGCGGACTGGTTCCGCAACGTCGTCGCCGACCCGCGCGTGACGGTGACCCTGCGCGGCCGCGAGTTCGCGGCACGGGCCGAACCGGTCACCGAGCCCGCCCGGATCGCCGACTTCCTGGACCACCGCCTGCGGATTCGGCCGGTCATGGTGCGGCTCATCATGACGGTGTTCGAGCGTCTGCCGCTGCGGTACACGCGGGCCGACCTCGAACGGATCAGCGCAGGGAAGGCGCTGGTCGTGCTGCACGAGGAGCTGGTCAGCCCGGACTGATGTCCAGTCGCAGGACGTGCTGGACGAGGCGACTGTCGCCGCGGTGCACGAGGCTGCTCGTCGGTCGACGACCTGACGTGACGCTCCATCGGAGTCAGCGGCGCGACTCCTCGATCGCCGCCGCCAGGCGCGTGGCCGTGAGCCGCCGCCTGGGAATCGGCGTCGTCCCGACGCCGAGCGTGTGCGTGAGCCCACCCCAGAACGGCTGGTCGCCGTGGAACGGCACGACGACGGAGGGCACGCCTGCGCGGATGGCCGCCGCCGTGGTGCCCGCGCCCCCGTGGTGTACGATCGCGCCGACGCGCGGCAGGAGCCAGACGTGGGGGAAGGAGCCGCCGACGAGCACGTCGTCGGGGGTGGCCGCCGCCGCCAGCCCTGCCCAGCCGGCATGGACGATGGCGCGCCGACCGGTCGCCGCGATCGCATCGAGCCCGAGGCGCGTCGTCGCCTCGGGCTCCTTCTGGCTCATGCTCCCGAAGCCTATGTACACCGGCGGCGGTCCGGCCTCCAGGAACCTGACGACCTCCCGCGGCGGAATCCAGCCGTCGGGCTCGTCGGTGAACCAGTACCCGGTGACGTGGACGCGCGCGTCCCAATCCTCCGGGCGCGGCAGGACGGACGGACTGAAGCCGTAGAGCACAGGCTCCCGCTGGAACACCTCACGTTCGAACGCACCGCGCCACGGCGCCGACGGCAGGTCGAGGGTCTCCATCCGCGCGCGGTTCCCGGCCATGCACGCGGCCTGCCAGACGACCTGCCGCGTGAGCGAGTGCGAGAGCCGGTGGCTGATCGAGCGAGGCCACAGCGACAGCCACGGCAGGAGGACGCCGGGGAACGCGGCCGTGGGCGTGAGCGGGACGTTATACGCCTGCACGAACGGCAGCCCGCGCTTCTCGGCGATGGAGGCGCCGACGAACAGCCCGCCGACACCCGCCACGATGAGATCGCTCTCCGCGGAAGCCTCCATGCTCACCCGGAAAAGCTCGTGCGAGCCGGCCCGGGCGATCTCGGTGAGCTTCCGGAACGAGGCGATCAGTCGGCCCGCCGCCGAGCGCGACGTACGGCTGGACGTCGCCGCGGCTTCCCGGGGCGATGATGGTGATTCGCATCCTTGGCTCTCCCTGGTTGGCGTGGTCACGCGGCGTCGAGCTGCAGAGGCTCCTGGACGCGATTGCAACTTACCGTCGCTGGCCGAACCGCAGCGAGGTCATCGCCGCGGTGCTCGAGCGACTGCTCGACGACGCCGCCGCACGTGTGCCCGACACCGGCTCGCTGCGCGGTGACCTCACCGGACTGCTCGAGGGTGTGGCTGCGTTCGTGTCCGAGCCGGTCGGACGCGCCGTCGTGCGCGCGGCGCTGTCGGCTAAGTCCGAGGTGGACGTCGCTTCCCTGGCCGCCCGTCGCCTTGAGGGCGCGGACGAGAGCGCGATGGCGACCGTCGTCGCCCGCGCCGTCGACCGGGGGGAATGGCGCGACGGGGTGAGCGGCGAGCAGGTTGCGCACATACTCGTCGGGGCGATCCTGCACCGGGCGCTGCTCGAGCATCGTGAGGTCACGCCCGAGTGGCTCGCGACCACCGTGGACCTCGTGATCCTCGGCGTCGCGCCCCGGCCCACGGCCCTCCTGGAGGGTCCAGCGTGAGCGGGACACCCTTCGGGGTTAGCCTGCTGAGAGGGCGGGCTTGCGCCCGCCACATCACCGATGATTAGAGGAAGCACACATGCGCAGCGTCGTGGTCACAGATCCGGACAAGGTCGAGATGCTCGAGGTGGACGTGGCGGTCGCCGGTCCGAAGGACGTGCTCGTCAAGATGAAGGCGAGCGGCATCTGCGGGTCGGACGCCATGTACATCCACTACGGCGGGATCCCGCCGCACGTCGGAGCCACGCGGCTTGGCCACGAACCCGTGGGCGAGGTCGTGGAGGTCGGCAGCGAGGTGAGCGGATTCGCCGTCGGAGACCACGTCGTGTTCGACACCATGGCCTTCACGGACGGCCTGCTGGGGAGTGGCGGAGCCCAGGGCGGACTGTCCGAGTACGTCGTCGTGTACGAGGCGCAGCAGGGCAGGCAGTTGCGCACCATTCCGTCGGACATCCCGTGGGAGGTGGCCGCGCTCAACGAGCCCATGGCCGTGGCCCGCCACGCGGTGAACCGCTTGGGCCTGCAGCCTGGTGCGACGGTTGCGGTCTTCGGAGCCGGACCCATCGGGCTGGGCGCGGTGCTGAGCGCGAAGGCACTGGGAGCCAGCCACGTGGTGGCGATCGACGTGCAGCCGAACCGCTTGGAGACAGAGCTCAAGGTGGGTGCCGACGCCGTCATCAACTCCGCGGAGGAAGACGTCAAGGCCCGCCTGATCGAACTCCACGGCACAGCCCCGCGGAGCTTCGTCCGGGGCGCGTGGCCGGCCACCGACGGCTACCTCGACGCCGCCGGCGTGCCCGCGGTCATCGAGACGATCCTCTCCTCCGTGAAGCACGGTGCGGTGGTCTCGATCCCGGCGGTCCACAAGGCGCCGGTGCCGGTGAACTTCGGGGACCTCCTCACCACCGAGGTGGACATCCGCCTCGCGATGGGCTACCCCACGGAGATCTTCGAGGTCACCGACGACATCATCGCCAACGCCGACAAGTACCGGTACATCATCAGCCACGTGATCCCCTTCGACCGTGCGCTGGAGGCCATCGAGCTGGCGCGGACGCCGGGCGCTGCCGACAAGGTGGTCGTGGTCCTGGAGTGAGGAGATGAGGAATCCGGTACACCCCGGTGAGATCCTGCGCGAGGACGTGCTGGCGGACCTCGGCCTGACTGTCGGCGAGGCCCTGCAGTCCGCCCACGACCTCGCTGCTGAGAGGGCCGCCGGCCTGCCTGCGGTCCGTAGGCTCGACGTCGCAGCCTGAACGAACACACGCCCCGGCCGGCCGAGTCGCTGACGAGTGAGTCCGTCCCCGCACGGAGCGAATCAGCGCCGGAGCACCCAGAGGATCAGGCTTGCGACGGCCGAGATGAGCAGCATCGAGACCCAGGGCACGTAGATGCGGACGTTCTCGCGTTCCACCCGGATGTCGCCGGGGAGCCGTCCGAACCAGGACAGTGCGCCGGTCCATGCCAGCAGTCCGACGACCACGACAACGATTCCGAGCACCACCAGCACCGGACCCAGGTGTCGCCCCATGTGTCCATCCTGACGGATGGGTAGTCCGTGCGCTGTCCCCCGCAGTCGTGACAGCGCTCTTTGTGGACACCGGCGCGCAGGACCTTGTCGTCGGACTACCCTCTCCCGTGTGGACGAGGATGAGGTTTTCGAGCGTTATCGGGCTCTATTGAGGTCGACGTCGGCATTCGGCGATGCATTGGCACTGTCGGGGCGGACGCGGCGGCGGTTCAGCGACGCATCCCACCTCGCCGCCGAAAACCTGCTGGAGAAGGCTTACCGGGCGTGGCGGGAGCACCCGCCGCGAGCCGCTGCATACGTCGACAAGGCGGCCAGGCTGCCGTACGACGACCACGAGCGGGTGTTCCCGGTGGCTGCCGCCGCGATCATGCGCTTGTTCGACCTGCTCGTGGATGAGCTGGAGGACGCCGATGAGGACGAGGACCTGTGGCTCGACGTCGCCCTGACGGTGCTGCGGGGGACCACGAGCAGCGCGCGTTTCGACATGCGGGACATGCTGCTCGCGCTCGATCAGGACTGGAACGACGTGGAACGCCGGCACCGGAAGATTCGGGCAGCAAGCGAACTGATTCCCCCGCAGACCGCACTGAGGGAGCTGCAGGATCTCACCCCAGACCATCTACGCGACCGCGTCATGGCGATCCTCGAGCTGTGCGTCACGTATGAGGAGGAACTCGAGGAGGCTTGGCTCGCGGTCGAAGGCTGAAGCACCGATCAGGGCAGCACCGGCGCCCTTGCCGTAGCGGACGGGCTCCACGTGGGTGTGCTCGTCCGGATGGAAGGAGGAGGTGATGGCCGGCCCGCGACTGTAATCCACGGACCGATCGGGCGCGGTGACGCCCAGGATCGCCTCGGAGTTGGTTCGGGAGAGGGCGCCGAGCCGGTCGGAGAGGTGGGGGAGGAAGCCCTCCTCCTTCATCGTGTGCAGCAGGCCCTGGGTGCCGAGCGCCGAGGCGGCGAACACCACCTGGTCGGCGCGGATCGTCCGGCGACCCCGCCCCGGACGGGAGGTGGACTCGATGTCCACCCGGTAACCGCCGTCGTCGGGAAGGGGACGCACCCGCCGCACCGTGGTGAGCGGGATGATCTCGCAGCCGTGGGTCTCGGCCAGCCAGAGGTAGTTCTTGACGAGGGTGTTCTTGGCGCCGACGCGGCACCCTGTCATGCAGGCGCCGCACCCGTTGCAGGTGGTGCGCGCGGGACCCCGGCCGCCGAAGAACGGATCGGGGACCTGTTGGCCCTCGGCCTGGCCCGGCCGGGCGAACAGGACGCCGACCTCCCGATCCCGAAGGCGCTGCCGCAACCTCCGTCCGAATGGAAGGTCCCGTACGGGCGATTGGCGACATCACTCGGACTGGAGCGAGGTCTGACCAGTGGGTACGAGATCGCTGCCGCTCTGGCTCATTCAGTCGCCGGCCGGAACGCGACCGCAGGGAAGCGGGTGGCGGCCGCGCGCGCCGTCGTCGTCGACGTCTCGCGGTCCAGGCGGAGCCGTGGGGCGAGCGCCCGCCACGCGCGGGTACCGGCGCCCGTAGCCCTCGATGCGCCGAGAGGCTACCGCTGATTGGTTGTGCACAACCGATACAGTCGCGCCGTTGTGTATCGGACCCTTGCCTTCGCGTTACCGCGAAACCGCCAAATTGCTCGCAATGGGTCAGCCGGTTCCTGTATCCAGCGATACTGTCGCGCAGCCGTGGGTGCTGGATGTATCGCATGCCCGTTGGACGGACTCAGGATCGGCCTGGGCTTGCCGACCGGTGACGGCTGGTGTCAGTGCGGGGATGCATCCCCGATGGAGCCCCCGGCACCCGATCGGACGAACGCGACCAGGGAGAGCGCCGCGGGGATCGCGAGCGCCGCGATGACGAGGCCAAGTGCGTGGTTGACGTCCCGGCCGCCCGTGAGCACGCGCGAGACGAACCCTGCCGCCTGCAGCACGTTGACGGCGTTCACGACACCCCACACCGTGAGCGCGGCCCACCATGGATCGACACGAGCGACAGTTCGCATCGGGCCTCCTCGCGGTCACGGCAGCTTGTCCGCCACGGCGGTGACGACGCCGTCGACCGCCTCGGTCGTCAGCGTCGGCTCGGCGTCGGGGCTGATGAGGACGTCGTCGAGCTGGATCGCCATGAGCACCGCGCCGTCGCGGACCAGCACCAGGCGCGTGTCGCGCCGCGCGCCGCCGGGAGACCATGTTGGCGAACGGATCCGGGGTGGCCTTTTGGAGCTGGGTGAACGCCTGCCACCGCAGGCCCTCTGCCAGCGCGACGGCCGCTTCGCCCGCGTTCGCGCACATCGGGAGCGCTGGGATCACGGCGCGCTGGTCCTCCGGGATGACGCCCGGGACTCCGCCCGGCCAAGCTGCGAACCCCTCCCAGAGACTCCAGTCCGCCCCCAGGTCCGCCGGGGTGGCGAGGTGTCCGGCAAGTTCGTCCGCAGTCGGGACGGCGGGCGACGGCGTGGATGGCGTGCCGTCGCCGTCGCCGTCGCCGCCGCACGCCGCGAGCGTCACGGCAGCCAGGGCAACGATCGCCAGTCGGATCAGGGATGTACTCATGGTCGTGGTCACTTGGGAATGATCAGCACCTGGCCCGGGTAGATGAGGTTGGGGTTGGCGATGTTGTTGGCCGCGACGATGGCCGAGACGGTCACGCCGTACCTGGCGGCGATCTTGTAGAGGGTGTCGCCGGCCTGCACCACGTATCGGACCGTCGAGGTCGTCGGAGCGCTTGCCGGGATGACGAGCACCTGTCCGATGTTGATGAGGTTTGGGTTGGCGATGTTGTTGGCCGTGACG
>JADGOQ010000019.1 GCA_017882885.1 Actinomycetales bacterium | reverse complement strand
TGCGGCATTCTGTGGCGGTCGGGATGCTCGAATCGGGGATTCCTTGTCCGGTGATCGGCGCGGTGCTTGGGCACGCTGATTGGAACACCACCCGCCGGTATCTCAGGGTGGACGTCGCCCACCTGCGCCCGTTGGCGTTGGAGGTGCCCGATGGCCGTTGAGATCACTCCTGACGGGGCGTTTCCTGAGTTGTTCAGCGAGTACGTCGACTACAGAAGGAACCTCGGCTACATCTACCCGGATAGCCGGCTCTACCTGGTCAGGCGGCTGTCGAGGTTCCTGGCCGGGCGGGCCACCGACGAGCGGGTGTTGACCAGGGACGCGGCCGAGGAGTTCGCCCGGCCCCGCGACGCAGAGTCCTGCGGCTCCGCCGCGGCCCGGCGGGGGATCGCCCGCCAGTTCGCCCTGTTCCTGCGATGGAAGGGAATCGAGGCATGGGTGCTGCCGGAACGCTCGCAGCCCCGCCAGTCCCGCTGTTTCGTTCCCAGGATCGTCACCGCTGAGGAGATGGCCCGGGTGATCGCTTGCGCCGACGCCCGTCCCGCGTCGCGGTGTGGGCCACAAACCCAGCCGGTCTATGCGATGCTCGTCCGCTTGTTGTGGTGCTGCGGGCTGCGGATCGGCGAGGCACTATCCCTGCGGGTCGGTGACGTGGACCTGGCAGAGGCCCTCATCACCGTCCGCAAAGCCAAACACAACCGAACCCGGCTGGTGCCGATGTCGGAGTCCTTGGCGGCGCACGCCCGCCGCTACGCGGTCGCCGTCGGTCTTGTCCCTGAAGATCCCGGGGCATGGTTCTTCCCGTCCCCGCGGGGCGGGGGCTACAACCCCTGCTCAGCCACTGCGCACATTCAGGGGCTGATGCTCGAAGCGGGCGTCACCACGACCTCGGGCCGCGCTCCTCGCAGCCATGATCTGCGCCATTCCTATGCGGTGGCCTGCCTGGCGAAGATGCAAACCGACGGGGTGGACGTTTACGCGGCGTTGCCGTTGCTGGCAACCTACATGGGACACGCCGACATCGTCTCTGCGGAGTACTACCTGCGCCTCGATCCGTCGGCCTGGGCCGGCATCGAGCAGGCCATGGCAGACACCTACGCGGGCATCTTCCCGCACGAGACGGTGTGAGATGGCCGCCGCCCGCACTTTCGCCGACATGTTGGCCCAGTTCCTCACCGTCTACCTGCCCGTCACCAGGGCCTGCTCCCAGAACACCGTCTGTGCCTACCGCGACGCGTTCACGCTGTTCCTGCGGTTCATGGACCAGCGGCATACGACCCCGCCGGACAAGGTCTCCTTCGCCGACTTCACCGCGCCGAACGTGGCGGCCTTCCTCGGCTGGCTGCGCACCGAAAGGCAATGCTCCACCGCCACCGCCAACCAGCGCCTGGCCGCGTTGAAATCGTTCTTCCGTTACGTCCAGGCCCAAGCCCCCGAGCAGATCGCACAAGCTCGGCAGGTCCTGGGCGTCAAGGCCGCTCACGTCCCCGAGCCGGCTATCGGCTACTTGCCCGTCGAAGCGGTCGGGTTGCTGCTGGAGCACGCCACACATCGCGGGTTGCGCGACCTGGCGCTGCTGACGACGCTTTACGACACCGGAGCCAGGGTCCAAGAGGTCTGTGACCTGTCGATCGGGGATCTGCGCCTCGGCAAACCCGCCAGTGCCACTTTGACCGGGAAGGGCCGCAAAACCCGGATCGTGCCACTGACTCCGCAGGCGGCTCAGATCCTCACCCAGCACGTCCGCTCGCTGCCCAACGATTCGTCCGGGCCCGTGTTCGCCAACAGGGCCGGCAAACAGCTGGGGCGCGCCGGTACCGCCTACATCCTCGCCAGATGCGCGCACGCCGCGCACGCCGAACGGCCCGAACTCGTGCCCGAGAAGGTCTCCCCCCACGTGCTGCGTCATTCGAAGGCGATGCATCTGCTGGAAAATGGAGTCAACCTGATCTACATCCGGGACATCCTCGGGCACGCCTCCATCATCACAACCGAGGTCTACGCCAAAGCCAACCCGGAAATGAAGCGCCAAGCCGTCGAAGCAGCTGCCGCGAACACCCTCGGACCAAGCCGCTACAACCAGGCCTCCCGGCAGGATCTGCTGGCCTGGCTCCGCGACGCGATCTGAGCCACACTGTTATGCGAAGAAGCCGGGCCCAGCCAAACCCCCCACCAGCCCAAACACCATCAACTTCACATAACCGAAGACTTCACATCAGACGAGTTATGCGAAGCTTCGCATAACTCATCCACGCACAACACGATCGCGTTCTCCGGCGGCGCCAGGTACAACCCGACGACGTCGGTGACCTTGCCGACCAGCTCCGGGTCGGTGGAGAACTTGAAGGTCTCCACCCGCCAGGGCTGGACCCCGTACTCCCGCCACGCGGTCGCCACCGTACGGTTCCCGATCCCCAGATGCGCCCCCAGCAACCGGGACGACCAGTGCGTCACCCCGTACTTCTTCGGCGGCGGCCCCAGGGTCACCGACACGATCCTGGCGTGGTCGATGCTCCGCGGGCGCCCGGACCGCGGCTCATCCGCAAGGCCCCTCAGGCCCTTGTCCTCATACCGGCCGCGCCACTTCAGCACCGTCACCTTCGAGACCCCCACCCGGTCCGCGATCCGCTCGTTCGCCTCCCCCTCCGCAGCCGCCAACACGATCCGAGCCCGCAACGCCAAACCCGCCCGCGCCGTCGTCGCGCGCGTCCAAGCCACCAATTCCTCCCGATCACCAGGACGCAATGACAAGGCCGGGGCAGCACGATTCGCCATACCCCATCATCCCAAAACCCCAACCGTTTAGGAACTAACGACACGCGCCACTAGCGACGCAGGCAATGCTGTGAGCGCTGCCATCGTTGGCCGTGCCCACGCGGTCCCCACCGATCCCGCCTCCCGGTGCCGCTGTTCGAGAGACGATGAAGGCGAACGAACCGTCAGGTGGACGGTCGTTCGGCCATCGAACCATCACAGGAAGGAACGAGCTGATGAGCGACGAAGCCGCAGCTCCCGCAATGCCGCGTATCGGGGACGCCGCCCCGGCGTTCACCGCGGTCACGACCCAGGGCATGATCAACTTCCCAGCCGACTACGAGGGGAAGTGGGTGATCCTCTTCTCGCACCCGGCCGACTTCACGCCCGTGTGCACGAGCGAATTCATGACCTTTGCGACGATGCAGGACGAATTCCTCGCATACAACACCGAGTTGGTGGGGCTCTCGGTTGATGGCCTCTACAGCCACATCGCGTGGCTGCGGACCATCAAGGAGAAGATCAGGTTCCGGGACATGGAGAACGTGGAGGTCACGTTCCCGCTGATCGAGGACATCACCATGAATGTCGCTCGGAAGTACGGCATGATCATGCCGGGCGAGGCCACGACGAAGGCCGTGCGCGCCGTCTTCTTCATCGACCCCAAGGGCATTATCCGGACGATCATCTACTACCCACTCAGCGTCGGGCGGAACTTCGACGAACTGCTCCGCGTGGTCAAGGCCCTGCAGACCGCTGACGCGTTCGAGGTGGCGCTGCCGGCGGACTGGCGGCCCGGCGAACGGGTCATCGTGCCCACCGCGGGTTCCTGCGGCGTGGCCAAGGACCGGATGGAGGGCGCTGTCGAGGGCATCGAGTGCGAGGACTGGTTCTTCTGCACGCGCCCGATCTCCGCCGAGGAAGTGGAGGCCACGATCCGGAAGGGCTGACTCGCACCGGGATCGGGCGAGGCGCGTGTCCCGCTGCTCTTCTCAGTAGGGGATGCGCGCCTCGTTCGCCCGCCAAGCGTCGAATGGGCGGCTCGCCTCGGGAACGCTGAGGTGCTCGACGACGAGCGGCCAGCCGGAGTCGTCGGTGCGGAGCAGGCCGTGGAAGGCGGCGTCGTCGAAACCCGCGGCGGCGGCATCGTGACGATCCGCCGCGTAGACCACTCGGTCGACCCGCGCCCAGAGCGCGGCTGAGAGGCACATGGGGCACGGCTCGCAGGAGGTGTAGAGGGTGGCGCCCGCAAGGCTGAAGTCACGGGTGCGGAGGCATGCGTTGCGCATCGCCACGATCTCGCCGTGCGCCGTCGGGTCGAGCGACGCCGTCACCCGGTTGGCGCCCGCACCCACCACCGCACCACCCGCTGCGACGACGGCGCCGAATGGCCCGCCGCCGTCGGCGACGTTCGCGGTCGCCAGGTCGATTGCCCGCAAGAGCCACTCGGCATCGGTACCCATGCGCCAATCATGACGGTTGGGGGGGCGGCTCCGCCGCGGAACCGCCCCCCCAACCGTCATGACTCAGGTGAGGTCGTGGCTCACCATCGCGCGCTGTTCCTGGGTGCGGAACTGCGTGAACCGCGGCAGGTACATGTCCCAGTCGATGATGTGGGCGTCGATCTCCGGGCCGTCGATGCAGGCGTGCTTGCGCACGAGCTTGCCGTCGACGGTGACCGGCACCATGCAGGCCCCGCACATCCCGGTGGCGTCCACCATGATCGAGTTGAGACTCGCCACGGTGTGGACGCCGTAGCCCCGCGTCAGGGTGGTGACCGCCCGCATCATGAGCGGCGGTCCGATCGTCACGACCTCGGCCACCTGCCGGCCTTCGCCTCGCCTGTTGGCCTCCAGCATCGCCTCAAGCGGCGTCGTCACAAAGCCCTTGATGCCGAAGCTGCCATCGTCGCTGGTGAGGACCACGTCGAGCTGGTCCCCGAACTCGGCCTTGAGCAAGCCGAGTCGCTCCGCCTCGCCGGTCCAGAACTGCAGGGACTCCGTGCGGAAACCCGAGATCAGGGTGACGTGGTTGCCGCGGCGGAGGTGCTCCCGCGCGATCGGGTACACCGGGGGGAGCCCGACGCCGCCCGCGGTGAACACCACCGTCTGGTCGGGGCCGTAGCGGTGCAGCACGCTCGGCAGGCCGAGCGGACCCGCGATCCCCGCGAAGGAGTCCCCGACCCGCATGCGATTCATCTCGATCGAGCTGGTACCCATGCCCTGGATCACCAGCGTGATCGTGCCCGCCGCGGCATCCCAGTCCGCCAGCGTCAGCGGGATGAGCTCGCCCTTGGGCCAGCCGAGCACGCGGACGAACTGACCGGCGCGCGCCGCCTTCGCCACCATCGGGGCGTACACCGTGAACTCGACGATCCCGCCGGCGAGCTCGACCTTCCCGAGGATGCGCGCCTCGGCGGCGGCGAGCTTCGAATAGGCATTGGCGGCCTGCACACGCGCCCGGACATCGTCCGCGTCCAGCGTGGCCGCCTTCGCGATCTCACGCGCGGCCGCCTGTCCGTCGCCCGCGGCGCGGATCGCCGTGGAACCGCCGCGGGCGGCGTCGCCACCGCTGAAGACGCCCTCGAGGGAGGTCTCCTGGGAGCCCTCGCGGACGGCGATGTTCCCCCACTTGGTGGTCTCGAGGTCCGGCTGCGAGTCCTTGATGATCGGGTTCGACGCGTTGCCGAGCGCCATGATCACGAGGTCGGTGCGCACGGTCTGCTTCTCCCCGGTTGCGACCGGGCGGCGACGTCCGGACGCGTCCGGCTCCCCGAGTTGCATGATGTCGAGCACGGCCGCCTTGACGAAGTGCGTTCTGTCGTCGCCCACGAACTCGCTGGGGGCGCGGAGCACCGCCAGCTCGATGCCCTCCTCGAGTGCGTGGTGCAGCTCCTCCACCCGGGCAGGCATCTCGCTCTGCGTGCGGCGGTACGCGATGGTGACGCGACCCCCGAGGCGGTGGGCGGTTCGGGCCGCATCCATGGCGGTGTTGCCGCCGCCGACGACCATGATGCGCTTGCCGCGCACCTCCGGCAGTGGGGTGTCGTAGTCCTCCCGCCGCGCCTGCATCAGGTTCACGCGGGTGAGGAACTCGTTCGCGGACATGACGTTGAGCAGGTGTTCCCCGGGCACGTTCATGAACTGGGGGAGGCCCGCGCCGCTGCCCACGAAGATGCGCCAGAAGCCGGCATCGCGCAGGTCCTGGAGGCTGGCGGTCTTGCCCACCACGAAGTTCGTGACGAACCGGCCGCCGAGCAGCCTGATCTTGGCGACGACGTCGTCGATGAGCTCGTTGGGCAGCCGGAACTCGGGGATGCCGTACCGGAGGACGCCGCCGAGCTCATGGAAGGCCTCGAACACGGTGACGGGGAAGCCCTCCGCCGCGAGGAGGAACGCGTTGATCAGGCCCGAGGGACCGGAACCCACAATGGCGATCGGGGGCTTCGCGGCCTTGCGCCAGGGGTCCGGGCGCCCGCCGTACCGGGCCACGATCGAGTCGGGCTCGACGGCCTTCTCCCGCTGGGGCAGGAACCACTCCAGCTGGCCGATCTCGATCGGCCGCTTGAGGTGGGCGCACACGCCCTGGCACTGCACCTCCTGGGGGCAGACCCGCCCGGTCACGTTCGGGAGGGGGTTGCAGCCCTCGAGGAGTTCCAGGGCCTCCCGGAACTTGCCCTTGCCCAGCAGGTCGAGCATCGAGGGGATGTGGATCTGCACCGGGCAGCCGCCCTTGCGCTCCTTCCGGCCCTCGAGAAGGACACCGAGTTCGCACGGGCTGTCGGCGCACTGCTTGTCGCGCAACGCCTCGAGCCAGACGAACAGGTCCACCTCCCGCTGGCTGTAGCCGATGCTCCGGTAGCCCAGGTAGCCCTGGTTGACGAGCTCGAAGTCCGTCGCGCGCACCTCGGGTTCGCGGATGTACGGCCGGATGTTGTTCCCCGCCGGCCAGGCCTCCGACAGGCCCGCGAACATCGGGTACCGCTCGGTCATGTGGGCGTCGAGCGCGCGGATGAACTTGCGCTTCAGGCGCAGCGGCAGGTCCCAGAGGAACCTCATCACCACGGTGGAACCGTCGTCGTCCCGCACCAGCATGTCCCACAGGGTGCGGGTGAACTCGGCACCGAGTTCGTCCTTCTGGAACTCCGCGGCCACCGCGCCCATCCCGGAGCTGATGAACATGTCGCGGAACTGTCGCGGGTTGCTCGCGAGGTGCTGGCGCAGCACGGCGAGCTGGGAGTTGAACGATCCCACGGCCTCGGACTTCTCCAGCTCCTCGAGCTGTTGCCTCGTGCTCTCGAGCGCCTCCCGCGCGCTGAGGTACTGGCGGATGTCCCCGCCGGTCACGGTGCTCATCGGATGATCTCGGAGTCGCAGTTGGCCACGATCTTCTTGATGCGCGCCTCGACGTCCGGGGTCACCTGCAGCTGCTCGAGCGCCCCCGGGATGATCCGGGCCACCGTCCGCGCCTCGCCGTCGACGATCACGCGCACGGGCTCGAAGATCTCCGGCATCTCCTGGTAGCACGTCTTGCAGTCGGTGCACAGGGTCTGGTCGGCCTCCGCCAGGGAGACCACCGGCCGCGGTCCCGACGACGCCGTCGCAGTGGCCACCGCGGCGGCGGCCTGCGCGGGCGCACTCACGGCCACGGTGGCCGCGGCCGCCGCGAGCGGTGCGGTGGCGGGCATCGTGCCGGACTCGGCCAGCTCCGCCATCATCCGCGCGATGTCGTCCAGGGATGTCTCGCGCGCGGTGGTGGCCTCGTCGTACCTGGCCTGCAGCTCGGCGAGTTGGGTCTTGTGCAGCGAGGTGAGCTTGTCCACGTCCTGGCCGGCGAGGTACTGGAGCAGCTGCCAGTTGCGGCGGCGGTCCTCCACCAGGGCGATCATCTCCGGGGAGCAGACCATCTTCAGGAGGTGCATGTCGGGGTCGGTGGTGTGGACGAACGGGATGTGCCCGGCCTTGTCAGCTTCGTCCAGTTCGATGTACTCGTAGACGGGCAGGGCGGCCGCCTCCTCCTCCCGGCGTAGCTTGCGGAACTGGGACTTGAACCGGGTCTCCGCCAGGGCGAAGTCCGCTGGGGTCACCACCGTGGTGAGGAGCTGCAGGCTCCCCGAGGTGTCCACGTACTCCAGCTTGTTGGTGGACCAGGTCTTCGTCGGTTCCGGGTTTCCATCCAGCGAGAACCGATCGTGGATGTTGTCACCCAGGCGCGGGTCATGCACGAACAGCGGGTTCACACGCGACTTGACCGCCATGCGCGCCCGCCGGTTCGCGGCGTCGTCGGCCACGCCGTGCTCGGACTGGCACGGCGTGTACACGTCCATCACGGCCGGCATGTGCTGCTCGCTGAGGAACTCGAGGGTGTTCTTGAGGAAGTGCGCCTGGAACGCGGTGCAGGTCGAGACCACGAACACGTTCGGGTGGAACGAGGCGATGAGCCCCAGCTCCTTCCGGGACTCCTGCTTGCCGTGGTGTGCGGCGCCCGCCCGGGAGAGGTCGGAGTCCTGGGACGTGAAGCTCGCGGTGGAGGCCTGGCCGCCGGTGTTCGAGTATGCCCCGCTGTTCAGCACCATCACCTTGATCGGGGTGTTGGTCGTGAGGATGCGGGAGAGTGCGCCGAAGCCGATGTCATAGGTGGCGCCGTCGCCCCCGATCGTCAGCATCATCGGGAGCAGGTCCATTTCCGCGGTGGTGAACTCCTGCCACGAGAGCATCCGGAGCGCCTCGTCGTCCCGCGCGGGGTCGTAGGCCCCTTTGAGTTCCAGGCGTGCCAGCCGCAGCGCCTTGACGTCTCCCACGGCCTGCGCCGCGATGCCCTCGAAGAGGCCCTTCGCGAGGGGCTGGGCGTCCTGGAAGAGGCTGTTGACCCACGGGTCCGTGTAGGAGTTGAACGGCATCGTCGAGGCGTAGACACTCGAGCAGCCGGTCGAGTTCGCGATGACCGTGCCCGACGGCCCGCTCCCGGTCGGTCCACCCTCGTAGAGGTAGAGGCGCTTCTCCAGCGTCTCGAGGATCTCGCCTACCCGGCGGCGGCGGTCCGCCTCCTCCGGGGGAATGGTGGCGAGCCGGTCGGTCAGCCGGTCGACGACGTCCTCCAGTTCCGTCAGATGGCGCTGCTGGCGCTTCTCGGTGATCGCGTGGCTCGTCGAGGTGACCAGGCGGATCGAGGTGACCTCACCGCACCCGCGGCAGCCGCCGTGGCCACCCGTCGTCGCGTAGTAGTTGTCGTGGTCCAGCAGCATCCTCTTGGGGTCGCCGCCGGGCCCGGGGAGGACCTCGGAGTACCGCTCCGGGGTGTTCGGCAGCTCGGTGAGGAACTCGAAACGCTCCTGGAGCATGTCCAGCAGGTCGACGTCCTGCTCGCTGGGCACCAGGGCGTTGGGTCCACAGACGTCCACACACTCGAGGCAGCCCGTGCACTTCCACGGGTCCACCGTGGCCGTGAAGAGGGCGCCCGAACCGGACTCCTTCTTCTCCATGGAGTCGAAGAAGGCGCGAGTGCGCGCCACCGGGAAGTGCTCGAGCGCCGCGACGAGTGCGTCGATGGGGTGGCGGAGTGCCGGCTCGGCGGCCACGAGAGCGGCGGCCGCCTCGGACACCAGGGCTGAGAAGGCGCGGTCGCCCTTCGTCTGCCTGTACAGCGCCCGGACCGCCCCGGCCAGTTCAGGGACTCGCGCCCGCAGCAGGTTCCGGTCCACGTCCTCCGCGTAGCTCTCGCGGATTCCGGTCAGCAGCAGGGTGTCGATCTCGATGACGGTGTTCGGGATGGCGGCGTCCGGGCAGACCAGCGCACATTCCATGCAGCCCGTGCAGAGGTCGGCCTGGAAGACCGGGACGGTGCGACGGAAGAGGCCCTTGTCCTTGCCGGCGGCAGTGCCGGGTGGCATGAACAGACCGGTGCCGGGAAGGACCGGCGCCTCGCCGATCGTGCCCTCACGGAACGGCTTCGCGACCATCCGCTCGTAGTATTCGGCGTCGAAGAGCCCGGCGCAGCTGGAGCAACCGTCCTGCGCGCTGATGGTCTTCGACAACGCAACGGTTCGCAACCGGACGGGCGCGACGTCGTCGCTGATCGCCAGGATCTCCTCGGAGTCGTAGTCCACGCGGCGGGTGACCTCGACGCCGTCGCGGATCACGGCCATGTTGGCTTCGACGACAGCGGCGCCCTTGCGTCCGAACTTCTTGACGATCTGCTGGCGCACCTTCCCCAGGATCTCCTCGCGCGACGCGCCGGCCGCCACGCGGTCGACATGCGCGGCGACGGCGCCGATGAAGGCGATGCCCATCATCCGGGTCTCGAGCTCGGCGGTGGGTGCGTGCTGCTTGGCCACCGCGAAGGCGTCCACGATGTAGAAGTTGATCTTCTTCGCGCGGATCATCCTGCGCGCCTTGCGGGGCAGCTCACGCCACACGTCCACGGGGGAGAGGTTGGTCTGCATCATGAAGGTGCCGCCCTCGACGAGCCCCTTCAGGGGATCGGTGTGGGCAAAGACCTTGTGGTCCGGCGAGATGACGACCTCGACGTCCTCCAGCTCCGCATTGGTGATCTTCACCGGCTCGGGGCTGAGCGTGATGTAGTAGTTCGTCGCGGCGCCGCTCTTCTCGGAGCCGTACTTGGGCGCCGACTTCGAGTGCATGTCGAGCACTCCGGCCAGGATGTCGGTGAGCAGCTTCCCGGTCGCGATCGTGCCGTAGCCGCCGACCGAGTGGAACCGGATCCGCATCGCGGACGCGGGGAGCAGCACCGGGTTGGGCTCCGTCTCGAGCGCCATCAGCTCGGTCTCCGGGTATGCGGCGCGGAGGCGGGCCTGGATGTCGGCCATCGCGGGGGAGGCGTCGTCGTCGAAGAACTGGGTTCCGAGGTACACCAGCGGCGAACCGGTCCCGTGCTCCATGTTCTTGAAGGCGGCGATCAGGTGGCGCGGCTGCAGGTCGTGGCCCCCGAGGCCGAAGATGGCCGACGTCACGGCAGGCGACGACTCCATTGCCGGGATGCCGGGGTACCGCTCCCCGTTGGCGTTCTCGCGGGCCTTGAACAGCGCCTTGGTGACGAGGTCGGTCAGCGCCATCTGGTCCGAACGCTCCAGGACGGTGATGGCCTTCTTGCCCATGAGCGCTGCCGCGAGTTCCGATTCCGGGAAGGGCTGGAGCAGCTTGATGGCCGCCAGGCCCACCTTCATGCCCAGGCTGCGGAGGTACGGGAGCACGGCCTCGACGTCCTCCGTCACCGAGCCGAGGCCCACCATCACGTAGTCGGCGTCCTCGCACATGTAGGTCTGCACGGGGGAGTAGTCACGTCCCGTGAGTTCGGAGTACTCGCCCATGGCGCGGCGGACGAGGGCCGGGACGTCGGCGGCGAAGTGCGTGCGGTGGTCGGCCGCACCGGCCTGGAAGTCCGGCTGGTTCTGCACCGGGCCGGTCATGCCGGGGTTGTGCGGGTCCACGAGGGCGGGGACCAACTGGCGGGTCCCCTTCTCGAACGCGTTGACCCACTGGCGCCGCCACTGGCGGTGGAGCTTCTCGGGGATCCAGGCGATCGTGTCGTCCACGAGAAGGCCCGCGTTGTCGCGCTCCACCTCGTCGCCGTGGGTGTCCAGGAACTCCAGCACGCCCGCGAGGTCCGCCTCGGTGAAGTCCGCCTCCCTGCGGCCCAGGTACTGCTGCAGCTGGAATACCCTGCCCTTGGCGCCGAAGAGCAGTTCCTGCGCCACGGTGGGCGCCTTGATCCGGCCGGCGGGGTCGCCGAGGTACTCGCGAAGCAACTCCGGCTCCGGAAGGAGTGCCTCGCTCATCATGTGGCTCGTGGAGAACCCGTCCATGGTGTTGGCCACGGGGATCAGCGAGAGCGCGGAGGCGCGGTAGGAGATCGCCGCGAGGTCGGCCGCCTCCTGCGGGTTGGCGCCGAACAGGATGGTGTAGCCGGAGGGCAGCAGGGCGTAGACGTCGTCGTGCCCGGCCATCACGTTGAGGGAGTGCTTCGAGACCACCCGGGCGGCGCACTGGAGGACGAAGCCGCCGATCTTCTTGCCGACGGTGACGAAGTGGGACTCCATCGCGTACAGGATCCCCTGGCTGGACGAGGCGTTCGAGATGAATTGCCCGCCCGTGAGGGCCGCTCCGAGGGCGCCGCTCTGCGCCGAGTGTTCGCCCTCGGGCTCGAAGAAGAACGGGTGCTTGCCCCAGACGTTGACGCAGCCCTCGGCGCGGGCCGCCTCGTACAGTTCCGAGATCTCGGTCGACGGCGTGATCGGGTAGCCGATGACGCCCCCGCACACGTGCTTCATGACGTGGGCGACGGCGCCGTTGCCGTTGATCACGTCGGGGATGCCGGGGTACCTGGGCTGCTGAGCGTTCATGGCTGTTGTCCAAACGGTGCGGTGGAAAGGCGAACGATTGATGGGATTCGCCGGGGGTGGGTTCGAACGGTGTGGCTCCGTCCCCGGGGCGGCGCGGGTGTCGACCGGTGAGACGGGAACCGGCTCTGAGTTGCCATGCCGTGCCATCCTGCCGTGTCGGACCTGCGGGGGATCACTCCTCTTTCAAGCTAATCGCCGATCGGTTGTGTGACGGATGACCAAAGTCCCGTCTGTGGGCTTGTTCGCCCGACGCCCCGTGATGATGACCGGGTGGGCGCGGGGTCGCGGACGGGGCGCCCGACGGCGTGATCTCCGGTAGTTTGGACCTGTGCCGAAACCCAAGGTGACGCTAGTCACGAGCAGCGATCTTCCCAACCTCCCCGCCGACTGCGACGGACTCATCGAGGCCCTCGAGGCGAGGGGGCTCGATCCACGCATCGCGGTGTGGGACGACCCCGCGGTGGACTGGGAGGACGCCGGCCTGTGCGTCATCCTCACGGTCACCGACTTCGCGGAGCGGCCCGACGAGTTCTTCACCTGGGCGGAGACGGTCCCCAGGATCCTCAACGACCCGAAGGTGCTGCGCTGGAGCTCCGACAAGCACTACCTGCAGGAGCTCGCAGCGCGCGGCATGCCCACCATCAGCACGATGTGGCTGGAGCCGGAGAGGAAGCTCTCGAAGCACCAGGTGCACACCCGCATGCCGGCAAACGGCGACTTCGTGATCAAGTCCTCGCTCTCCTCCAACCGACACTCCACGGGGCGCTACACGGCCCTCGATGCCCGGTCTCGCGCCGCCGCCATCCAGCACGCGCTCAACATCATGGCCTCAGGGCGGGCGGCACTCGTGCAGCGGTACCTCCAGTCGGTGGACAACCGCGGCGAGATCTCGATGTTCTTCTTCAACGGGCTCAACTCGCACGCGATCGAGAAGGAGGCGATCCTGCAGACGGAGGTCGACCCCGGCCGGCACGCCCGCTCCCGGGCGTTCCCCCACGTCGTCACGGTGGAGGAACGCCACCTCGGCGATGACGTCCGCAACACGCTCCACGAGGGGATCAAGGAGCTCACCGGCCGCGACCACCTCCTGCTCTACTGCCGCGTGGACATGATCCACACCGAGGAGGGTCTCAAGGTCCTCGAGGTGAACCTCATGGATGTCAACCTCTATCTCTCGGTGGTGGACGGGGCGCTCGAGAACTTCGCGGACGCGATCGTGGTGCGCGCCTTCTGGTGATGCGTATGACGCAGGACACTCACCCGGATTTTCCCGGCGGGCCGACCACCGGCTAGACTTGCTCTCCGTTGCGTCAACGCACAATGGTGGGTGTAGCTCAGCAGGTAGAGCACCTGGTTGTGGTCCAGGATGTCGCGGGTTCGAGCCCCGTCACTCACCCCATGCAGGAAACGAGGGCCGGCCCGGGAGCTCCGGGCCGGCCCTCTCCTGTTGGCGGGGTGTCCCGCGCCGGACCACTTCAGTCCTCGGGGCTCTGTGGGGATGGGACCGTGTCGGCGGAGGCCGACGTGGCCGGCGCACCGGTGATGGACCGCGCCGCCTCCCGGCACGTCTCGAGGTCGGGCCCGCCGTCCTGGGGGAAGAGGACCGCCCGGTAGTAGCGCAGTTCGGCGATGGATTCGAGGATGTCCGCCAGGGCGCGGTGCCCGCCCTGCTTGGTGGGCGAGGCGAAGTACGCGCGGGGGTACCACCGGCGTGCCAGCTCCTTGATCGACGACACGTCGACCACGCGGTAGTGGAGGTGGTTCGTCACGTCCGGCATGTTGCGTTCGAGGAAGACGCGATCGGTTCCCACCGAATTGCCCGCCAGCGGGGTGCGGCCCACGGCGGGCACGTGGCGCTTGATGTAGCCCATCACCAGACCGGTGGCCTCCTCCATGGTCACGCCGGCGGCGAGCTCGTCGAGCAGCCCGGAGGACGTGTGCATGGTGCGCACCAGGTCGACCATGGTGTCGAGGGCTCCGGGGGGCGGCGCGATGACGACGTCGAGGCCGTCGTCGACCGGGTTCAGGTCCGAGTCGGTCACGATCACCGCAACCTCGATGAGGGCGTCGGTGTCCACGTCGAGGCCTGTCATCTCGCAATCGATCCAGACGAGTGCGTCCTTGGGGCTCACGTTGCCCCCTCCTCACGTTGTCAGCCGGGGCTGCCCGGTCCTGGCGCCCCCAGCAGGACTCGAACCTGCAACCGTCGGATTAGAAGTCCGGTGCTCTATCCATTGAGCTATGAGGGCCCGTGCGCGGAGCTGTGAGGGCCCGTGCGCGCCCAGTCTATCCGCAATCGGCCGGTCGCTCGGCGTGCGCGCTTGGACGGGAGGACTTGAGGAGGCACTCTTGACCCGTGGGAAAGCGAGCGAGCATGCATGAGTGAACCGAGCCGGTCAGAGCCCTCAGCCTCCCTCCTCCACCTGCTGCACGACGTCCACCGCGACGTCGGGACGCTCTCGTTCCCGTTCGAGCTGGAGGACTCGGACCACCTGCGCGACCTTGCCACGCGGGCCGCCACGCAGGTGAAGTCGCACCTACTGCCGCGCCTCGCCGACGACGCCAACCCGGCCGTCGTCGTGCTGGGCGGCTCCACCGGCGTCGGCAAGTCCACGCTCCTCAATTCGCTCGTGGGCCGTGAGGTCTCGGCCGCCGGGGTGCTGCGGCCCACCACGCGCCGCGCCGTCATCGCCCACCACCCGAGCGTCCACGCCGTTCCGCTTCGCGACCTCGCGGACGCCGTCGCCGGTGCCGCCATACCGCCGGGCCTCGTCGTGCTCGACGCCCCGGACCTGGACTCCCTCGAAGCGTCCAACCGGGACATGGCTCGCCGGCTGCTCGAGGCGGCGGACCTCTGGATCTTCGTGACGTCCGCCGCCCGGTACGGCGACCAGGTGCCGTGGGCGAACCTGGTGCGGGCCCACCGGCGGGGCCTACAGGTGGCCGTTGTCCTGAACCGCGTGCCGCCGGCGGCGCGGACCACCGTCCGCGCCGATCTCCTGACGCGGCTCGACAGGATGGGTCTCGGGTTCGCGCCCCTGTTCCTCATCGCCGACACCTCGCCGCACGAGGGCCCGCTCCCGCCCGCCGCGGTGCGCGAGCTCCGTGACTGGCTCGTCGCGGTCGCCGGCCGCCACCAGGCGCGCGCGATCATCAGGCGGACGACGGCGGGAGCGTGGACTTCACTGCACGACAACCTGCTCGAACTGGCCGATGGCCTGACGGCGCAGGCCGACGCCGCCCGCGTCCTTCGCGACGCCACGCACGACGCGACCCGGGGGCCCGAGGAGGACATGGCGCGCGCCGTCGCCGCGGGGGACTGCGCGGTCGGCGCACCGACGACCAGGTGGCTGACGCTCGCGTCGACGGGCGGTGCGCTCGCGCCCCTCGTGCAACACGAACGGAGGGCACGGGCCGGTGTCCGTGGCCGCCAGCGCGACCGGCGGACGGCCGCCGTCGGCCTCCTCGCGGAGGACGTGAGCGCCGCCATCACCACGCTGCTCTCCGACGCGATCCGCGACGCCTCGGCCACGATCCAGCGGGTGTGGCAGGAGTCGGGCGCCGGCCATCTCCTCGCCGGCGACGAGCTGCTCACCGCCGACGACGCCCGGGAGCGGGCTGCCCGTGCGACGGCGACATGGCGGGACGGGGTTGGGGGCCTGCTCGACGCGAGCGGCATCCAGCTCTCCCGGCGCGCCACCGACCTGCTCGGGCCGGCCGGCACCCTCGACCTCGTCATCGCCGGTGCGGCCGGGATCGCCGGGGCGGCGGCGGCGGCCGGGGAGGTCCTCGGGGACGCGGAGATCTGCGGCCGCGCGCGCGACGAGCTGGTGCGGGAGGTGCGGCTCGCGGTCCAGGGGGCGGCGCGACCCTACCTGACCGTGCTGCAGGCTCTCCCGAGCGCCGACCTCGCAACGCGGCTGAGGGTGCGCGCGTCCGAACTCAAGGGGCATGTCGATGCAGTCTGACCTCGACCTCAGGGTGGCCGCGATCCGGCGCGGCATCGAGACCGCCGGCACGGAGCTGGAACCGGCGGCGGCGGAGCGGGCGAACCGCGACCTCGACGAGGTGCTCGCACGGTTCAGGACGACAGGCGACCACACGGTGGTGGCCCTCGTGGGTGGGACGGGATCGGGCAAGTCGTCCCTGTTCAACGCGATCACCCGCTCGACGTTCGCGGACTCGGGCTTCATCCGGCCGTCCACCCGCCAGACCAGCGCCTGCGCCTGGGGGAGCCGCGCCGACGAGCTGATGGGGTTCCTCGGCGTGCGGCCTTCCCGGCGTATGTTCCGCGACACCCTGCTCGAGCGCGAGGACCTGAAGGCGATCGACGGGCTCGTGCTGCTGGACCTCCCGGACCACGACTCGGTGGAGGAGCACCACTCCGCGCAGGTCAACCGGCTGCTCCCGGTGGTGGACGTCCTCATCTGGGTGGTGGACCCCCAGAAGTACGCGGACCACATCCTGCACGAGAACTACCTGCGCGCGCTGCGCTCCCGCGCGGATGCGATGGTGGTGGTACTCAACCAGGTGGACACGCTGGACGACCGCGGGCTCGATATCGTGGACGGCGACGTGCGTCGCCTCCTCGCCGCCGACGGCCTCGGGGAGGTGCCGGTGCTGCACACCTGTGCGCTCACCGGGGAGGGCATCGGGGCGGTGCACTCGCTGCTGCGCGCCGCCGTGGGGGAGGAGTCGACGGCGCACCGCACCGCCCGCGCCGGGATCGCCGCGGTCGCCACGGAACTGCTCACGCACGTCGGCGCCGGGGAGGCGACCACGGATGCCGCCGTGGTCGACCTCACCGCCGACGAGCTCATGCGGGCGAACGGCATCGGCGCCGTCACGCGATCGATCGAGGAGGCGACGAGCCGGTGGGTCGGTGGCGCGCTCGCGGCGCCGCAACCGCCCGCACGGGCCACGATGGCCGCAATCGGTTCCACGTGGGCCGGGCGGGTCAAGCAGGGGCTGCCGCGGCTGTGGTCCCGGGCGGTGGATGCCTCGCTGCCAAGTGTGGAGTCCCTCCTGCGTTCGACGGCGGATGCGGTGGCGTCCGTACCACTCCCGGAGGTTCGCGTGCCGAAGGCGGAGGCCTTCGGCTGGGCGGCAGTGGCCGGCGCCCTCGCTGCGGTGACGCTCGTGGTCGCCGGGATTCTCCAGGGCTGGCCGGTGGCGTGGGTGATCGGGCCGGCGATCGTCCTGGTGGGGGTCGCGGGCATGCTGCTCGGTGCCGCGCGGGGCACGCGCACGGCCGTGGGGGCCGCATGGGCGGCCGCCTACGAGCGCGATGTCCGCGCCGCGCTGGCGGCCACGGTGGACGCCGAACTCGCGGCACCGGCGGCGGTGCTGCTGGAGCGGCACCGCGCGGTCCGCGGTGCGTTCGAGGAGGCGCGGCTTTCCACAGCGGCGGGCAGCGACGCACCCTCCACAGGCGCCCACGCGGGCTGAGCGCCCGACGCGGTCGCGCGGGCAGGCTTCCTTCCATCCGCACGGTGCGGACCACAGAGGGAAGGAAGTCCCATGTCCAACGAGACCTACGTGACGATTCGCGGCAACCTGGGCGCCAAGCCCGTGCTGCACACGGGTGCGTCCGGCGGGAGGGTGGCGCGTTTCGACGTGGCCGTCGCCGTGGCCCGCTACCAGCGGGAGAGCGAGTCCACGGATGTGCTGCCCCCGCAGTGGTTCGCCGTCAAGGCCTTCGGGCAGCTGGGCGAGAACGTCACCGAATCGGCGGCGAAGGGCACGCCGGTGCTCGTCCGCGGCGAGCTCGTGACGGAGTACTGGACGAACGGCAACGGCGAGCCGAGGAGCCGCCAGGTGGTCCGGGCGGACGCCGTCGGGATCGAGCTGCACTCCGGTGTCGCACGTTTCTCGCGTGTGGTCCGCAACTCGCCGGAGGCGGACGCGACCGACGGGACACCCGCCTCCACGCCCGTCGACCTGACAGGTGCGGCCGAGTGCCCCGAGGACAACGCCGACGTGGCGCCGGAGGACGCCATGGTCCCCGCGCCGGAGCCGCCATTCTGAGCCGGGGCGCCGGGCGGGTGCGGCGCCCGGGCGGGCGGTCGGTCGGGCGGTGCCCCGCGCCCGTTGTGGCATAGTGGACCCGCGTCTGCACGCATCGAAATCTGTTGATCCATCACGGGGAGAGTTGTGGCCGAGTACATCTACTCAATGGTCAGGGCGCGCAAGGCGCACGGGGACAAGGTCATCCTCGACGATGTCACCATGGCGTTCCTCCCGGGCGCCAAGATCGGCATGCTGGGCCCGAACGGCGCCGGCAAGTCCACCATCCTCAAGATCATGGCCGGCCTGGAGCACCCGTCCAACGGCGAGGCGCGCCTCACGTCGGGCTACACGGTGGGCATCCTCCTCCAGGAGCCGCCGCTGAACGAGGACAAGGACGTGCTGGGCAACGTCGAGGAGGGCGTGGCCGAGATCAAGGGCAAGCTCGACCGGTTCAGCGAGATCGGTGAGGCGATGGCGGAGCCGGACGCGGACTTCGACGCCCTCCTGGACGAGATGGGGAAGCTGCAGACGGAGATCGACGCCGCCAACGCGTGGGACCTCGACGCGCAGCTCGAGCAGGCGATGGACGCGCTGCAGCTGCCCCCGGGCGATGCGGACGTCTCGATCCTTTCGGGCGGGGAGCGCCGTCGCGTGGCGTTGTGCAAGCTGCTCCTCGAGCAGCCGGACCTTCTCCTGCTCGACGAGCCCACCAACCACCTCGATGCCGAGTCGGTGCAGTGGCTCGAGCAGCACCTCGCCGCCTACCCCGGCGCCGTCATCGCCGTGACCCACGACCGCTACTTCCTCGACCACGTGGCCGGCTGGATCGCGGAGGTGGACCGGGGTCGCCTCTACCCGTACGAGGGGAACTACTCCACGTACCTCGAGAAGAAGGCGGACCGCCTCCAGGTCCAGGGCAAGAAGGACGCGAAGCTCGCCAAGCGCCTGAGGAGCGAACTCGAATGGGTCCGCCAGAACGCGAAGGGTCGCCAGGCGAAGTCGAAGGCCCGCCTCGGGCGATACGAGGAGATGGCCGCGGAGGCGGAGCGCACGCGGAAGCTCGACTTCGAGGAGATCCAGATCCCGCCGGGGCCACGCCTCGGGTCGCTCGTCATCGAGGCGAACGGGGTGTGCAAGGGCTTCGGCGAGCGCTCCCTGATCCGGGACCTCAGCTTCACGCTGCCGCGCAACGGGATCGTCGGCATCATCGGCCCGAACGGCGTCGGGAAGACGACGCTGTTCAAGACGATCGTCGGACTGGAGGAACTCGATTCGGGGGTCCTGCGAATCGGCGACACCGTGCGGATCTCCTACGTGGACCAGAACAGGGCGGGGATCGACCCGGACAAGACACTGTGGGAGGTGGTCTCCGACGGGCTCGACTTCATCAAGGTCGGGAACGTGGAGATGCCGTCGCGTGCCTACGTCTCGGCGTTCGGGTTCAAGGGCCCGGACCAGCAGAAGCCCGCGGGTATCCTCTCCGGGGGGGAGCGCAACCGGCTGAACCTGGCACTGACGCTGAAGCAGGGCGGCAACCTCCTTCTCCTGGACGAGCCGACCAACGACCTCGACATCGAGACGCTCGGCTCCCTGGAGAACGCGTTGCTCGAGTTCCCCGGCTGTGCCGTGGTCATCACCCACGACCGCTGGTTCCTCGACCGCGTCGCCACCCACATCCTCGCCTGGGAGGGCACCACAGAGGCTCCCGACGCGTGGTACTGGTTCGAGGGCAACTTCGACTCCTACGAGGAGAACAAGGTCCAGCGGCTCGGCATCGAGGCGGCGCGCCCGCACCGGGTCACCTACCGCAAGCTCACCCGCGGCTGACGGGGAGCGCCGCAATGAAGCTCGTCGTGCCCGTGACGGTTCGGTGGGGTGACCTCGATGCCTACGGTCACGTCAACAATGCCGCCATGCTCGTGCTCCTCGAGGAGGTGCGCGTGGCGGTCTTCTGGCACGGGCACCATCTGCCGGCCGGCGAATCGGCCACCCTGGACCGCGACGAGTCCGCCACCTTCGTGGCCCATCAGGAGATCGAGTACCTCGCGCCGCTGGGGTATCCCCGTGCGCCGATCCCGGTGAGCATGTGGATCTCCCGGCTGGGCGGCGCGAGCGCGGAGGTGTGCTACGAGGTCCCGACCCTCGACGGCGGCGTCGCTGCCCGCGCCCGCACCACGATCGTCATGGTGAACGCCACAACCGGGAGGCCACGGCGCCTCACGGACGACGAACGCGCGCTCTGGTCGCGGTTCATGGACGAACCCGTCCAGTTCCGCCGCGGTAACTAGTCCGCGCGCCTCAGGCGCGGACCATCCCCTCCTGCGCCGCGGTGGCGACGTGGATGCCCTCACGGGTGTAGATGCGCGCCGTCCCGAGACCGCGGCCGCCGACGGCGGTGGGCGAGTCCTGCACGTACAGCAGCCATTGCGTGACGTCGAGCGGGCGGTGCCACCACATGCCGTGGTCGAGGCTCGCGACCTTGAGTTGCGAGTCGGACCAGCTCAGGCCGTGCGATCGCACCACGGGCTCGAGCATGACCTGGTCGCAGGCGTAGGCCAGCAGGGCGCGATGGAGGAGTTGGGGCGTCGCATCCCGCAAGGGGGACCGCGCCTTCATCCACAGGAGTTGGGTGTGGCTCCTGTCCGGGTCTGGCTCGAAGTAGACGTTCGGCTCCACATGGCGAATGTCGAACGCCCCCGTGCGCAGCAGCATCCGAGCAGCGGGGTGGTTCGCCGAGGCGAACAGGTCCACGGCGCTCGGGAGGGTGAGCGGGTCGGGTGCCGCGGGGGCGGGGATCTGGTGGTCGAGGCCGGGCTGGTCCAGCTGGAAGGAGAAGATCATCGACAGGATGGGGACGCCGTCCTGGAGGGCGTGCGTGCGCCGGGTCGAGAACGACCGCCCGTCGTGCAGCACTTCAACCGAGAAGTCGAGGGGCAGGTCGAGCCGTCCCGGGCGGAGGAAGTAGCCGTGCATCGAGTGCGGCAGGCGCGGGCCGATGCGGTCCGGGTCGAGGGTCGAGCCGGCGGCGATCAGGGCCTGGGCCATCACCTGGCCGCCGTAGACGCGGTTGTGGACCTGGGGGAGGGAGAGGCCGGTGAACGTGGTCTCTCCGGTACGGGTGAGCTCCAGGACCCTGAGGACATACTCCAGGGGCTGGGTGTCAACCTGCGGCAATGGCAGGATGCCCTCGGTCATCGGTCCTCCTCGGAGTTCTGCATCGCGAAAGCGGCACGCCGGAGGTAGTCCCACAGCGGCCGCTCGATCTCGGGGGCGAGATCGAGGTCGTCGAGCGCGGCCCGCATGTGGGTCAGCCATCGGTCCCGTGCCGCCGCGTCCACGCGGAACGGCAGGTGGCGGCGTCGGAGACTGGGGTGACCGCGCACCTCGGAGTAGGTCGTGGGACCGCCCCAGTACTGCACCAGGAACATGCGGAGTCGCATCTTGGCGCCCTCGAAGTCGTCGGCCGGGTACATCGGCGCCAGGACGTCGTCGGCGCGGACGCGGCGGTAGAAGCCCTCCACGAGCCTGGTGAACATCTCCTCACCGCCCATCGCCTCGAACGATCGCCCTGTCGTGATGTACACCGCTACAGCACGGATTCGTCGAGCACGGCGAGGTTGGCACGCACGACGGCCCGTGCGTCGGCGGCGCACTCGCAGCCAAGGGCCAGGCCCGCCAGCCGCTCGCACTCCGCGAACGCGGTGCGCGACAGCACCGCGGACACGGGCCCGAGCGCACGCGCGGACATGGAGAGGCTGGAGACGCCAAGGCCCACGAGGACGACGGCGAGCGCCGGGTCCGCCGCCGCCTCCCCGCACACCCCGACCGGGCGGTCCTGCTGCGCCCCGCCACGGCAGGTGAACTCGACCAGGCGGAGCACCGCCGGATCCCACGAGTTCGCGATGGCGCCGAGCTGGCCGATCGTCCGGTCCGCGGCGAGCGTGTACTGCGTGAGGTCGTTCGTTCCGATGGAGGCGAACGCCGCCCGCGCAAGGATGGGGCCGGCGTTGAGGGCGGCCGAGGGCACCTCCACCATCACGCCCGCCGTTGCGAGGCCGGCCTCGTGGGCCAGGCGGACGAACTCCTCCGCCTCTGCCACGGTGGAGACCATGGGAGCCATCACCCACACGTCGGCCGTGTGCGCGGTGGCGGCACGCGCGATCGCGGTCAGCTGGCGGACTAGCACCGGCCGGTCGAGGTTCGCGGTGCGGAAGCCGCGCACGCCGAGTGCGGGGTTCGTTTCGGGGACCTGGTGGAGGAACCGCATCGGCTTGTCGGCGCCCGCGTCCAGCGTGCGGACCACCACCTTCCGGCCGGGGAACGCCGCGAACACCTCCCCGTACGCCTCCTCCTGCTGCTCAAGGCTCGGCTCGCGCACGGCGTCCGCGAAGCAGATCTCGGTGCGGAGCAGCCCGATGCCTTCGGCGCCCGCGGCCGCCGCGGCTCGCGCCCCCTCGCCGTCGGCCACATTGGCGAGCATCGCCACGAGGTGACCGTCCGCCGTGCCGCCCGGACCGGTGAAGGTGAACTCCGGGAAGTCGCTGGCAGCGAACTGCGCTGGGTCGAAGTCACCGACGTGGACCGTGCCGCGGGTGCCGTCCACCCCCACGAGGTCCCCGTCGACGACGGCGTCGAGTTGCCGTTCGAGGGCCACGACCGCGGGAATGCCGAGCTCGCGGGCGATGATCGCCGTATGGGTGGTGGGTCCGCCGAGCGCGGTGACGATGGCGAGGACCTTCGCCCGGTCCAGGGTGGCGGCGTCGGCCGGCGTGAGGTCCTCGGCGACGAGCACGTACGGCTCGTTCCTCTCGGGGATCCCCGGCACGGGCGCGCCCGTGATCTGGGCGACGATGCGCGCGGCGGCGTCGCGCACGTCGGTGGTGCGTTCGGCCATGGTCCCGCCGAGGCCCTCCAGCTTGGACGCGAGGTCGGAAGCGGCCTGCCAGAGCGCGGGAGCGGGCGCGAGGTTCCCCTCGCGCACGAGGTGGTGGGCTGCCTTCAGCAGCGCCGGGTCCACGGCCATGGTCGCTGTCATCTCCAGCACCTCGCGCGCCACACCGGCCGTGAGCCCGGCCTTCCAGCGCAGCGCATCACGGACCTCGCGCGCGCTGGCGGAGATCAGGTCGCACGCGGCGTCCGCGGGGCCGGTCAACCGGGTGGGGGGAGGTGGCTGGGCCGGTCCGGCCATTCGGGCCACCGGGCCGACGGCGCGCCCGCGGCTGACGGCGATGCCCTGGAACCGCGTTCCGTTGCTCAATGGGCACTCGAATCCAGCACGGGACCATTCCACCACGGATCGCCACCACGACGGATCGCCGCCGTCCCCTTCCCCCTCGAAACCGGTAGTGTGGGACAGGTCACGAGCGTCGCACGTCGCTGAGCGGGGCCACCGTGACGCCGCGGCCGTCGACCCGAAGGACAGGTGTTCACAGATGACTCCTCACGGTGAGCCGCCGAGCGAATCCCTCCAGGAGCTGGCCCGGGCGCACGGCGTCGCCACGGACTTCTGGAACTTCGACGGGCACCACCAGATCGTCACGGCATGGACGATCCGTTCCGTGCTGCACGCGCTGGGGGTGCGCGCCGGCGACGAGGGCGAGATCCAGGCCTCCCTCAGGGACGCCGACCTGGCGCCCTGGCGCGACACCCTGCCCCCCTGCGTGGTGATGCGGCACGGGACCGACCACATGGTCCCCGTGCACGTGCTCGACGGGACCGAGGTGGCCGTCGAGGTGGAGCTCGAGGAGGACGGCCGTGTGGAGCTGCGGCAGGCCGACGTCTGGGTCCACCCCCGCGTTGTGGATGGCCAGACGCTCGGACGTGCGACCTTCGTGATCCCGGCGGACCTGCCGCTGGGCTGGCACACGATCGTGGCGCGCGTCGAGGGGCGCGAACCCGTCCGTGCCCCCCTCGCCGTCTCGCCCGACCGGCTGCCATTCCCGCAACTCGCCCGCGTCCGCGGGTGGGGCATGATGGCGCAGCTCTACTCGGTGCGTTCGAAGAACTCGTGGGGGATGGGGGACACGCGGGACCTGTCGGAGCTGGCCTCCCTCTTCGGCGACCTCGGAGCTGACTTCCTGCTGATCAACCCGTTGCACGCCACCGCGCCCGTGACGCCGATGACGCCGTCGCCCTACCTGCCGGCGACGCGGCGATTCGTCAACCCGATCTACATCCGCCCGGAGGACATCCCGGAAGTGGCCTACCTCTCCGGGCCCCAGCGTTCGCTGGTGGAATGGGCGGCGGAGGACATCCGGCCGACCAACACCTCCAGCGCGCCAATCGAACGGGACCCGGTGTGGGAGGCGAAGAACCAGGCGCTCGAGGTCATCCACGGCGCCGGTCGCTCGCGCGGCAGGCAGCGGGACTTCGAGCGGTTCCGCGAGGAGGGTGGGTCCGGACTCGAGGACTTCGCACTGTGGTGCGCCCTCATGGAGAAGTACCAGGGGGAGCCCTTCCCGCCCGAGATCGCCTCGGCCACCTCGCCCTACGTCGCCCGGCAGCGCCGTGAGCTGGCGGCCCGCGTGGAGTACTACTGCTGGCAGCAGTGGATCGTCGACGAGCAGCTCGAGGCGGCCCAGCGAGCGGCGAAGGAATCCGGCATGGGCATGGGCATCATGCAGGACCTGGCCGTGGGGGTCCACCCCGTCAACGCGGACTCGTGGTCGAACCCCGAGGTGTTCGCGGCCGGGATCGGCGTCGGCGCCCCGCCCGACATGTACAACCAGCAGGGCCAGAACTGGCACCAGCCGCCGTGGCGGCCGGACAACCTCGCCCGCGACGCTTTCGCCCCCCTCCGTGACATGGCCCGTTCGGTCATGCGCCACGCCGGCGCCCTGCGCGTGGACCACATCCCGGGGCTCTTCCGGCTGTGGTGGATCCCGGAGGGCGCGGGCGCGGGGGAGGGCACCTACGTTCGCTACGACCACGAGTCCATGGTGGGGGTGCTACTGCTGGAGGCCTACCGCGCCGGCGCGATCGTCATCGGTGAGGACCTCGGCACGGTGGAGCCGTGGGTGCGCGTCTACCTCACGGAACGTGGCGTGCTCGGCACCTCCGTGCTGTGGTTCGAGAAGGACCAGACGGGCCACCCGCTCCCGGCCACGGACTTCCGCGAGCTCGTACTGGCCACCGTCGACACCCACGACCTGCCACCCGTGGCGGGCTACCTCGCCGGCGAGCACGTGGACCTGCGGGCGCGCCTCGGCCTGCTCACGGAGCCGGAGGCCAGGGTGCGGGCCGAGGCGAACCTGGAGCGGGACCGGATGCTCGGTCGGCTGTACGACTACAACCTGCTGCAGGACGAGCCCACCGAGCGCGAGATCGTGGAGGCGGTGCACCGCTACATCGCGATGACGCCGTCCGTGCTGCTCGGGGTGTCCCTCACCGACGCCGTCGGCGAACGCCGTGCCCAGAACCAGCCGGGCACGGACACCGAGTATCCCAACTGGAAGCTCCCGCTCGCCGACGGCAGCGAGACGCCGGTCCTCGTCGAGGCCCTGCCGTCCACCGCTCGCCTCCTGTCCCTCGTGGCGGCGGTGCGCGCGCAACTGGGGGAGGACGACCGCCTCGCCTGATTGCCGGTTGCCGCTGCGGGTGCCTCGCAAGTGTGGTCTGCTGGTGCAGCAGGCGCGTAACGTTCGAAGGAGAGATCGTGAGCAAGGCCGAAGACATCCTGGCCGCACTTGGCGGCACGGACAACGTTGCCGACCTGGAGGCGTGCATCACCCGCGTGCGGGTGGTCGTCGAGGACACGGACAAGGTCGACGAGGAGGGGCTGAAGAAGGCCGGCGCATTCGGGGTGGTCATCCACGGGCACACCGTCCAGGTCGTGGTGGGACCCGAGGCGGACGACCTCGTGGAGGAACTCTCCGACCTGCGCTGATGGAGGTCCGTGCGCCTGCTGCCGGCAGGGTGGTCGACCTTGCCGAGGTGCCCGATCCCGTGTTCGCCGCCGCCATGGTCGGCCCGGGCCTCGCGCTCGAGCCCCGCACCGGGGGCGCAACCGGCGTGCTCGCTGCCCGGGCGCCCGTGGCCGGGAACCTCAAGGTGGCCCACCCCCACGCGTTCGTCGTCCAGGCGCCGGGTGGCGCCGTCATGGTGCACCTCGGGATAGACACGATCAGTCTTCATGGCGACGGCTTCGAGATGCTGGTGCCGAAGGGCGAGGACGTGGCCGCCGGCGACGACGTCGTGCGCTGGGACCCGGATGCCGTCGCCGCCGCGGGGCTGGCGCCGCTCGTCGTCGTGATCGCGCTCGGGGCCAAGGCCGGCGACCTCGAGATCGCGGCCCCCGCCGGGACCGACGTGCTTCCGGGCGACGTCCTCTTCCGGTGGACGTGAGCTACCCGGCGTCCACCGCCTGCGCGGCGATCGCGCGCCGGGCCGTGTCCATGGACTCCACCACGAGGCGGCGAAGCGCGGCCGGGGCCTCCGGGTGGCCGTCCAGCCACTCCCGGGTGAGCGCGAGGACGTCGATGCCCTCCAGCCCGAGGCCGGCCAGGCGAAGCGGGTAGAGGCCCACGACGATCTGCTCGGCCATCTCGCTGGTCCGTTGCCCCCACACGTCCTCCAGTGCGGCGAAGTAGGGCGTGACGTGGTCCACCAGCAGCGACCTGTCTTGCACGTGGGTGAAGCCCCCGATGGTGGCGAGCTGGATCGCGTTCGGGAGCCGGCCACTCATCACGGCCTCCCACGCGGCCAGTTTGCCCTCCGCCGTCGGCAGCGCGGCGCGAGCGCGCGCGGCCGCCTGCTCGCCGTTCGCGGTCAGGTCGGCGGCCAGGGCGGCGTCCACCTCCAGCGATCCCGCACGGCCCCCGGCCACCAGCGAGGTGAGGAGGTCCCAGCGCAGGTCCGTGTCGATCTCGAGGCCCTCCCAGGTCAGCTCGCCCGAGAGAAGGGCGGCCACAATGTCCAGCTGGGCCGGCATGCGCGCGTGCGCGGCGGCTGCCTTCGCGAGCTGGAACTGGAGGTCGGAGCCCGGCGCGGCCTGGGCGGCGAGGCGGAGGAGGTCGTCGGCGACACCCGCGGCCAACTGGTCGCGGGTGGCCGGCGCGCTGTAGTGGTTCACGGCCGTGGCGAGTTGCCGTAGCAGCACCATCACCACCGTGGAGTCCGTGATCGCGGCGATGTTGCCGAGCACCAGGTCGCAGAACCGGGACGCGGACCACTCGCCGTCACGGGTCATGTCCCAGGCCGCCGAGAGAATGAGCGCGCGCGGCAGCGACTCGGCGAACCCCGCGAGGTGGGCGGTGGCCGTGGCGAGCGAGCGCTCGTCCAGCCGGATCTTGGCGTACGCGAGATCCTGGTCGTTGACGAGCACGAGGTCCGGAACCGGCCTCCCCGCCCACGCGGGAACCTCGGTCAGTGCCCCGACGACGTCGAGTTCGACCTCGTCGCGGCGGACGAGCGCCCCGTCCTCCACGCGGTAGCCGGCGACGACGACGCGGTGCGGCCGCAGGGTCGGCTGGTCAGCGGTCGCCTCCTGGGCGATGGCGAACCGCGTGAACGTCGGCACGCCGTCGGCGTCATGTGTCTCGACGACGGGCCGCAGCAGGTTGACGCCCGCGGTCTCCAGCCACAGCCGGGACCACTCACCGAGGTCGCGGCCCGAGGTGGCCTCGAGCTCGGAGAGCAGGTCGCCGAGCTCGGTGTTGGACCACGCGTGTTTCGCGAGGTACACGGCGACGCCGTCGAGGAAGTGGTCCTGGCCCACCCAGGCGACCAGCTGGCGCAGCACGGACGCGCCCTTCGCGTAGGTGATGCCGTCGAAGTTGACCTCGACGTCCTCCAGGTCGTTGATCTCCGCCACGATGGGGTGCGTGGAGGGGAGCTGGTCCTGGCTGTAGGCCCAGGACTTCTCCAGCGAGTTGAAGGTGGTCCACGCATCCTTCCATTCGGTGGCCTCGGCGGTGGCGAGGGTCGACATGAACTCCGCGAAGGACTCGTTCAGCCACAGGTCGTTCCACCAGCGCATCGTCACCAGGTCCCCGAACCACATGTGCGCGAGCTCGTGCAGCACCGTGACCACCCGGCGCTCGCGGCGCGCGTCCGGCACCTTGGAGCGGAACACGTAGGACTCGGTGAAGGTCACGCACCCGGCGTTCTCCATCGCGCCCGCGTTGAACTCGGGGACGAAGATCTGGTCGTACTTCGTAAAGGGGTAGGGTCGCTTGAACGCCTGCTCGTAGAACGTGAAGCCGGCCTTCGTGATGGCGATCATCTCGTCGGTCTCGAGGTGCGCGGCCAGCGACCTGCGACAGTGGACCCCGAGCGGGATCGTGCGGCCGTCGCCCGACGTGAGTTCCCCGAACTCGGTGTGGTAGGGGCCGGCCACGATGGCGGTGACGTACGAGCTCATGCGTTCGGTCGGCTCGAAGGTCCAGGTGGCCGCGCCGCTGGACGGCACGCCGCGCGTCCCCGCCTGGCCGCTGACCACCACCCAGTGTTCCGGGGCAGTGACGGAGAAGGTGAAGGTCGCCTTCAGGTCCGGTTGCTCGAAGACCGCGAACACCCGCCGCGAGTCCGCCACCTCGAACTGCGAGTAGAGGTAGACCTCGCCGTCGGCTGGGTCTACGAAGCGGTGCAGGCCCTCGCCGGTGTTGGTGTAGAGGCAGGTTGCGTCCACCACGAGCTCGTTCTCGCTTGCGAGGCCATCCAGCGCGATCCGCGAGTCCCCGTGGGCCGACGGGTCGACAGTGCGGCCGTTGAGGGTGATCTCCTCCACGCTGCGGGCGATCAGGTCGACGAACGTGCCGGCGCCCTCGTGGGCCGCGAAGCGGATCGTGGTGCGGGACCGGAACGTGTCGCCGGGCGACGCGAGGTCCAGGACGACGTCGTACGCCGACGTGGTGACGACGGCGGCACGCTGCAGCGCCTCGAGACGGGTGAGGTTCTGCCCGGGCATGGTTCTCCTTCTGGTTTCGGTACCGCGATCCTTCCACGAACCGCACGGGAGCACCGAAGCGGCGGATGGGGGCGGACATCGCCGGCCCGATCGCGCACAATGGGTCCATGACCGACACCGTGAATGACGTCGACCCAGTCCGCCCGTGGGTGCGGAGCCGGACGGTGGGGCCGAACTTTGGCTAGCACGGCCCGACGGCGCCTTTCGCCGGGCGAGACCGCCCTCGTCGTGGTCGTCGCCGTCCTGGTGCTCGTCTTCCTCGTGCTGTTCGTCCAGCGCTTGGCGTCCGGCGATGGCGTGGCGGCCGGCGAGGGAGCCGGCACCACCGCGGGCGTCACCTCCGGTCCTGACGCCTCGGCGGCCGACGTCGCATCCCTGGGGTACAGCTTCCAGATGCCGTCCGGGAACATCGGTTGCGTCATGTCGGAGGAGTCCGTCCTGTGCGCGATCCGGAGCTTCGACTACCAGCCGCCCGACGTCGCGGGGTGCACCGCCGACACCGGCGTGGCCTTCAGGCTCGACTCCGCCGGCACGGCGCACGTCTGTTCCACGGGAACGCCTGAGTTCGGTGACGCCGCCCAGCTCCCGTACGGCGAGTCCCGCACGGTGGGTGAGTTCACCTGCACGTCCTCCGAGGCGGGCATCAGCTGCAGCAACGCCGCGGGCCAGGAGTTCAGCCTGCGCCGCGCCGACTTCGCCCTCTGACCGCTACCAGATCCGCACCCGCTCGGCCGGGTCGAGGTAGAGTGCGTCACCCTCCGTCAGGCCGAATGCCTGCGCGAACGCGTCCACGTTGCGGACCACCGCGTTGCACCGGAACTCCGACGGGGAGTGCGGGTCGATCGAGAGCAGCCGGATGGCCTCCTCCTCGCGCGCCTTCTCACGCCAGATCCGCCCCCAGTTGAGGAAGAGCCGTTGCAGCGCGGTCTCGCCGTCGATCACCGGCTCGTCGTCGAACGAACTGCCGCGGGCGGCCAACTCGATGGCGTACGCCGTGATGGCGATCGAGAGGCCGCCGAGGTCCCCGATGTTCTCGCCGATGGTCAGTGCCCCGTTCACGTGGTGGGCGCTGCCCTCGAGCTGCTTGGGGACGAGCACGTCGTACTGGCCGATCAGGGCCGCGGTCCGTTTCTCGAACTCCGCGCGGTCGTCATCCGTCCACCACGAGTTCAGGGCGCCGTTCGCGTCGAACTTCGAGCCCTGGTCGTCGAAACCGTGCCCGATCTCGTGCCCGATCACGGCGCCGATGCCGCCGTAGTTCGCGGCGTCGTCGGCGTTCGCGGCGAAGAACGGCGGCTGCAGGATTGCCGCTGGGAAGGCGATCTCGTTCGTGGTCGGCATGTAGTAGGCGTTGACCATCTGCGGCGGCATCTGCCATTCGTCGCGGTCGACCGGTCCGGCCAGCTTGTCGGCCAGGTAGGAGAACTCGAACCGGCTCGCCGCGCGCACATTGCCCATCAGGTCGCCCGCCCGCACCTCGAGGGCGGAGTAGTCGCGCCATTTGCTCGGGTAGCCGATCTTCGGGGTGAACGTGTCCAGCTTCTCGAGGGCGCGGCCTCGCGTCTCCTCGCCCATCCAGTCCAGCGCGGAGATCGACTCCCGGTACGCCGTGATCAGGTTCGCCACCAGATGGTCCATCGCGGCCTTGTGCGACGGCGGGAAGTGGCGTTCCACGTACAGCTCGCCGACGGCCTCCGAGAAGGCGCCGTCGACCAGACCGACGCCGCGCTTCCAGCGCTCCTTGATCTCCTCGGACCCGGTGAGGGTGCGGCCGTAGAAGTTGAACCGCTCCTGGGCGATCGCCTCGGAGAGGTAGGGGGCGCGTGCCCCGATGATGCGCCACATCAGCCAGGACCGGATGTCCTCGAGGCCGGTGGACTCCCAGACCCCGGCGAGGTGCGAGAAGTACGACGGCGTCTCGTTGGCGAGTCGCTCGAACGCCTCGGGCCGCCCGGTGGCGGTCCTCCAGGCCCGGAGGTCGAAGTCGGGGAGGAGCGCCTGCCACTCGGCGAAGCCCATGGGGTTGTTCGTGAGGTCCGCGTCCCGGGTCCTGACCCGGTCCCAGTGCCCCGCGGCCAGCGCCGTCTCGAAGGCCATGACACGGCCGGCCAGGTCGGCGGCCTCCGCGGGGGTCGCGATGTCCGCCAGGGAGAACATGGTCGCGATGTGGGCCTCGTAGGCCGACAGCGTCGCGGCGTGCGCCTCGTCGCGGTAGTAGGCCTCGTCGGGGAGGCCCAGCCCGCCCTGCCACACGTACATCGTGTAGTTGTCCGGGTTGTTGGGGTCGTTCGAGACGTAGTCCGAGAAGACACCGGGGACGCCGGTGGGCGCGAGTTCGCCGAGCAGGCGCACCAGGTCCGCCTTCGTCCCGGCGGCGCGCACGGGGGAGAGGTCCACCTCGAGCGGCGCCAGCCCGAGCGCCTCAATGGCGTCGGTGTCCATGAAGGAGGCGAACAGGTCCCCGATCTTCCGTGCGTTCGGCCCCTCGACCATTCCTGCCGCGCAGTCCTCGATGATCTCGCGGACGTCCAGTTCGGCGGCGTCGACGAGCGCGTGGAAGGCGCCGTCGCGGCCGCGATCCGCGGGAATGTCGTGTTCCTTCAGCCAGATCCCGTTGACGTGGCGGAATAGGTCGTCCTGCGGGCGGACCTCGGGGTCGGATTGCGCGTGAGCCATGGTCCAAAGCTAACCGAGACGGACCACAATGAGCGGTATGCGGATTCACATTGCCTCGGACCACGCCGGATTCGAACTCAAGGCGGCCATGGTCGACCATTTCACCCTCGCCGGCCACGACGTCGTGGACCACGGCGCGCTGGAATACGACAAGAACGACGATTACCCGCCGATGTGCCTTGACGCCGCGGAAGCGGTTGTCTCGGACCCCGGTTCGCTCGGGATCGTCATCGGCGGGTCGGGAAACGGCGAGCAGATCGCGGCCAACAAGGTCAAGGGCGTGCGCTGCGGCCTCGGCTGGAACCTCGAGACCGCGCGTCTCACCCGGCAGCACAACGATGCGAACGTGCTGGGCATCGGTGGCCGGATGCACACGGTCGGCGAGGCGCTCGCCATCGCCGACGCGTTCATCGCCGAGCCGTTCAGCAACGACCCGCGGCACCAGCGGCGGATCGACATGCTGACCGCATACGAGAACCGCGACTGACCCCGCCCCTCGCGCCCGCCCGGCGGATCGGGCCGCCCGGCCATGCGCCCGTGAGGATCAGCGCGCTCCCGTGAGGCTCCGCCGCGCGGTGGAAACCCGCTCGGCGACGTCGACATGCGTGTCCTGCGTCCGCGCCGTCGCCGTGGACGCACGACACGCCGTGCGCGGCGACGTCGCGCGGCATCAGATGTAGATGGCCGGGTCGAGGTGCGGGACGTAGGGTCCCGGCGCCGCCGGGTGCGACCGTGCCGGCACCCCCACGCTGATCGAGCCCGCGGGCACGTCCTTGACGACGACTGCGTTGGCCCCGATCTTGACGTCGTCGCCGATGGTGATCGCCCCGAGGACCTTCGCCCCGGCGCCGATCACGACGCGGTTGCCGACCGTGGGGTGACGCTTCCCCTTCGACATCGACGTCCCGCCCAGGGTGGTGCCGTGGAAGATGGTGACGTCCTCGCCCACCTCGGCGGTCTCGCCGATCACCACCCCCATGCCGTGGTCGATGAAGAGCCGGCGCCCGAGGACCGCACCGGGATGGATCTCCACCCCGGTGAGTCCCCGGATGGCTTGGGAGATGAGCCGCGCGGGCAGTTTCAGCCCGGCGTGCCACATGCGGTGTGTGATGCGGTACGCCCAGATGGCGTGCACGCCCGGGTACCCCAGTGCCACCTCGATGAGGGTGCGCGCCGCCGGGTCCTCGCGGCGGGCGGTGTGCAGGTCCTCGAGCATGAGGCTCAGCACGGGGATACCGGAGTCGTGCATCAGTCCACGAGCCCCTCGAAGAGCACCGTGGAGAGGTAACGCTCGCCGAACGAGGGGATGATCGCCACGATCAGCTTCCCGGCGTTCTCGGGTCGCTTCGCCACCTCGATCGCCGCGGCCAGTGCGGCACCGGAGGAGATCCCGACGAGGAGTCCCTCCTCGCGGGCGGCGCGCCGGGCGTAGGCGACAGCGGTCTCGGAGTTGACGTCGATGACCTCGTCATAGACGGTGGTATCGAGGATCTCGGGCACGAAGTTCGCGCCGATGCCCTGGATCTTGTGCGGGCCGGGGGCGCCGCCGTGGAGGATGGGCGACTCGGCCGGCTCGACGCCGATGACCTGCAGGCCCGGCTTGCGCGCCTTCAGCACCTGCCCGACGCCGGTGATGGTGCCGCCGGTGCCGATACCTGCCACCACGATGTCCACGGCGCCGTCGGTGTCGCGCCAGATCTCCTCCGCGGTGGTCCGGCGGTGGATCTCCGGGTTGGCCTCGTTCGCGAACTGGCGGGCGAGCACGGAACCGGGCCGTTCGGCCGCGATCTGCTCCGCGCGCTCGACCGCGCCCTTCATGCCGGTCGCGGCGGGCGTGAGGACCAGTTCGGCTCCGAAACCGCGCAGCAGGGCGCGGCGCTCCTTGGACATGGACTCGGGCATGGTCAGCACGACGTTGTAGCCGCGAGCCGCGCCCCCCATCGCCAGCGCGATGCCGGTGTTGCCGGAGGTGGCCTCCACGATGGTGCCGCCCGGGGGGAGCGCGCCCGCGGCCTCGGCCGCATCCACGATCGCCACGCCGATGCGGTCCTTGACGGAGTTGGCGGGGTTGTAGAACTCGAGCTTCCCGACGACCGTGGCGCCCGCACCGTCCGTGATCCTGTTGATGCGCACGAGCGGGGTGTTGCCGACGAGTTCGGTGACGTTGTTGTAGATCATGCTGGTCCTGTCTGCTGGGGGGAAAGTGGAGGGGTGTCGGGAGCGCCAGGCACGCACGAGGGCGCGGCTACAGCCGGACGCCCTGCAGACAGCAGCGAACGCAGCACGTGGGGACGGTGGCGGAGAATCTCATCGCGCGTCCCTTCCACGAGTGCTGGCAGTTGAAGATTAACCTATCCCACCGGGTGGCGCTCCTCAAGAGCCGGCCGGGGCTGGTACCGGGACCTCGATCACGCGCGTCCCCGCCGGCGAGGGCGACGCACCGCCCCGGGTCAGGTGGGCGACGACGTCGAGGAGGGCGGCGTCGTCGTCGTTGCTGAGGGTGAGGGTGGCCCGGTCCGCGTAGGCGACGTCCAGCACCTCCACGCCGCGGGCGAGCAGTTCGCTCTGGATGCGGCCCGCGTCCGCGTGGTCGAGCGTGAGGGTGAAGAGCGAGCGGCGCAGGGGCCGGACGCGCGGGGCGGCGGCGAGGGCTCCCTCGACGGCATCGGAGTACGCCCGCACGAGGCCGCCCGTGCCGAGCTTCACCCCGCCGAACCACCGGGTGACGACCACGGTCGCGTTGGTCACGCCGCTGCCGCGCAGGACCTCCAGCATGGGCGTCCCGGCGGTCCCGGCGGGCTCGCCGTCGTCGGAGGACCGCTCGACGGGCTGGGCGCCGGGCACCTCGACGATGAACGCGGAGCAGTGGTGCCGGGCGTCGGGGAAGCGCTTTCGCTCGCCGGCGACGGCGGCACGCGCGGCCTCCTCGTCGTCCGTGCGCGCCAGCAGCGTCAGGAACCGGGAGTGCCTGACAAGGAGTTCGCTGTGGGACTGGAATCCGGACGGGAGCCACATGGGGTTCCAGCCTAGCCAGCCGCCTCGCGGTTTCGTCCCGTGGCCGTTCGCACGGTAGGATCGACAGGTTGCCGACACGACTTGGCGAATCTCACACCACCGACCCGCCTCCACGGCTGGCACGACGGTGGTCCGGGATGGCAGGGTAATCGGTGGCTTCGTAATTCTCCCATGTGAAAGGAGCGGCAGGGCAATGGCAGTTCCCAAGCGCAAAATGTCCCGCAGCAACACCCGCTCGCGCCGGTCCCAGTGGAAGGCTGACCTTCCCCAGCTCGTCACCGTTCGCGTGCGCGGTCGCGCGATCAAGGTCCCGCGTCGCCTCGCGAAGGCGTACCAGAAGGGCCTCGTCGTCGAGGACTGAGACCCTGGCAGAGGAGGGAACCCGTGCGGGTTCCCTTTTTTGTTGCCCTGGCGCATGGACGCTCCCAGCTCGCCGCAGGACGTTCGCGCAGGGAACCCGGTGCCATGATGGCCTCATGGTGGAACTGACCGCGTGGTCCTGGGTGATCCTCGCCGCGGGCGCGGTCGTGGTGGGGCTCAGCAAGGCGGCGCTCCCCGGTGGCGGGACCCTCGCCGTCGCGCTCTTCGCGGCCGTCCTGCCCGCCAGGAACTCAACGGGGACCCTGCTCGTCCTCCTCATTGTGGGGGACGTGTTCGCGATCCTCGCCTACCGGAGGTCCGCCGACTGGGCGCTGTTGCGCCGCCTGGTACCCACCGTCCTCGTCGGCATCGTGCTCGGGTCGGTGTTCCTCGCCGCGACGGGAGACGCGGTGGTGCGGCGCGTCATCGCGGTCATCCTGCTCGCCCTCATCGCCGTCACCCTCGTGCGCCGGTACGGTCCGACGAGGGGTGGCGCCGCCGTCGGCGACCAGGTCTCGCCCGGGCGGCAGCGCCTCGAGGCCACCGCCTATGGCGCCCTCGGCGGGTTCACCACCATGGTGGCCAACGCGGGCGGACCCGTGATGTCGATGTACTTCCTCGCCATGCGCCTGGGCGTGTGGGCGTTCCTCGGGACGTCAGCGTGGTTCTTCTTCGCGGTCAACCTGGTGAAGGTGCCGTTCTCGGTGGGACTCGGCCTCATCACGGCCGAGTCGCTGGTGATCGACGCCGTCCTCGCGCCGCTCGTGATCGTCGGCGCGTTCGCGGGCCGGAAGGTGGCCTCCCACATGGACCAGAAACTCTTCGAGCGGCTGGTCATCGCGCTGACCCTCGTCTCGGCGCTCAACCTGCTCCGCTGAGTGAGGCAGGTCGCGACAGCAGTCGGGGTGACAGGATTTGAACCTGCGACCCCCTGCTCCCAAAGCAGGTGCGCTACCAAACTGCGCCACACCCCGGGGTCAATCAGACAGTCTATTGCACGCGCTCCGGACCGGGACGCGCACTGCCCGGGGGTGCCGCAGTGCCGTGGGCCGAGTTCGACGCATCCGGACCATGACGATAGAATCGGTCAGCCGCCAGCGCGGCGCCGCGGATGTAGCTCAATGGTAGAGCCTCAGCCTTCCAAGCTGATGGTGCGGGTTCGATTCCCGTCATCCGCTCCACACCCGGGCGGACACCAGCCCCGAGCGGGCACCCAACAATTGACTGGAGAACAGCTGTGAAGAGCGCCGTCGAGAACCTTGAGCCAACGCGCGTGAAGGTCACCGTCGAGGCCCCGTACGACGAGCTCAAGCAGGGCATCGACGCCGCCTATCGGGAGATCGCGAACCAGATCACGGTGCCGGGCTTCCGCCGCGGCAAGATCCCCGCGCGCATCATCGACCAGCGGGTCGGCCGCGCCGCCGTGATCGAGCAGGCGGTCAACGCCGTGCTGCCGCAGCTCTACCGCGACGCCATCGCCGAGAACGAGATCAAGGCGCTCGGGAGCCCCGAGGTCGACGTCACCGAGGTCCCCGCCGTCACCGGGCCTCTCGGCGGCCAGCTGGTATTCACCGCCGAGGTGGACATCCGCCCCGAGATCGTGATCCCCGACCTTTCCGGCGTGGTCCTCGAGGTCGCGACGTCCGAGGTGACCGACGACGACGTCGCGGAGCGCCTCACGTCGCTGCGGGAGCGTTTCGGCACCCTCGTCGGCGTCGACCGGCCGGCACAGGACGGCGACTTCGTCGTCGTCGACCTGCACGCCACGATCGGCGAGGAGGAGATCGAGTCCGTCTCCGGCATCTCCTACCAGATCGGCTCCCACAACATGATCGACGGTCTCGACGAGGCGCTCGTCGGGATGGCCGTGGACGAGGAGAAGACCTTCGCCACCAAACTCCTCGCCGGCGAGCACGCCTCCGAGGATGCCGAGGTCCTGGTCACTGTCACTGCAGTGAAGGAGCGCGAGCTTCCCGAGGCCGACGACGAGTTCGCTGAGCTCGCCTCCGAGTTCGACACCATCGACGAACTGCTGGACGACCTGCGCGCCAAGGTGGCCTCCGACAGGGCCGCCAACCAGGCCGTCGCCGCGCGTGAGGCCCTGATGGTGCACCTGCGGGAGAACGCCGACTTCCCGCTTCCGAAGCGCATCATCGAGGACGAGATCAAGGCGCACCTCGAGCGTGAGGGCAAGCCGGAGGACGACCCGCACGGTGAGGAGATCCGTGAGGACACGAAGAAGCAGTTGCGGGACCAGCTCCTGCTTGACGTGCTCGCGGAGACGTTCACGGTCGAGGTGACCCAGGACGAACTGCTGCAGTACCTGTTCTCGGCGTCCCAGCAGTACGGCGTGGACCCCTCGGAGTTCATCACCTCCGCGGACCGCAACGGTCAGATCCCGCAGTTCGTCGGGGAGATCTCCCGCAACAAGTCCCTCGCGGTCGCGCTGCGCAGGGTGCGGGTCCTGGACGCCGCGGGCAACGCCGTCGACCTGACCCCGTTCATCGGGCAGGACGACGAGGCTGAGGCCCCGGCCGAGGCGGAGAAGCCGGCCAAGAAGAAGGCAGCCAAGAAGGCGGCCAAGGAGGCCGACGGCGGGGAGCCCGCTCCCGAGCCGGGCGACGACGTCGCCACGGAGGCGGCTCCCGAGGCGACGGCCGAGGACGCGCCCGCAGGCGAGTAGTGAGCACGCAAACGGGCCCGGCTGGTGCCGGGCCCGTTGTCGTGCGCCGATAGCGAAAAGGCCGCCCGGCCGGAACGTGCCGCGCCCCGGGGGCGTTAGATTGCCAGTATTCGAAACCACAAGGAGTGCTCGTGAGTGAGTTTGCCAAGGCCGAGGGGATGTCCCTGGGCCTGAACGACAGCATCTACAATCGTCTGCTCAAGGAACGCATCATCTGGCTGGGCACCGAGGTGCGCGACGAGAACGCGAACGCGATCTGCGCCCAGATGCTGTTGCTGGCGGCGGAGGACCCGGACAAGGACATCTACCTCTACATCAACTCCCCGGGGGGCTCCATCACCGCGGGGATGGCCATCTTCGACACCATGCAGTACATCCAGCCGGACGTTGCCACGGTGGCAACGGGGCTCGCCGCCTCCATGGGGCAGTTCCTGCTCTCCTCAGGAGCACCGGGGAAGCGTTACGCCACTCCCCACGCCCGCGTGATGATGCACCAGCCGTCCGGCGGCATCGGCGGCACCGTGACGGACATCCGGATCAACGCGCAGCTGATCCTGGCCATGAAGAAGCTGCTGGCGGAGCTCACCGCGGAGCAGACCGGCAAGTCGGTGGAGCAGATCAACTCCGACGCCGACCGCGACCGCTGGTTCACCGCCCAGGAAGCCCTGGAGTACGGCTTCATCGACCACGTCGTCACGCATGCCGGCTCGGTCACCGGCAGCGGTGGCCTGGACTAAGGACAACCACCATGAACCAGTTCACCCCCATGTCCCAGGCCGGCTTCGGCGGCCTCGCCCCCACCGCGCCCTCCTCCCGGTACGTCCTTCCCCAGTTCGAGGAGCGCACCGCCTACGGCTTCAAGCGGCAGGACCCCTACACCAAGCTGTTCGAGGACCGCATCATCTTCCTGGGTGTCCAGGTGGACGACGCGTCCGCCGACGACGTCATGGCCCAGCTGCTGGTTCTCGAGTCGCAGGACCCCGACGGACTCATCACCATGTACATCAACTCGCCCGGCGGCTCCTTCACGGCGCTGACGGCGATCTACGACACGATGCTGTACATCAAGCCCCAGATCCAGACGGTGTGCCTCGGCCAGGCGGCCTCGGCCGCCGCCGTGCTCCTCGCCGCCGGTACGCACGGCAAGCGACTGGCGCTGCCGAACGCCCGGGGGCTCATCCACCAGCCTGCCCTCGAGGGCGGCGGGTACCTGCAGGCCTCCGACATCGAGATCCAGGCCAACGAGATGATCCGGATGCGCGAGTGGCTGGAGGAGACCCTGGCCATGCACACGGGCCAGCCCCTCGAGAAGGTGCGCATCGACATCGAGCGTGACAAGATCCTGACCGCCCAGCAGGCCTTCGAGTACGGTCTGGTGGACCAGGTGCTGACCTCGCGCAAGGCCGCGACACTCACCAAGAAGTGACACGAGGCGTGCGCGCCACGCCGGGCAGAATGCGTTTGGAGTTCCCCGGTTTGGCGCGCATGCTTGTGCCGAGGCTGCTCGCTTCCGGGACACATCCCCTGCAATGGTGTTCGATGGGGTGAGGGCAACCAGAGTGGAGGTGGCGTGCGATCCGACGGCGCGGAACTGCTGAAGTGCTCTTTCTGTTCCAAGAGCCAGAAACAGGTCAGGAAGCTCATCGGGGGACCCGGTGTGTACATCTGCGATGAGTGCATCGAGCTCTGCAACGAGATCATCGAGGAGGAGCTCCACCACTCCGCGGACGGTCCCGGACTCGGCACGCTGCCCAAGCCCCGCGAGATCTTCGACTTCCGCGAGCAGTACGTGATCGGGCAGGAGGGCGCGAAGCGCTCCCTCGCCGTGGCGGTGTACAACCACTACAAGCGCATCCAGTCGCGGGCCGGCAAGGAGGACGACGGCGTCGAGCTGCAGAAGTCCAACATCCTCCTCATCGGGCCCACCGGCACCGGCAAGACCTACCTCGCGCAGACCCTCGCCAAGCTGCTGAACGTCCCCTTCGCGATCGCCGACGCCACCGCCCTCACCGAGGCCGGGTACGTGGGGGAGGACGTGGAGAACATCCTCCTCAAGCTCATCCAGGCCGCCGACTTCGACACCAAGCGCGCCGAGCAGGGCATCATCTACATCGACGAGATCGACAAGATCGCGCGCAAGTCCGAGAACCCCTCGATCACGCGGGACGTCTCCGGGGAGGGCGTGCAGCAGGCCCTCCTCAAGATCATCGAGGGCACCCAGGCATCGGTCCCCCCGCAGGGCGGGCGGAAGCACCCGCACCAGGAGTTCCTGCAGATCGACACCACCAACGTGCTCTTCATCGTGGCCGGTGCGTTCGCCGGTCTCGAGGACATCATCACGTCGCGCATCGGCCGCCGCGGGATCGGTTTCGGCACGCCCCTCCACGAGAAGAACGACGACGCGGACATCTTCGCCGAGGTGCGCCCGGAGGATCTCCACAAGTTCGGGCTGATCCCCGAGTTCGTGGGCCGGCTGCCCGTCGTCGCGACCGTGACCACGCTGGACCGCGACGCCCTGGTGCGCATCCTGGTGGAGCCGCGCAACGCCCTCATCCGCCAGTACCAGCGGATCATGGAGATGGACGGCGTCGAGCTGGAGTTCACCCATGAGGCGATCGAGGCGGTGGCCGACGCCGCGCTGGTGCGTGGCACCGGCGCCCGCGGCCTGCGGTCGATCCTCGAGAACGTGCTGCGCGAGGTCATGTTCGACATCCCGTCGCGCACCGATGTGGCGCGGGTGATCATCTCCGACCAGGTGATCACGGGCGACGCCGAACCGACCCTCGTGACCCACCGTCAGCGGCGCGTCTCCCAGGAGAAGTCCGCCTGATGGGGGCACACGCGAGTCCCGAGGGACCCGACGTCCCCGCTGAACTGCGCGAGTACCGCCACACGATCGACAACATCGACGCCGCACTGGTGCACCTCCTCGCCGAGCGGTTCCGGTGCACCCAGAAGGTGGGGATCCTGAAGGCCCGCCTCGAACTGCCGCCCGCGGACCCCGAGCGCGAGCAGCGCCAGGTGGCCCGGCTGCGCCTCCTCGCCCACGAGTCCGGACTGGACCCGGTCTTCGCGGAGAAGTTCCTGAACTTCATCGTCGCCGAGGTGATCCACCACCACGAGGAGATCGCGCGGGAGTCAGTGTAGTGACGCCACCGCGCCACGGCCGCGATCGCGGGCCGTGGCGCCGGGGGTTCGCCCGGTGAAGATGTACCGGTGCTGCACCACGTAGCTGCCGAGCCAGATCGCCGCCTCGGTGACCACCTTCGCCATCACGATCCCGATGCCCAGCCAGGTGAGCGCCTGGATCAGCGCGTAGTTCACGGCAAGCAGGGCCGCCGCCAGCGCGAAGTACTTCGTGGCGGCCACCCGGACGGGCGCCGTCGAGCCCCGGAAGACCAGGGTGCGGTTGACCGTGAAGTTCACCACCGAGGAGATGACCCGCGCGCCCACCACGGCCACCACCAGCGGGGCCGAGAGCGCGCTGAACCCGAAGAGCAGCGCGGCGTCCAGCAGGAACGCGCCGAACGAGGAGGCCGCGAACCGCAGCAGTTGAGCGTAGATCCGCACGGAGTCCGCGACCGGCCGGAAGTGCGAGGACGTGTTGCCCTCCAGGTAGATGGTGGCGATCTCGACCTCGTGCAGCGCGATCCCGGCCCCCGGCGCGGCGAGCAGGACGTTGAACTCGTACTCGAATCGCTCTCCCGGGATCCCCAACAGCCACGGGAGGAGTCCGGCCGGGTACCCGCGCAGCCCCGTCTGCGTGTCGCGGATCGCGGTGCCGGTCACCGCGCGGAAGAGGCTCCGGGTCACGCTGTTCCCCAACCGGCTGCGGAGGGGCACCTGGCCGCTGAACGCCCGCCCACCGAGGACGATCTCCAGGCCCCCGCGGCCGGTGTCCGCCGGCGCCGCCCCGGTGCGTTGCCCAACAGCGCCGGCCACCCGGAGGATGTCCGCCACGGCGTGCTGGCCGTCGCAGTCCGCGCAGACCACGGCCTCCCCGGCTCCTTCGAGGTGCGCGAAGCCAGTCTTGAGGGCGGCGCCCTTGCCGCGGTTCCGGTCATGGGTGAGCACGTCGGCACCGGCCACCCCGGCGCGCCGGAAGACGTCGGCGTACCCGGCGCCGGAGCCGTCGTCGACCACCAGGACGCCGAGTCCCGGATCAGCGGATCGCAGGTCACGCACGAGTTCCACGAGACGCCTCCCGGGCTCGTATGCCGGGATGAGGACGATCATGATGACGCCGCCACGTACAGGATGTCCGAGACGCCCCGCTCATGTCCTTCACTGGGGCCGTTGACCACCTCGCCGTTGAACCACATCGTGGAGGAGCCGCCGCCGTCGAGGTTGTAGGCGGTCGTGGCGCCGAGGTCGACGAAGATCTGCGCGAACTCAGTCATGGTCACCCCCTGGGAGGTGCTGGAGCGGCCGTCGGCCACGACGAGGACCAGGTGGTTCTCGTCGACCAGGCCGATGCCGGTGCGGGGCTGGAGGCCCTGGATGGAGTGGTTCCCGAAGTTGGTGTCGACCTCGACGGTGTCGATGCCGTCAACGACCTGCCCGTCCTCGACGATGCCGGGCCCGAAGGAGAGGGTGTTCCACACGCCGTCGGCCAGGAGTTCTGCGGCGCTGGTGGCGGTCTCGTCGTACAGCGCCACGGTGCCGTCCGTGTAGAACGCGAGTCCCTGCCGGGCGCCCTCGTCGCGGTACACGACGCCGTTGCGGATGACGATCCCCGTCTCCCGGAACCCGTAGTAGTCCCCGTTGATCGCCAGGATCGCGTTGTTCGCCGCCGCGATGTCGCTGGTGTCCGCGATGATGTTCTGCCCGAACTGGTTGTTCGCGAAGGCGGAACGCAGCCCAGTGGCGTCGGAGAGCACGACATCGGCGACGAACCAGATCGCCGAGCCGTCCGCCGTCGTGTGCTCCGTGATCGTGATGGAGGCGTCGGCGGACTCGTAGGTCGTGTCGGTGACGACGACGCCGCCCCCGGCCGTCGTGGTGCCGGCGGCGGTGACCGTGGCGGCGTCGTCGGACGCGGTCGACTCAGCCGCGGACGGCGCCTGGGCGGCCTCGTAGGCCGCGACGTCGGCGATCTTGACGTCCTCGATGACGAAGCGATCCAGCGCCCAGGCGGCCGCGCCACCCGCTGTCAAGCAGAGTGCCAATGCGGCGGCAAGGATGGGGGTTCGGACCCGGTGTTTCAACCTCATTCCCCATTTCTAGGCGCCGTCGGTGTGGCGCCCGCAGGTGCAGGCTGTGAGCGAGCTGTGAATCAGGCCTCGCCGTAGAGTTCGGCGATCTCGGCGGCGAACCGTTCCTGCGCGGGCCGGCGCTTGATCTTCAGGGACGGCGTGAGCAACCCGTTGGCCTCCGTGAACTCCTCGGTTAGCACCGTGAACTTCCGGATGGATTCCGCGCGCGAGACCACGTCGTTGGCGCGCGTGACGGCGCGGTCGATGGCGGCGAGCACCCGTTCGTCCTTCGCGGCCTGCGCCACGGTCATCGCGGGCAGCCCGTGGTTGGTGAGCCACCCCGGCAGCATCTCCGGGTCCAGCGTCACGAGCGCCGCTATGAACGGCTTGCCGTCGCCCACCGCCAGGACCTGGGAGACGATGGGGTGGCCCCGGAGGCGGTCCTCGAGCAGTGCGGGGGCGACGTTCTTGCCACCCGCGGTCACGATGATCTCCTTCGCCCGCCCCGTGATGCGCAGGAAGCCGTCGTCATCGATCGAGCCGAGGTCACCGGTGGCGAACCAGCCGTCCCGCATGACGGCGGCCGTCGCCTCGGGGTTGTCGTGGTAGCCGCGGAAGACGTGTTCGCCCTTCACGAGGATCTCGCCGCCGTCGTCGACGCGGACCGAGGTCTGCGGGAAGGTGACGCCCACGGTGCCGATCTTCGAGCGGTCCGAGAGGTTGCAGCTGAGCGGCGCCGTGGTCTCGGTGAGGCCGTAGCCCTCGAGGATGTTGACGCCCATGCCCCGGTAGAAGTGGCCGAGCCGTTCGCCGAGCGGCGCGCCGCCCGAGACGGCGTACTCGAGCTTCCCGCCCAGGAGGTGGGTGAGCTTCGCCAGGACGAGCCTGTCGGCGAGCGCGTGCTGGGCCTTGAGTGCGGCGGAGGGACCCTCCGGCTCCTCGAGCGCGCGGGAGTAGGCGATCGCGATCTTGGCCGCCCGGCGGAACATCACCTGCTTGAGCCCGTTGCCCGCCTTCGCGTCCGCGGAGTTGTAGATCTTCTCGAAGACCCGGGGAACGGCGAGCAGGTAGGTGGGCTTGAAGGTGCCGACGTCGGCGATGAGGTTCCTGGTGTCGGGGGAGTGGGCGAGCACCGTGGTGGTCGCGACCGCCAGGACCTCGATGAACCGCGCGAACACGTGCGCGAGCGGCAGGAACATCAGCGTGCGGGAGTTCGGCTTGTTGACGACGTCGGCGAAGCCGAGCCTGCCCGAGTGCGTGATGAAGACGAAGTTGCGGTGCCACAGCACCACGCCCTTGGGCCGCCCGGTGGTGCCCGACGTGTAGATGATGGTGGCCACGTCGTCGCCCCTGGTCGCGAGGCTGCGGCGCTCGAGTTCGGCGTCGGCCACCCCCTGGCCCCGCACGGCGAGTTCCGCGACGGCGCCGTCGTCGATCACGAGGACCTCACGCAGGGTCGGGGCGCGCTCCCCGAGACCGCGCACGAGGCTGGCGAGCGCGGCGTTCTCCGCGAACAGCAGCGAGATGCCGGAGTCGTTGACGATCCACTCGACCTGGTCCGCGGACGAGGTCTCGTAGACGGGGACGGGGATGGCGCCGCACCACCAGCTGGCGAAGTCGAGCAGGGTCCACTCGTAGCTGGTGTGGGCCATGATCCCCACGCGGTCACCGCGCTGCACCCCGGAGGCCATGAGGCCCTTGGCGGCCTGCCTGACCTCGTCCACGAACTGGCCGATCGTGACCGGTACCCACCGGGTACCGAGGGACGCCTTGCGTTCCCACTGGACCTTGGCGGGGTTCGCCTCCCACTTCTGCCGCAGGAGGCCGGTGATTGACATGTCCGGGTCCCAGTCCACCGGCATGGTGTTGGTCGTCTCCTGCATCACTCCACCTCAAGTTCGTGTGCCACCACGCGGGCCTCGGTGGCGCCGGTGTCCTCAGCGATCGTCAGGTCCCCGATCACGCGGCCCGCCGCTTTGAGGTCACCCTCGGCGAGGCGCAGGGTGGCGGCCCAGCCGGCCGGGACGGCGAGCGTCACGGCGCGCAGCCCGGTGCGCTGCGAGACCTGGGCCTCGGACTTCACCTTGCGCAGCGCGGCGAGGGCCGTGCCGGTGACCGCGATGGTGTTCGGGTCCGCGCCCGCGCCGATCGCCGCAAGCGCCGCCGCCTCCGGCCACGGTGCCCTGTGGACCGAGCCCGCCCGCCACCAGGACCAGACCTCCTCGGTCGCGAAGGGCAGCACCGGCGCGAAGAGGCGCAGCAGCGTGTCCACCGCGATCACCAGGGCCACCCGGGCCGAGGTCGCCTCGGCCGCGCCGTACTCACCGGTCGAGTTGTACGCCCGGTCCTTCACCAGCTCGAGGTAGTCGTCGCAGAACGTCCAGAAGAACGTCTCGGCGGCCTCCAGCGCGCGGGTGTGGTCGTAGCGCTCGAACGCATCGGTCGCCGTCGTGACCACCTGGGCGAGGCTCGCCAGCATCGCACGGTCGAGCGGGGCGACGACGGCGGCCGGGTCCACCGTGATCTCGCCCCGGGACATGGTGAGGGCGAACTTCGAGGCGTTGAGGATCTTGATGGCGAGGCGACGCCCGATCTTCATCTGCCCCTCCTCGAACGCCGCGTCCGTGCCGAGGCGGGCCGACGCCGCCCAGTAGCGCACGCCGTCGGACCCGTGCTTGACCAGCAGGTCCATCGGGGTGACCACGTTGCCCTTGGACTTGGACATCTTCTTGCGGTCCGGGTCCAGGATCCAGCCGGAGATGGCGGCGTCGGACCACGGGAGGCCGTCGAACTCGAGTTCGGCGCGCACCACGGTGGAGAACAGCCAGGTCCGGATGATGTCCTGGCCCTGCGGGCGCAGGTCCATGGGGTAGACGCGGGCGAACAGGTCGTCGTCGTGCAGCCAGCCGCCGGCGATCTGGGGGGTGAGGGACGACGTCGCCCACGTGTCCATGATGTCCACCTCGCTGACGAAGCCGCCCGCCTTCCCGCGCTGCTCCGCGGTGTAGCCCGCGGGCACGTCCACCGTCGGGTCGACGGGCAGGCTGGCCTCGGCGGGCGTGAGGAAGCGGTCGAAATCGACCTCGCCGTCGGGCCCCACGGCATACCACAGCGGGAGCGGGACGCCGAAGAAGCGCTGGCGGGAGATCAGCCAGTCCGAGTTGAGCCCGTTCACCCAGTTCTCGTAGCGCACCCGCATGAACTCGGGGTGGAACCTGAGTTCCTGGCCCCGTGCGAGCAGCTTCTCCCGCAGGTCCGCGCCGCCATGGGTCTGCCCCGGCCGGCCGCCGTTGCGGATGTACCACTGCCGCGAGGTGACGATCTCGAGCGGCTTGTCGCCCTTCTCGAAGAAGTTGGTCTTGCGCATCGTGGGGGAGGGTTCGCCGTCCAGGTCGCCGGCGGCGCGCAGCGCGTCCACCACCACCTCGCGGGAGGAGAAGGTGGTCCTGCCGGCCATGGCCTCGTAGACGGCCCGACCGTCGCCGTCGGTGATCCACTCCGGGGTCTCGCGCAGGATCCGGCCGTCCCGGCCCAGCACGGAGCGGGTGGGCAGGTCGAGTTCGCGCCACCACACGACGTCGGTCAGGTCACCGAATGTGCAGCACATCGCGATGCCGGCGCCCTTGTCCATCTCCGCCAGCGGGTGGGGGAGCACGGGGAGCTCGACGTTGAACAGCGGGGACGTCACCGTGGTGCCGAAGAGACCTTGGTACCGCTCGTCGTCCGGGTGGGCGATCAGCGCGACGCAGGCCGGCAACAGCTCCGGCCGGGTTGTCTCGATCGCGACGACGGCGCCTCCTGGGGTGTGGAAGTTGACCTTGTGGTAGTGGCCCGGGTAGTCGCGGGCCTCCAGCTCGGCCTGGGCGACGGCGGTCTGGAATGTGACGTCCCAGAGCCCGGGGGCGGCGGCCGCGTACGCCTGGCCATCGGCAAGGTTGCGCAGGAAGGCGGCCTGGGCCACCGTCTGGGCCTTCGCGCCGATGGTCTGGTAGTGGTGGTTCCAGTCCACCGAGAGGCCGAGGTGGCGCCACAGCGCCTCGAACTGCTGCTCGTCCTCCGCGGTGAGCCGCTCGCACAGCTCCACGAAATTCCGGCGGGAGATCGGCTGCTGGTCGGCGGCCTTCACGGACTTGCCCTCACCGCCCAGGTGCGGCGGCTCGTAGCCTTCCGCGTAGGGGAGGGATGGGTCGCAGCGGACGCCGAAGTAGTTCTGGACGCGACGCTCGGTGGGCAGGCCATTGTCGTCCCAACCCATCGGGTAGAAGACCTTCTTGCCGCGCATGCGCTGGTAGCGGGCCACCAGGTCCGTGTGGGTGTAGGAGAACACATGGCCCACATGGAGGGAGCCGGAGACGGTGGGCGGCGGGGTGTCGATGGAGAACACCTGCTCGCGGTCCGCCGTGCGGTCGAACGCGTAGGTGCGCCCGTCGTCCCAGGCGGCGTTCCAGCGATCCTCGAGGCCGTCCGCGCTGACCTTCCCCGGTACCGACGGCGCGGGATGGGTCGCGGGCGTGGTGGGCTGGCCGATGGAGGGATTCGTCATGGGTCCATTGTTCCATGGGCACGTGAATGTCCGTGGGCGCGGGTTCGCGGTGCTCCGGGGGCGGTTGTGCGCCGAGGGGGAGGGTTGCCGCTGGGGGTGCGTGTAGTGGCGGGGAGGTGCTGCGCTGAGGGGGAGGGTTGGAGCCGAGGCCGCGTGGCGCGCCAAGCGGCCTCGGCTCGAACCCTCCCCCTCGACATTTGGGCTACCGGGGGGTGCCGAGCTCGGTCGCCCGTGGCGGCGGGTTCCGGGGGCGAGGGCGGCTCACGCGGTCCGCCGGGCTGGTTGTCCGGTGTCCGCCCTCATCCTCCAGGCGGCGAGATCACCCGTCCAGAGACCCCGCCGGGGATGCGCACCTCTCCACAACTCCGGCGGGATTTCTTTGTGCAGCACCCCCACGAGGGTGGGAAGGTTGTTGGCGGTCTTGGTGTCGAGATGGATGACGTCGATCCCCGAGCGTCGGATCTCGTCATCGCGCTTCTTCTCCGCCACGATGACGTTGACCGGGTGTTCTCCGCGGTACTTGACCATCCCGTCGAACTCGATGCAAGCCTTGACGGACTCCCAGAAGAGGTCGAGATAGAAGTAGCGGCCGTCGGAGCGGGCGAAGGGCCACTGGCAGGTTGGTTCCGGCAGCCCGAGAGCCAAGGCGGCCCATCGCACGACACTCTCCCCGGGCGACTCGCTCCACGGCGTCGCGTAGGTCAGGATCGCGCGTGCCCGGACCACTCCTCGTTGGTGACCCAGTTGCGCCAGGCGGTCGAGGAGCTCGGCCCGAAGGACGTCGGTGCGCGCGTTGACGCCCTCGGGCTCCCGTCGATCCGGTGCCACGATGCGGCGGAAGATGCCGTCAACCGTCACGAGGGCATCCCGGGGATGCCAGCGCAGCGCGACATCCAGCGCGGTTCGCTCGAGTGTGAGGGTGGGGATCCCTTTCACGGTCGCCCGGTCAGTCTCTCCAAGCGTGTAGGAGTACCGGCGGAGTTTCTCCTTCTCCGCCTGGTTGCCCGAGGCGGGCAGGTCCACCGCACGCCGCCACCCATTCCTGCCCGCCCAGATCTCGACGGTTGCCGGATTCTGCCAAACCGGCAGGTCCCAGAGCACCGCGGCGGATGTCAGGCAGGCGACGGCATCCGGTCGCTTCTCGATGGCGACGACCATTCGTGCGAGATGGATGATCCGAGCGCGTTGCCAGGCTTCCCACGCGGGATCGGGCTTCAGGTACGAGCCCCTGCCGATTCGCTCGAGGCCCTCCGCAGCCGCGAGCGCACGTACGGCGCAATGGCCGATGTCCCGTGTGAGAAGGAGTCGATCGCGCGCTTCCTGAAGCATGTCCATGCCTGATGGAACCAAGTTCCTGCCGTGAGGGGCTTGCCGCGAACCCGCGGCTGTGGATCGACGCCCGCCAGGCTCGCTGTGGATGCTGAGGGGGAGGGTTCGCGCTGGGGGTGCGGGTGGTGGCCGGGAGGGGCCGCGCTGAGGGGGAGGGTTGGAGTCGAGGCCGCGCGGCGCGCAAGGTGGTTTCTGCGCCAACCCTCCCCCTCGATCGTGAGATGGGCCCCGGATGGGGGAGAATGGGCCAATGCGCATCGGATACGCGGCCGCCCTGGAGCAGTTCCATCCCACCGAGATCCTCGAGTACGCCGCGTTCGCGGAGGCCAACGGCTTCAGCGGCGTGATGGCCGCGGACCACTTCCAGCCGTGGGTGCCGGCGCAGGGCCAGAGTTCGTTCGTGTGGAACGTGCTCTCCGCCCTCGGGATGGCCACACGAGGGGACCTCGGCCCCGGGGTCACGGCTCCCACCTTCCGTTGGCACCCGGCGATGGTGGCCCAGGCTTCCGCCACCCTTGAGGCCATGTTCCCGGGCAGGCACTGGCTCGGAATCGGGTCGGGGGAGGCCCTCAACGAGCACATCGTGGGCCAGTACTGGCCGGAGGCCCCCGAACGCATCAACCGGATGTTCGAGGCCATCGAGATCATCACCAAGCTGTTCACCGGCTCGCTCGCGGGCAAGGATGTGAAGCACATCGGGTCGTACTACAAGCTGGAGTCCACCCGGCTGTGGACCATGCCCGCCACCCCGCCCCCGATCTACGTCGCCACGGGCGGCCCGGTCACCGCGCGCCGCGCCGGGGTCCACGCGGACGGCCTCATCACGGTCGGCGCCCCGCTCGAGAAGATCGACGGCCTCTTCGCGCGGTTCGACGCCGGCGCCCGGGAAGCCGGGAAGGACCCGTCCACCATGCCGCGCCTCCTCCAGGTGCACCTTTCCTGGGCGCCAACGGACTCCGAAGCGCTCGCCAACGCGCTGGACCAGTGGCCGAACGGCGGCATGAAGTTCCCCAAGGCCGACATCCGCTCGCCCTTCGAGCTCGCCCAGATGGCGCGGCTGGTGCGCCCCGAGGACTTCGAGGGCCGGCTCGTCATCTCGGCGGACCCGGACGTCCACCGCGCCGCCCTCCAGAAGTACGCGGACCTCGGCTTCGACGCCATCTACCTCCACAACGTGGGGCGCAACCAGCGCGAGTGGATCGAGGTCTTCGGCCGCGAGGTCCTGCCGAAACTGGTGGCGTAGGTGCTGCTCGTCCAGGCGCCCGGCGGCATCCCCGTCCTCACGAAGGGCGACGACGTCGCCGCCCTGATCACCCCCGCCCTGGCCGCCCTCGTGTGGCCGGACGGGACGACGGGTCTGGCCGCGGGCGACGTCGTCGTCATCTCCTCGAAGATCGTGTCCAAGGCGGAGGGTCGCATGGTCGCGGCCCGCGACCGGGAGGACGCGATCACGTCCCAGACCGTGCGAGAGGTGGCGCGCCGTGAGCGGGCGGACGGCACCGTGCTGCGCATCGTGGAGAACCCGCTCGGGTTGGTGATGGCGGCCGCCGGCGTGGACGCGTCCAACACCCCGCCCGGCACCGTGCTCCTGCTCCCGGAGGACCCGGACGCCTCCGCCCGCCGCATCCGCCGCGGCCTCCACGCGCGCTTCGGTGTCAATCCGGGCGTGCTCGTCACTGACACGTCGGGCCGGCCGTGGCGCCGCGGCGTCGCCGACATCGCCATCGGCGCGGCGGGCGTCCTCGTGCTGGAGGACCTGCGCGGCGGCGTCGACGGCTACGGCCGCCCGCTCACCGCCACCGTGATGGCGGCCGCGGACGAGGTCGCCGCCGCCGCGGAACTCGTGAAGGGCAAGGCCGCGGGGCTTCCGGTGGCGGTGGTGCGCGGGGTGGCGCGCCTCGTCACGGACGACGACGGCCCCGGCGCCCGTTCCCTCATCCGGACGCCGGAGGAGGACCTGTTCCGGCACGGCGCGGACTGATCAGGCAGGGCTCCTACAGCAGGCGCCGTCCGCGGGTGGTGGTCACGGACTCGACCTCGGCGTGCCACACGTCGCGCACGAGGTCCGGCCGCAGCACGTCGCCGGGCACGCCGTGCACGTGCACGCCCCCGGACCGCAGCACGAGCACCGAGTCCGCATACTCGAGCGCGTGGTTGAGGTCGTGCAGCGCCGCGACCACGGCGATTCCCCCTTCCGCGAGTTCGCGCGCCAGTCGAAGGACATCGCGTTGCGCCGCGAGGTCGAGATGATTGGTCGGCTCGTCAAGGACCAGCCACGTGGGCTCCTGTGCGAGGGCGCGCGCCATGTGCACCCGCTGGCGCTCGCCGCCGGAGAGGGTCTCGAACCGGCGGTCCGCCAGCGCCGCCACGCCGCCCCGCTCCAGGAACGGCGCCAGATCGACGTCGTCGAACCAGCGCCGGTGCGGCAGCCGGCCGAGCGCGACCACGTCGCGCACGGTCAGGCCCGCCGGCACGGGGCCGTCCTGCTCCACGAGGGCGATGAGGAGGGCGCGCTCCCGGCCGGGCAGTGCGTGCACGGGCCGGGGGGCGCCGTCGCCCTCGAGGTCCACGGAGCCCGACGACGGCCGGTGGATCCCGACGAGCGTGCGCAGCAGCGTGGACTTGCCCGAACCGTTGGGGCCGACCACCGCGCTGAACTCGCCGGCCGGGAACCTGGCCGTGATGCCGTGCAGGATCCGTGATCCCCCCAGGGTGACCGTGAGGTCCCGCACCGCGAGCGCGCTCACCTGGACCTCCGCAGCAGCACGGCGAAGGCCGGCCCGCCGACGAGCGCGGTGACGATGCCCACGGGCACCTCCACCGGCTCGAAAACGGTGCGGGCGGCGGTGTCCGCGAGCAGCAGGAAGAATGCCCCGCCGAGGGCCGCCGTCGGCAGCAGCAACCGGTGGCGCTGGCCCGCCACGAGGCGCGCCATGTGCGGGACCACCAGCCCCACGAAGCCGATCGCCCCCGACACCGAGACCAGGGCGCCGGTGAGGACAGCCACGAGGACCATGAGCCAAGGCCGTTCCCGCCGCACGTCGACGCCGAGCGAGACGGCGGCGTCGTCGCCCAGCAGGAGCGCGTCGAGGGTGCGTGCCCGGGTGGCGACGACGATGGCCGCCAGCGCCGCCGCCCCGGTCGCGACGCCGGCCTCCCACCAGCGGGACGACCCCAGTGAACCGAGCAGCCACGAGAGGATCTCGCGGTATGCGTCCCCCCGGGTGGAGGAGAACACGAGCAGCGAGACCAGCGCCGAGGCGAGGTACCCCACGGCCACGCCCGAGAGGATGATGCGGACCGGGGAGGCGCCCCGGCCCGAAATCGCCATCGTGGTCGCGAGCGCCGCCAGCGCGCCGCCGAACGCGGCCGCCGGCAGGACCCACAGCGCCGTGACCCCCAGGACCAGGGCGCCCACGGCGCCGACGGAGGCGCCGGAGGAGACGCCCAGCAGGTACGGGTCCGCGAGCGGGTTGTGGGTGAGCGCCTGCATGACCACGCCCGCGACGGCGAGACCGGCCCCCACGCCGACGGCGGTGACCACTCGTGGCGCCCGGCCCTGCCACACGATCGCCTCGTCGACGGCGGACAGTGAGGCGCCCCGGCCGGACAGGTGGGACCACGCCGAGGCGACGACGTCGCCCATGCCAACGGCGGCGTGGCCCACCGTCACGGCCCACAGGGCGAGGAGGACGAGGGCGACCCCGAGGGCGGGGAGCGCCAGCCGCGAACCCCTCAGGGTGCCACCGCCGCCAACTGCTCGTGCAGTGAGAGCGCCGCGTCCACCGTGCGAACGCCCGACTCCGAGGCGGGGAAGGGCACGACGAGGTACCGTCCGGCGACCACGGCGTCCATCGCCGCGGTCACCGGGTTGGCGGCGAGCACCTCGCGCTTGTGCGCGGCGGTGTTCCAGACGGAGTCCACGAGCACGATCACCTCGGGGTCGCGCTGGGCCACCTCCTCCCAGGACATCGAGACCCAGGTGTCCCGGACGTCGGCGGCGATGTTCTCCAGTCCCGCGGTCTGCATGATGAGCTGCGGGGCGCCGATGCCCGCCCCCACGAAGGGGGTGTCCGAGCCGGAGGAGTACCACAGGGCCCGCACCGTCCGACCGTCCCGCGCCGCGGCGAGGTCCGTGAGCGCGTCCCGCTGCGCCGCGACGAGGGTCGCGGCGGCGTCCTCGCGGCCGAGGACCAGGCCCAGGGTGGTGATCTCGTCGAACACGTCGTCGAAGGTGAGGATTTCCGGTTGGAGGTGGGGGTCCCGGCACGCCGAGGGCGAGACCCACGTGGCGACCCCGATGGACTCCCAGGTCTCCCTGCTGCCCGCGCCGTCGGCGGAGAGGTTGGACTCCCACCCCGCGAGGATCGCCTCGGGGCCCAGTTCGGCCACGGCCTCGAACGAGGGCACCTTCTCCGAGATCACGGGGAGCTCCACGTCCCAGACGGCGTCGTCCACTCCCGTGACGTGCTCGGGCAGCGGTCCGTCGAGGGCCGCAACGCCCACCAGGCGGTCCGCGGCCCCGAGCGCCACCACCGCCTCGGTGGCGGACGACTTGATCGTCACCACCGCGCCGGCGGGAACCGGGAATTCCGCCGTGACGCCGCAGGAGGTCAGGGCGGTCAGGTCGGTCGTGGTGGTGGCGGACATCGCGGACGTCGCGGGGGCCGACGTCGCCGGTGTCCGTGCGGTGGCGCCGCAGGCCGCGAGGGTGAGGACGAGGGCGCTCGCGGCAAGGGGCGTGAGGGTGCGGTTCATCGGTGACTCCGGGTGGGCGGGAGGGAGGGAGGCGTCGATCATGAACCAAGGCACCGGTCCAGGCTCCCCGCATGCGGGCGCGGGGGATCGGTCGAATTCTACGCCAGCGCGCCCAGTTCGCGGTCACGGGCAATGGTCGCGTCGACGGCGCGGACCACCGCGGGCGAGAAGCCGGCCTCCTCGGCAGCAATGAGGCCCGCAATGGTGGTGCCACCGGGCGAGCTCACCATGTCGGCGAGGTCGGCCGGGGTGGCGCCGTCGGCGGCGCGCTCTAGCACGAGTTTCGCCGAGCCGAGCACCGTCTGGGCCGCGATCCGGACCGCGAGGGGCTTTGGGACGCCGCTCTTCAATGCCGCACGCGCGAGGGCGTCGATGAACGTGAAGACGAAGGCCGGACCGGAGGCGGCGACAGCGGTGAAGGCGGGGAAGTCCTTCTCCGGGAGCTCGATCGCCTGCCCGACGGCGGCGAACAGCTCGATCACCGCCCCCACCTGCTCGGGGGTGGCGTGGGCGTTCCCACACACCGCGGCCATTCCCTCGCCGATCATCGCGTTCACGTTCGGCATCACCCGCACGATCGCGAGCCCGGGCGGGAGCAGGCCCGCCAACTTGTGCAACGTCTGGCCGGCGGCGATGGAGACCACCACCGGGCGACACTCCGCCAGCGGTTCGCGGATCTCCGCCGCCACGGCGCTGAGGACCTGGGGTTTCACCGCGAGGACCACGTAGTCGCACGTCTCCACGATGTCCTGGTTGGACGCCACCGCGCGCACCCCGAGCTCGCCCGCGAGGGCCGCGCCGGCGGCCGGGTTGGCGTCCGTGACCGCCAGGTTCATCGGGTCCGTGCCCGCCCGCACGGCCCCCCGCACGATCGCGCCCGCCATGTTGCCCGCACCGATGAATCCGAAGGTCGTCATGGGGCCATCGTAGGACCGGACGAGTGCGCCGGAGGAGCGGCATGATGGGGGCATGACGAACGCGTATCCCCAGCCCCGACGCGCCCTCGTGACCGGGGCGTCCACCGGCATCGGCGCCGACACCGTCCGGCTGTTGCGTTCTCGCGGCTGGAACGTGGTCGCGACGGCGCGGCGCGAGGAGCGGCTGGACGCGCTGGCCGTGGAGACGGGCTGCGAGCCGTTCGCGGCCGACCTCACGGTGGACGACGACGTCGCCCGGCTTGTCGAGTTCGCCACCAGCCGCCCGGGGCCGCCGCTGTCCGCGCTGGTGAACGTGGCAGGCGGCGCACTGGGGATGGACTCGATCGCGGAGGCCGACCTGGCGCGCTGGCAGGCCATGTACGACCGCAACGTGCTCGCCACCCTGCGAGTGACGAAGGCGGTCCTGCCCCATTTCCGGGCCCGGGGTGGGGGCGACCTCGTGTTCATCTCCTCGACGGCGGGCCACGACACCTACCCGGGCGGCGGTGGCTACGTGGCGGCGAAGCACGCGGAGCGGGTGATCCCGCGGACACTGCGGATGGAACTGGTGGGGGAGCCGATCCGGGTGATCGACATCGCCCCCGGGATGGTGCGCACCCCGGAGTTCTCGCTCAACCGCCTCGGCTCGCAGGACGCGGCGGACGCGGTGTATGCGGGGGTGGCCGAGCCCCTCGTGGGGGCGGACGTCGCGGAGGCCATCGCGTGGACGCTCGAACTGCCCCGCCACGTCAACGTGGACTCCCTCGTCGTGCGTCCGGTCGCGCAAGCCACGAACACCCTGGTCGCCCGGACATGACCAACCCCGACGAGCTCGCCACCCGGGCTCTCGCGATCGCGCCCACCGACCTCCTCATCGGGGGCCAGTGGTGCCCCGCCGCCGACGGCCGGCGGTTCGACGTCCTCAACCCCGCAACCGGCGCCGTCCTCACGACCGTGGCCGACGCCGGACCCGCCGACGGCATTGCCGCGCTCGACGCCGCCGCGGCCGCCCAGGCCGGGTGGGCCGCGACGCCGGCGCGGGTGCGTGCCGAACTGCTCCGCGCCGCCTTCGAACGCATCCACGAGCTCGCCGACGAGTTCTCCGCACTGATGACCCTCGAGATGGGCAAGCCCCTCGCGGAGTCGCGGGCCGAACTCGTCTACGGCGCCGAATTCGTCCGCTGGTTCTCCGAGGAGGCCGTGCGGATCAACGGGCGCTACAGCCCATCCCCGGAGGGCAACCTCCGCATCCTCACCGTCAAGCGGCCCGTGGGCCCGGCTCTCCTCCTCACCCCCTGGAACTTCCCGCTCGCCATGGGGACCCGGAAGGTGGCGCCGGCGCTCGCCGCCGGGTGCACCGCGATCCTCAAACCGTCCGAACTGACGCCGCTGACCTCCCTCGCCCTCATCAAGGTGCTGCGGGACGTCGGCGTGCCCGATGGCGTGGTCGGCATCATCCCCACCTCCTTCGCGCCCCCGGTGACGGGTCCGATGATCCAGGACCGCCGACTGCGCAAGCTCTCCTTCACCGGGTCCACCCCGGTCGGCATGGCCCTGCTCAAGGAGGCCGCCACCAACGTGGTGCGGACCTCGATGGAACTCGGCGGGTGCGCCCCCTTCATCGTGTTCGCGGACGCCGATCTCGACGCAGCGGTGGCAGGGGCCTTCCAGAGCAAGATGCGGAACATGGGGGAGGCGTGCAATGCGGCCAACAGCTTCTACGTCCACGCCTCCATCGCCGAGGAGTTCTCGCGCCGGCTCGCCGATCGTTTCGAGGCGCTCACCATCGCGGACGGCATGGACCCCACCTCCCAGATGGGCCCGATCGTCTCGGAGGGCCAGCGCGCCCGCATCGACGCGATGGTTCGCGACGCCGTCGCGGCCGGCGCCCGGATCGTCACCGGCGGGTGCGCCGTCGACCGCCCCGGTTACTTCTACCGCCCCACTGTCCTTGCCGACGTCCGGCCCGGGGCCGCGATCACGAACGACGAGATCTTCGGCCCCGTGGCGCCCGTGGTCACGTTCGAGACCGAGGAGGAAGTCGTGGCCATGGCAAACGCGACCGATGTCGGCCTTGCCGGCTACGTGCACACCGCGGACATGGCCCGGGTGTTGCGCCTGACGGAGCGGCTCGCGGTGGGCATGCTCGGGGTCAACTCGGGAACCATCTCCAACGCGGCCGCCCCGTTCGGGGGCGTGAAGCACTCCGGGATGGGGCGCGAGGGCGGTTCCGAGGGGATCGAGGACTACCTCGAGACCGTGTACGTGGGCTTCCCCGATCCCTTCGCCTCCTGATCGGCGTATTCCGGCCGACCACCGCGAGCGGCTAGACTGGTCGGACAGGCTTCGACCCGGCCATCACCGGTGAGCCTCCGGAAGAACGGCGCGAGCCCAGTAGAACCGGACGGGCGCGCCCGTCACAGCGTGCAACGAGCGGTTCCCGCATCCGCGGGGGCAATCGAGGTGGTACCGCGGCGCCGTCGGCGTCGTCCTCACGGCCCTGTCCACCACCAAGGAGAACCCCGTGACGAATCCCCGGCACTACCCGCTGCACCGGGACACCGACCTCCCCGCGTCCCCGAACCTCCCGGCGCTGGAGGAGGACGTCCTCGCGCACTGGAAGCAGGACAACACCTTTCAGGCGTCGATCGACAACCGCGAAGCCGGCGAGAACGGGTCCAACGAGTTCGTCTTCTACGACGGCCCGCCGTTCGCGAACGGACTGCCCCACTACGGGCACCTCCTGACGGGCTACGTGAAGGACGTCGTCGGGCGCTTCCAGACGCAGCGCGGGCGCCGCGTCGAACGCCGCTTCGGGTGGGACACCCACGGGCTGCCGGCCGAGCTCGAGGCGGAGCGCATCCTCGGGATCACGGACAAGACCCAGATCGAGGAGATGGGCATCGATGTCTTCAACGATGCCTGCCGCAAGTCCGTCCTCACGTACACCCGCGAGTGGGAGGACTACGTCACCCGCCAGGCGCGCTGGGTGGACTTCGAGAACGACTACAAGACCATGGACCTCCCGTTCATGGAGTCGGTCATCTGGTCCTTCAAGCAGCTGCACGACAAGGGCCACGCCTACGAGGGCTACCGGGTCCTGCCGTACTGCTGGAAGGACCAGACCCCGCTGTCGAACCACGAGCTGCGGATGGACGACGACGTCTACCAGGACCGCCAGGACCAGACTGTGACCGTCGGGCTGCGCCTCGAGACCGGCGAGCTCGCCCTCATCTGGACGACGACGCCGTGGACGCTGCCCTCGAACCTCGCCGTCGCGGTCGGGCCGGACATCACCTACGTCACCGTGGTGCCCGCGGAGGGCGACCTGGCGGGGGAGCGCGTGATCCTCGCCGAGGCGCTCGTCGCCTCGTACGCCCGCGAGCTGGGCGAGGACCCCGAGGTGGTGGAACGCCGCACCGGCTCCGACCTCGTGGGCTGCCGCTACGCCCCGATCTTCGACTACTTCCTCGGCAGGGGAGAGGACGAGGCGCCTGGCCCGAACGCGTTCCAGGTCATCGCCGGTGACTTCGTGACCACCGAGGACGGCACCGGCCTGGTCCACATGGCCCCCGCCTTCGGCGAGGACGACATGGCCGCCTGCCTCGCCTGGCGCATCCGCACCGTGGTCCCCGTGGACGACGGCGGGAAGTTCACCGCCGAGGTGTCCGACTACGCCGGCATGCACGTCTTCGACGCGAACATGCCGATCGCGCGCGACCTCCGCGACGGCACCGGCCCCCTGGCCCGGCGGCCCGCGGGCGATCGGGCCGTCCTCGTGCGCCTCGCGTCCTACAACCACTCCTACCCGCACTGCTGGCGCTGCCGCGAGCCCCTGATCTACAAGGCCGTGGGCTCCTGGTTCGTGCGCGTCACCGACTTCCGCGACCGGATGGTCGAGCTGAACCAGGAGATCACCTGGGTGCCCGAATACATCAAGGACGGGATCTTCGGCAACTGGCTCGCGGGCGCCCGCGACTGGTCGATCTCCCGCAACCGCTACTGGGGGAGCCCCATCCCCGTGTGGAAGTCGGACGACCCCGAACACCCGCGCATCGACGTGTACGGCTCGATCGCGGAGCTGGAGCGGGACTTCGGCGTGGAGGTCACCGACCTGCACCGCCCCTTCATCGACTCCCTCACCCGGCCCAACCCGGACGACCCGACCGGGCGCTCCACCATGCGCCGCATCCCGGACGTGCTGGACGTCTGGTTCGACTCCGGCTCGATGCCCTACGCGCAGGTGCACTACCCGTTCGAGAACCAGGACTGGTTCGAGCACCACTTCCCGGGCGACTTCATCGTGGAGTACATCGGGCAGACCCGCGGCTGGTTCTACACCCTCCACGTGCTGGCGACCGGGCTGTTCGACCGCCCGGCCTTCACCTCCTGCATCTCGCACGGCATCGTGCTGGGCAACGACGGCCGCAAGGCGTCGAAGTCGCTGCGCAACTATCCGGACCCACTCGAGATGTTCAACACCTACGGCTCGGACGCGGTGCGCTGGACCCTCATGTCCAGCCCGGTGCTGCGGGGCGGGAACCTCGTGGTGGCCGAGGAGGGCATTCGCGAGGCGGTGCGCCACGTGCTCCTCCCGCTGTGGAACACCTGGTACTTCCTCGCGCTCTACGCCGGGACCTGCAACGACGGCACCGGGTACCTCGCCCGGCCGGTCGCCATGGACGACCCGGAGGTGCTGGAATCGCTCGAGGTCATGGACCGCTACCTGCTCGCCCGCACCCGCGAGCTGGCCGAGACCGTGGGCGCCCAGCTGGACGAGTACGACCTGCCCGCGGCCTGCGCGACGATCCGCGACCACCTCGACCTGCTGACGAACTGGTACGTCCGCACGACGCGGGACCGCTTCTGGGAGGAGGACACCCGCGCGTTCGACACGCTCCACACGGCGCTCGAGGTGCTCACCCGGGTCATCGCCCCCCTCGCCCCACTCGTGGCGGAGGAGGTGTGGCGCGGCCTGACCGGTGGCCGCTCCGTCCATCTCACCGACTGGCCGGAACTCCCGGGGACGGTGGCGGACCCCGAACTGGTCGACGCGATGGACGAGGTGCGCGCCGTCGTCTCCGCGGCCCACGCGCTGCGCAAGGCCAACAGGCTGCGCGTCCGGCTGCCATTGCGCACGCTGCGGGTGGTGACCGCGAACCCGCGGGCGCTGGAGTCGTTCACCGCGCTGATCGCCGCGGAGGTCAACGTCAAGGCGGTGGTCCTCGCGGACGCCGCCAGGTCCGGCCTCCAGGTGACGGAGGAGCTCACGATCCTGCCGCGGATGCTCTCCGGCGAGGTCCGCAGGTTGACCTCGAAGCTGTTCGCGGCGGTGCGCGCCGGCGAGTGGGAGCCCATCGAGGCCGGGGTGCGCTTCCCGGAGGTGCGGCTCGACGGCGCACCGGTGGCGCTCGCCGAGGACCAGTTCACCCTCGCGACCATCGTCGCGGCCGAGGAGGGCACGGTGGCGACGGTGCTCGACTCGGGGACCTTCGTGGTGCTCGACACCACGGTGGACGAGGAACTGGAGGCCGAGGGCTACGCCCGCGACCTCGTCCGGGCCATCCAGGACGCACGCAAGGACGCCGGGCTGCACGTGGCCGACCGCATCGCCATCAGCCTGCGGCTGCCCGCCGACAGGCTCGGCTGGGTGCGGGTCCACGAGGAGATGATCCGCCGGGAGACCCTCTCCGTGGAGTTCACCACCGCCGCCGGCCCCGAACTCACCATCGAGTCCCTCGAGAAGGTGCGCGCGTGACCATCGACGAGCGGGTCGACGAGATCTACCGGGGCATCCTGACCCGGTCACCCGAGCACAAGGTCCAGCCCTCGCTGGACCGGGTGATCGCCGTCTGTGACCTGCTCGGCGACCCGCAACGCACATTCCGGGCCGTCCACATCACGGGTACGAACGGCAAGACCTCCACCGCCCGCATGGTGGAGAAGCTGGTGACCACGATGGGGCTGCGAACCGGCCGGTTCACCTCGCCCCACCTCCACTCGGTGCGCGAGCGCATCGCGATCGACGGCGAGCCCATCAGCCCGGCGGCCTTCGTCGCCGCCTGGGAGGACGTGGCGCCGTTCGTCGAGATGGTGGACGAGCGCTCGCTCGCCGACGGCGGCCCGCGGCTCAGCTTCTTCGAGGTGTTCACCGTCATGGCGTTCGCGGCGTTCGCGGACGCACCCGTGGACGTGGCGGTCATCGAGGTGGGCATGGGCGGGCGCTGGGACGCGACCAACGTCGTCGACGGCGACGTCGCCGTCCTCACGCCCATTTCCTGGGACCACATGCAGTGGCTGGGATCCACCCTGCGCGAGATCGCGGGGGAGAAGGTGGGCATCATCAAGGAGGGTGCCACGGTCGTCACCGCGCAGCAGCGCGAGGAGGTGGACGGCATCATCGCGGTCGCCGCCGCGGCGAACGGCTCACGGCTCCTCGAGGAGGGGCGCGACCTCGCCGTCGTCCAGCGGCAGGTGGCCGTGGGTGGGCAGCTGCTGACGCTGCGGACGCCGGCCGCAACCTACGTGGACATCTACCTGCCGCTGCACGGCGAGCACCAGGCGCACAACGCGGTGCTCGCGCTGACGGCGACCGAGGCGTTGTTCGGGGGCGTGGCGCTGCCGGGCGACGTCGTCGAGGAGGCGTTTGGAAAGGTCACCTCCCCGGGACGGCTGGAGGTGGTCCGCTCGTCCCCCACCGTGCTCGTGGACGCCGGCCACAACCCGGACGGCATCGAGGCCCTGCGTGCCGCCATCGAGGAGTCCTTCGTGTTCCGCCGCCTCGTGGGAGTGGTCTCCTGCATGGCGGACAAGCAGGCCGAGGCGATGCTCTCGGAACTGGAGCCGCTGCTGGACGAGGTGGTGATCACCCAGATGCGCTCGCCGCGGGCGATGGACGCCGCCGACCTGTACGAGATCGCCCAGGACGTGTTCGACACGGACCGGGTCCACCTCGTCCCCTCGCTGGCCGAGGCCATCGACACCGCGGCCGGCCTCGCGGAGCGGGACGGGGATCCCGCGGGCACCACGGGCGTGCTCGTGGCGGGGTCGGTGGTCCTCGCCGCGGAGGCGCGGGCGCTGCTGGGGCGCACCGACGCCTGACCGCACCTCGGGGCACCGCCACACCTCGGAGCCGCAGCGCCTCGTTGCGCCGAAGCCCTCCCATGCGCCGACTGGAGGGGGCAGAGTAGTGGCTGACGCCCGCCGTGCGAGTCGAAGGAGCCCCGGGGTGAAGAAGCTGATCAACAGCGTTGCCGATGTGGTCGCGGAGTCCGTCGCGGGTTTCGCGGCGGCCCACGCGGACATCGTGCGGGCCGAGTTCGACCCCATGTTCGTGGTGCGGGCCGACGCCCCCGTCGCGGGGAAGGTGGGGCTGGTCTCCGGCGGGGGCTCGGGCCACGAGCCACTGCACATCGGCTACGTGGGGGCGGGCATGCTGGACGCGGCGGTCCCGGGAGCGGTGTTCACGTCACCGCCGCCGGACCCGATCCTCGCGGCCACCCGCGCCGTGGACGGCGGGGCCGGGGTGCTCCACATCGTGAAGAACTACACCGGCGACGTACTCAACTTCGAGACGGCGGCCGAGCTGGCCGAGATGGAGGGCCTCACGGTCCGGGCCGTCACCGTGAACGACGACGTCGCGGTGGAGGACTCGCTGTACACCGCCGGGCGGCGCGGGGTGGCCGGCACCGTGCTGGTCGAGAAGATCGCCGGCGCGGCGGCCGAGCGCGGCGACGACCTCGACGGGGTGGCCGCCGTCGCGCAGCACGTCATCGACAACGTACGCACGATGGGCGTGGCGCTGCGGGCATGCACCGTGCCGCACGCGGGCCGCCCGTCCTTCGACCTCGGCGAGGACGAGATCGAGATCGGCATCGGCATCCACGGTGAGCCCGGCCGCCACCGCGTGCCCATGGCCGGCGCCGACGCCATCACCGACCAGCTGCTCGACGCCGTCGTCGCGGACCTGCGGGTCCGCGCGGGCGAGCGGGTGCTGCTCCTCGTCAACGGCATGGGCGGCACACCCGAGTCCGAGCTGTACATCGTCTACGGCCACGCGCGCCGGCGGCTCGAGGACATCGGCGTGGTCGTGGAGCGCTCGCTCGTGGGGAATTTCATCACATCCCTGGAGATGCAGGGCGTCTCGCTCACGCTGCTGCGGCTCGACGACGGGCTGACGGCTCTCTGGGACGCCCCGGTCCACACCGCCGCGTTGCGCCGCGGCAGGTAGGGGGTTGCCATGACAACCACGCTTGGCGCCGCGTGGGCGCTCGACTGGATGCGCCGCGCCCAGCGGGCGATGTCCGAGAACCGCATCGACCTGATCGAACTGGACCGCGCGATCGGGGACGGGGACCACGGCGAGAACATGGACCGCGGGTTCACCGCCGTCGTGGCGCGGCTGGAGCCGCCGCTCGGGGACGTCGCCGAGGTGCTGCGCACGGTGGCCGCCGCCCTGATGTCCACCGTGGGCGGCGCCGCCGGCCCGCTCTACGGCACCGCCTTCCTGCGCGCCTCGAAGGCGGCCACCGGCGAGCTCGACGGCGTGGGGGTGGCCGACGTGCTGGCAGCCGCGCTGGAGGGGATCGTGGCGCGGGGCAGGGCAACGGTGGGCGAGAAGACCATGGTGGACGCCTGGAGCCCGGCCGCCCTGGCGGCGCGGGGGCTGGCCGAGGGTGGCGCCGCGCCCGCGGGTGTGCTGCGGGCCGCCGCCGCCGCGGCCGCCGCCGGGGCGCGGGCCACGGAGTCGATGTTGGCCACCAAGGGGCGGGCCTCCTACCTGGGCGAACGGTCAGCCGGGCACCGCGATCCCGGGGCGCAGTCCTCGGCGCTGCTCCTGGCCGCCGCGGCCGATGCGGCGGAGGCGCTGCCGTGACGGTCGGCCTGGTCATCGTGTCCCACTCGGCGAAGCTTGCCGAGGGGGTGGTCGAGGTGGCCGGCCAGATGGCGGCGGGGGTGCCGCTGCGGGCTGCCGGCGGCACCGGCGACGGCGGCATCGGCACCTCGTTCGACGCGGTGCTGGCCGCGATCACCGGGCTCCTCGCGGGCGGGCACGAGGTCGTGGTGCTCACGGACCTCGGGTCGGCCACGATGACCGCGCAGGCCGCGCGGGAGATGTTCGACGCCGATGCCCCGGTCCGCGTGGCCGACGCGCCGCTGGTGGAGGGCGCGGTCGCCGCCGCGGTGGCCGCACGCATCGGCCGCGGCCTCGACGCGGTGGTCCGCGCCGCGGAGGACGCGGCACGCGCGCCCGACGTGCGGGGTCCGGCGCCGTCGTCGGCCCTCACCCGCGTGCTGACGCTCGTCAACGACGTGGGGCTGCACGCGCGCCCCGCGGCGCGGCTCGCGAACCTCGCGGCGGAGTTCGACGCCACCATCACGGTGGACGGCGCCGATGCGACCTCCGTGCTCTCCCTGATGTCCCTCGACCTGGGCAGGGGCGCACAGTTCGAGTTGGCCGCCGAGGGCCCCCAGGCCGCCATGGCGCTGGACGCCATGGAGCGGCTGGTCACCTCCGGCTTCACGATCGGCTGATGTGGCACGCTTGACCGCATGACCACGTCCCCCACGCCGCCGAGGCCGCCATCGTCGGCGCGGCGGATGTTCAGTGCGACGATCCTCGTGAGCGAGGCGATCGTGGTCCTCCTGGCAGCGGCGGTGGCCATCGGCCTCGAGTTGGCGCCCTCGTCCAGCGTGTGGCTGGCCGCAGGGGCGATCATGGCCCTCTGCGTGGTCGCGGCAGGGCTGGTGCGGAACCGCGCCGGGTACGCGCTGGGATGGGCCGCCCAGGTCGTGATCCTCGCCGCGTCGTTCGCGGTGCCCACCATGGTGGTCATCGGGGTGGTGTTCGCCGCCCTCTGGGTGGTCGGGCAGCGTCTGGGCCCTCGGATCGACCGGGAACGCGCGGAACGGTACCGTGTGGACCTCGACCACGCCGCTAGGCTGGGGGAGTGAACACCACCATCGAGCGGTCGCTCGTCATCGTGAAGCCGGACGGCGTCCGGCGGGGCCTCATCGGCGAGGTCATCAGGCGGATCGAGGCCAAGGGGTACGCCATCGTGGCGATGGGCATTCGCACCGCCACCGACGAACTCCTGGGCACGCACTACGCGGAGCATGCCGGCAAGCCGTTCCTCCCCGGCCTCATCGAGTACATGGAGTCGGGACCAATCGCCGTGATCGTGGTCGAGGGCCACCGGGTGGTCGAGGGATTCCGTTCGCTGGCGGGCGTCACCAACCCCACCGCGGCTGCCCCCGGCACCATCCGCGGGGACCTCGGGCGCGACTGGGGCACGCCGATGATCGAGAACATCGTGCACGGCTCGGACTCGGCCCAATCGGCCGCGCGCGAGATCGAGATCTGGTTCCCCGGACTCTGACCTGCCGCGGCCGCCCGCCCGCGGCGGCGCGGGTCCGCGCGCCGCGCCGTGGCGTTCGGGCAAGGTGTTCGCGCTAGTGTGAACGGGTGCACCTACGGACGTTGACGCTGCGAGGCTTCAAGTCCTTCGCATCGGCCACGACACTGCACCTCGAGCCCGGCATCACCTGCGTGGTGGGACCGAACGGCTCCGGCAAGTCGAACGTCGTGGACGCCCTCGCCTGGGTCATGGGGGAACAGGGCGCCAAGTCGCTGCGCGGCGGGGCCATGGCCGACGTGATCTTCGCCGGCACCTCCACCCGTGCGCCGCTGGGCAGGGCCGAGGTCTCGCTCACGATCGACAACACCGACGGGGCGCTGCCCATCGCGTACTCCGAGGTGACGATCTCGCGCACCCTCTTCCGCAACGGGGGCTCCGAGTACGCCATCAACGGAGCCCAGTGCCGCCTGCTGGACATCCAGGAGCTCCTCTCGGACACCGGCATGGGCCGCGAGATGCACGTGATCGTGGGGCAGGGCCAGCTGGACGCCGTCCTGTCGGCAACCCCGGAGGAGCGGCGCGGCTTCATCGAGGAGGCCGCGGGCGTGCTGAAGCACCGCCGGCGCAAGGAGAAGGCGCTGCGCAAGCTTGAGGCAATGGCGGCCAACCTCCAGCGCGCCACCGACCTGTCCACGGAGATCCGCCGCCAGCTCGGGCCGCTCGCCCGGCAGGCCGACGTGGCCCGGCGTGCCGCCGCCATCCAGTCCGACGTCCGTGACGCCCGCGCGCGCCTGCTCGCGGACGACCTGGTGCAGGCGCAGGCGCGGCTGAGCTCCGGCCGGGCGGACGAGGCCACCCACCTCGGCCGGAAGCGGGAGGCCGAGGAACGGGCGAACCAGCTCCGGGTCTCCCTCGCGGCGGCCGAGTCGGATGCCTCCGCCCTCGCGCCCGCCCTGCGGGAGGCCACCGAGACCTACTACGCCCTCTCCTCCCTGCGCGAGCGGCTGACCTCCGTGCACACGCTCGCCGGCGAGCGTGTGCGCCACCTCGGAACCCCCGCGCAGCAACGCCCCGGCGAGGAGCCGGACCTCCTCGACGCACGGGCGAGTGCGGCGCGGGAGGAGGAGCAGGGCCTGCGCGCCCTCGCGGAGGGTGCCCGGGCGCGACTCGCCGACGCGGTCACCGGCAGGAGCGCCGCCGAGGACACCGAACGGGCGGCCGAGCACCGGCTCGCCGCGGTCAACCGTGGTCTCGCGGACCGGCGTGAGGGCCTGGCGCGCCTCAGCGGCCAGGTCGCGGCGCGGCGCTCTCGGCTGGAAGCAGCCGAGTCCGAACTCGGCCGCACCCGTGAGGCGCTGGACTCCGCCCGCCGCCGTGCCGCGGAGGCGGAACGCGACTTCACCGTTCTGGAACAGCAGGTCGCGGGCGCCCAGGAGGGCGAGGAGGGCCTGGACGAGGCCCACGAGGCCGCCCTCGCCGCCCATGACGCCGCCCAGGAGGCCCTGCGTGCCCTGCAGGAGCGCGAGCGCGCGGCCAAGTCCGCCCACGCCGCCGCCGCCACCCGATACGAGGCACTGGCGCTCTCGCTGCGCCGCACGGACGCCACCGGGGAGATGCTGGCCGCCGGCGCCCCCGGGCTCGACGGCTCGCTGCCGCAGCGCCTGCATGTGGCCGACGGCTGGGAGACCGCCGTGGCCGCCCACCTCGGGCCGCTCGCGGACGCGGCGGTGGCGCTGTCCCTCGGGAGCGCGGTCGACGCGATCAGGGCCGCCCGCGACAGCGACCTCGGGGCCGTTCGTCTC